>PMTP01000098.1 GCA_003167305.1 Acidobacteriaceae bacterium
CGCCTGCTCTCCCACCCCGCGGCCGAGGTGCGCGACCTGGGAGCCAAGCTGCGCGAAGCCGCCATCGGCCCCGCCTGGAACGTGAACGGCCACGCCGGCGCCGCGCTGGTGGAAAAAATCGCCGCGAAGGATTCGGAGTTCGCCGCCGAGGCCGCGCAACTGCTCACTCGCGAGGTTCGCAGCGCTCCCACGCTGGTCAAGTACGCCCAGCCCAACGACTACGAGATCCAGACCCGCTTGGATTTGGCTCATGCTGCCACCGAAATACTCGATGGCCTGCCCCACGCAATGGCGCCGGTGGTGGACCTGGTCGAGCGCACGGAATCGCTGGAAGTCGAACTGGCTTCGACGCTGCTTTACTCGGCCAGCCATCACCCCTACCGGCAGATTCGCGACCTGGTCGCCGGGCTTCCAGCCTCTCGCGTATCGGAGATCGTCGAAATAGGATTGCGCCACCGCGGCAAGCACGACGAAGCGCTACGCGCCTTCCACGCCGGAGCGGCCCTGCGCTTTGACATTCTGATGGACATCGGCGGCTTCCGCGATATGCACCGCCATCGCCGCTGCACACAGATCATCCAGCCCTTCACGGCGCTGCACGGCTACGAGACTCCCACGTCAGGCGACCTTGGCCCAGACGTAAACATCCTCTCCGAGGCCGGCGTCCTGGCCGAATTTCAATCCGCCATCGGCCAGGCCCACGCCGCCAGCGCGCGGATTGCGGCCAGCGCCGCTTCTGAAGCCGCCCAGTCCGCACTTTACCTGCTGCCGCTGGCCACGCGCATTCGCTCGCTCTTCAAGATGGACTTCGCCGAAGCCCAATACATCATCGAACTGCGCTCTGGCCCCGCCGGCCACTTCAGCTACCGCCGCGTCGCCTGGGAGATGTTTTTAGCCCTGCAGCGCCAGCACCCCGCCCTCGCCCGGCAGATTCGCGTCACCGACTTCACCCAGCCCATCGATCTGCTGCAGCGGTAACCGGTTCGCCGCGCTGCTAGAATCACTTGAGAGCTTCCATGAGCGTAAGCGCCCTTTATCCCGGCACCTTCGACCCGCCGACCAACGGTCACATCGACCTGATCCAGCGCGGCGCCAAGCTCTTTGACCACCTCATCGTCGCCATCCTCAACAATCCGGGGAAAGATCCCCTCTTCACTGTCGAGGAGCGTGTGGAGATGCTGAAGGAATCGACCAGCGCTCTGGGCAACGTCTCAGTGGCCACCTTCGACGGGCTGACGGTGGAATTTGCACGCCAGCAGGGCGCCTCGGCGATCCTGCGCGGCATCCGCGCCATCAGCGACTACGAGTACGAGTTCCAGATGGCGCTGATGAACCGGCGGCTGGCCCCGGAGATCGAGACCGTCTTNNCGGATCGGGGCGAGCTGAGGGTGAATCCCGTACCTCATGCGCTCACTGGCAGCCGAACCTGCTCCTGGGAGTGCTGGACAGCCGTGTGGAAGGAGGCCATGGCCAGAAAGCCCAAGAAGCCGAGAAAATACGGAAGGTGCGGCTCCACCCTGTTCAGCCACAACTGCACGGCCCAAGGCAGATCGGCGCGGATGCGGTCCATAAACCATAAAACGAAAAAAACAGCCCATGAGAGCTTCAAACTCCAGAGCATCCAGGGCGGAGTCCATTGCCTATAGCTGCGCACCAGAAACTTGGCCGACTCATCGCCTCGACATTGAAATTGCACGACAATCATCATCACGATGGAGATGGCCAGCATCCCTCCGCCAGTCCATAAAAGCCAGTGGGGACATTTCCTGCCGCCGCTCACAATGCTCATTGCCAGCAGCACTCCGCTTGCTGCCAGCCCTGCAATGCTGATCTGCTCGCCAAGCGCAGTGAGGAACCGGCTGCCATGCGATAACGCCGGGACTGAAGCGAGCTGTACGGGCATTTCCAGGGTGGGAATCTGATGCGTTTCCAAACCCTCCAGGTCGCTCTCCAGCAGAAACGAATCTGCGGGATTCTTCGGATTCACGTGGACAATCACCGAGCGGCCCTTGAATTGTTTCACCCATTCCTGAGCTGTAGCTTTCAGTGGAAACTCGCGCTGATAATCTCCCATCTCGAGATCGGGACGCCGGTAAAAGTAAGTGAGCGCGGCAAGATAGAATTTCCTGCCATCGGAATCCAAGTGCTCGGCGACGCTGACCACATCGATCACAGCCGAAACAGCGAGCCAGCCACGCACGGCACGCGAAGTAGTTCTCTTTTTCGCCAAACTTCGTCTCTTGCGAATCCAACGAGCGTTGAATCCAAGAACCGCCGCAATGACTGGCCAAATAAGTTCCGGACGAAAGAGCAGTCTGGAAGCGGCGTCCAGCAGGTGGTGCGCGAGTTGGGCGGATGCTTGCATGATTCAATCCAGCCTGTAATCAGATCGATGCAATTATCGCATCCTTTGCTGGTCCTCGACTCTGAAGCACCTATTCATTCACCGAAAAATCTGTAAAAATAGAAGTATGATGACGACCGCAAGTTCTTCTCCCAAGATATTTGCCGACCGCATTGGCCGGATCGAGGTCTCCGCCACCATGGCCGTGGCCGCAGAGGCCGCCAAGCTGCGCGCCCAGGGCGCAAACCTCGTCGATTTCGGCGCGGGCGAGCCGCACTTCCCCACCCCGCGCCACATCAAGGACGCGGCCATTGCGGCCATCGAGGCCAACTTCTCGCGCTACACCGTCGTGCCCGGCATTCCCGACGTGCGCAAGGCCATCGTGGATCGCCACGCCGCCGACTTCGGCTCCGACTATGCGATCGACGAGGCCATCTTCACCACCGGCGGCAAGCTGGCGCTCTTCAACGCCGTCCAGATCCTCGTCGATCACGGCGACGAGGTGATCCTGCCTGTCCCCTACTGGGTCAGCTTCAAGGACATCATCCAGTACGCGGGCGGCAAGGTCGTCTTCCTGGAGACCAAGGAGGCGGAGAACTTCCGCATCACGGCGGACGCCATCGAGAAGGCGATCACGCCCAAGACCAAGGCGATCATCCTGAATACGCCGTCGAACCCCTCCGGCTCAGTGGTCTCCGCCGAGGATCTGGAGCGGATTGTTCATCTGGCCCACGAGCGCGGGATTTTCCTGCTGCTCGACGAGTGCTACGCCTACCTGAACTATGCCGGCAAGCCGGTCAGCGGGGGCTCGTTCACCTGGGCCAAGGAGCACATTGTCATCCTCGGCTCGCTGTCAAAAACTTATGCGATGACCGGCTGGAGAGCCGGCTTTGCGCTGGCTCCCAAGGCCGTGACGGCCAACCTCAGCAAGCTGCAATCGCAGAGCACGTCGAATGCCACCAGCTTTGTGCAGAAGGCCGCCGTCGCGGCTCTGACCAGCTCGCAGGAGTGCGTCACGGAGTTCCGCGCCGCGTTCATCGACCTGCGCGACCATATGCTGGCCAAGGTGACGGCCATCCCCGGCGTTACCTGCACCAAGCCCGAAGGCGCCTTCTACGTCTACCCCAACATCAGCGCCTATCTGGGCAAGGGCGGCATAAAAACGGCGACCGAGCTGGCCACGCGACTGCTCCACGAGGCCCACGTCGTCAGTGTGCCGGGCGAGGCCTTCGGCACCGCCGAGCACATTCGCATCTCCTACCCGGTGAGCAGGCAGAATATCGACGAGGGGACGCGCCGCATGGGAGAATTCCTGGGCAAACTGAGCTAGTCGGGCCTTGCAACTTGCGTTGGCGCGCGCGCCGTTTTGCATCGTGAGATGGGCAAACCCTCTCCTTTCAACGCGGCGCCACGCGATTGCGTATGTCCTCAACAAAAAAATGATTTCCCTCTGTGCAAACGTATCGTTTGTCGGGTAGGATGTGTTTTCGATGCCAAAACCTATGGATTTTCGCCCTGTAATTCTAGCCGGAGGCAGCGGTACGCGCTTCTGGCCCCGCAGCCGCCGCGCCCACGCCAAGCAGGTTCTCGCCCTGGACGGCGAGCGCTCGATGATTCAGCAGACCGTTGAGCGGCTCAAGCCCATTGCCACTCCGGAGCAGATCTGGGTCATTACCAACGAATACCTGGCCCACGAGATCGCCGATCAGTTGGAGGGCGTGCCCGCCAGCCAGATCATTCAGGAGCCGGTGGCGCGCAACACCGCCCCGGCCTGCGGGCTGGCCGCCTTCCTGATCGAGCGCCAGAACCCCGACGCGGTGCTGGGCATCTTTCCCTCTGACCACGTGATAGCCGACGAGCCGCGCTTCCTCAAGGCGCTGCAAAAAGGCATCGCGGTGGCTCAAGCCGGAGAGAACATCGTCGTGCTCGGCATTGAGCCCACCCGCGCCGAGACCGGCTACGGCTACATCGAGACCACTGACTTCACCCGGGACGACTCCGCGCTGCACGTTCGCCGCTTTATCGAAAAGCCCAACCAGAACAGGGCCGAGGAGTTCGTCGCCGCGGGCAACTACTACTGGAACTCGGGGATGTTTTTGTGGTCGGCGCGGACGCTGGCCAATGCGGTCCGCGAGCACCTGCCGGAGACCGCTCCGCTGCTGGAACGGATCGCCGCCGCCTCCGGCACGCCGGAGTTTGAGGAGGTCTTCCGCGAAGTCTATCCCAAGTGCGAGAACATCAGCGTGGACTATGCTGTGCTGGAGCCGCGCTCGGCCAAGGGCGAGCACCTCTCCCACCTCTACTGCATCCCCGCCGAGTTTAGTTGGAACGATCTGGGTTCATGGGCCTCGCTCTACGAGTACCAGATTGAGACGCGCCTGCGCGGAGACGCCGAGGGCAACGTGACCGACACGAAGGGCCACATGGCTCTGGACGCGGTGAACAACTACGTCTACAGTCCGAACAAGTTCGTTGCTCTGGTTGGCGTGAAGAACCTGGTCATCGTCAACACCGGGGACGCGCTGCTGATCGCCCATCGCGACCACTCGCAGGATGTGGGCAAGATCGTGAAGGAACTGGGGATCACCGGACGGACGGAGCTAATCTGATCTGATGGGAGTCTCAGGTTCCGTCCGAGGCGCCTGTGAATTGCATTTGTTGACAGTGATATTCCCGGCCGAAAGAATCAGCCAGCTGTCCTTTGCCAAAATGCCGATCTTATGTCAATTCAAACAGATGCGCAGCGTGCTCTTCTTGTCTGTCCGCGTGTGAAACGGATTCATATTTCCGACAGTAGATATTCTTGTAGATGGTGCTGCATCCAGGATGCGGCGAAAAATCCAATATTGACGCACCTTCCGGCAACAGAACACAGGGACTCATCCCCGGAGGCCGGGATCGCTCGTCTGCAAGCTATTGACAAAATGGTCGGGGAGAGAGGATTTGAACCTCCGCCCCCTGGTCCCGAACCA
>PMTP01000111.1:0-280 GCA_003167305.1 Acidobacteriaceae bacterium
TGGCTCCCGTCGCCGCCCACCGGGGTAATGTGAACTGGCCCTAGGAGGCTGCAATGCCGCGGCGCGGAAAGGATTGGAAACTGCGCCCGACTTCTGCTTCGAGCAGAGCGGCCGGTTCCGGCGCCCTTCCGGCCGCGTCGCGTCCAGCAAGGGTGGAACTGCCCACCAGCCTATCTACTAAAGTACAGCTATGGAATAAGATGGCAGGCAGAAGGTTCTTCCTGCGGAACGGGCGCGACGGGATGCCTTAGCGGAAAATTCACAGAATACTGCTTGACAC
>PMTP01000111.1:303-9287 GCA_003167305.1 Acidobacteriaceae bacterium
CTGTTGCCGCCTTGGAAAGTTCTCATGCCACGGCACAGGAGAGGTGTGAGTTATTCCGGGCAGGCTTTGATTGAAGCAATCAAGTTACTTTCTTTTTGCCGCGGGCCTTTCGAATTTTGTTCGTGGCGAGCATGCTGGAACAAGCAACCAAGCGATTGGAGATACGATATGGGCCACCTCAAGGAATGCGAAGCAAGGGATTGTCTATCGGCTGGCCGGAAGAAGAGTCACAATTCGTTCAGGCCGGCGGCAGAGGCCGATCACAGCAATTCATCCGGGACCAAACTGGAAGGAGCGAGCGAGAGGAAGTCGACTTTTGCCGAAGACTTCATGCTGGAACATTCTAACTCCAGCCTGTTCATTGCCATGATCGGGCGGGCAGGCCGGTATGGAGCCGGGGCCAAGGAACCGCAAAAGTCAACCCAGTATTATGGATTTCCTGCTTGATGCTGCATAACTTCAGCCACGGCTGTGCTGGTGAAAAAACTGGAGGGGGCAGGTATGGGCTGCTTAATCTGCGCAAGTTTGGAACAAGCTTATCTAGCCCGACTCAGTGAGTGCATCGAGGCACGTTCTTCGGCGTGTTATCGGGTCAGCACCAAGCTTGCTGCCCAGATGAATGTCGAAATGGAGCGCGCCCGCTACGAACTGGAAGAGCACCAGTCTGTATGCGTCTCCACCGTTCATATTCCTGTACTCATGCCGCAGCGGGAAGCGTCGGCGAGTTTGAGAACTCTGGCGGCTTAATTGAGAAGCGGCTTCTTTCATAAGCCACTCTGCTTCATGGTTCTGTTCAGAGCAAAAGTTAATAGAGTGATGTATAGCCTCGCGATGGTCTTCAAAAAAGGCTGGATGGGTTGCGCCGGGGTTGAAACCCCGGCCAATCTGCCCATACCCGTCAATGCAGCACTTGCGCCGGGGTTCCCTGTTCCCAGACCCCTGCTCTTCAGCCTTTGGCTACGGCAAAGCGGCGGTTGACTTCGTGCCAGTTGACAACGTTCCACCAGGCAGCGAGATAGTCGGGGCGGCGGTTCTGGTACTTGAGATAGTAGGCATGCTCCCAGATGTCGTTGAGCAGGATGGGATAGTGGCCCTGGGTGAGGGGCGAGTCCTGGTTGGGAGAAGTGACGACCTTGAGCTTGCCGCCGGTGAAGACCAGCCAGCCCCAGCCGGAGCCGAATTGCTTGGCGGTGGTCTCGTTGAAGGTCTTCTTGAAGGCCTCGAAGTCGCCGAAATCAGCGGTGATCTGGGCGGCAATGGGGCCGGAGGGCGTGCCGCCGATGCCGTCGGAGCCGACCGGACCCATCAGCTTCCAAAATACAGTGTGATTGGCGTGGCCACCGGCGTTATTTTTGACGCCAGTGCGAATCTCTTCGGGAACCTGTGCCAGATCGCGGACGAGGTCGTCGATGGGCTTGGCGGCCAGCTCGGGGTGGTTGGCGAGCAGCGCATTGAGGTTGTTGATGTACGCCTGGTGGTGCTTGTCATGGTGAATCTTCATCGTCTCGGTGTCGATGAACGGTTCGAGGGCGGCGTAGTCGTAAGGCAGCGGTGCGAGTTCGTAAGGCATAAAGGGAAATCTCCTTCGTCGTGGGTGTTTCGTGCTTTGTTGCGTTGGGGCTCGTGCCTTGGCCTCTTTGGCCGGGCGGGAGCGGCGGGGCGATGCTGCGCTTGTCAATCCTCAGCAGAGCCGTACATTGAATGGATGCTGGAGGAGGCACTAAGGTGCGGGAAAGTTCGCAGAGATGGTTTACCGCGCAAGAAAAAATGTCTCCAGAAGTGCGTAACCGGATTACAATGAACCCGTCAAATGAATGCACTCAGAGGTGCCATTCGAGGTGAATATGAATATTTCCCGAAATTTCGTCCTCTTTCTGAAGGTTGTGGTTGTCGGCCTTGCGATCCCCACGACTTTTTCTTTCCTTGCCGCTGGACAACAAATTGCTGATGACAACTCATCTCAGAATGTTTGGCGTCCGATTAACCAGGAAAATGACGAGTTGCGTATTGGTATGGCGGCGTACAAAAGCGGCGATCTGGATGAGGCGATCCGCCATTTCCAGAAAGCGATTCTGTTGGTACCTCAAGATATTTCGCCCAGAATGGAACTGGGTGAAGCGCTGTCGCGGAAGGTGGTGTCCGGAGTGGAAACGCCGGAGAATCTGAAGATCGCGCAACAGGCCATCAGCGTCTATCAAGGAATTCTGGATATGCCTTTTCGTGATCCTTCGCCCACGCCTTCGTTCGCACATTGGCGCACAGTAACGGCTGAGAAACAGATTGCTCGCATTGAATTCAGCATCAAGAAGCTGGACGAGGCCAAAGAGTGGCAGAAGAAGGTGCTGGCCGAGGATGCGAAGGATGCCGAGGCGGCCTATTCAATTGGCGTGATCGACTGGATGGAGGCACATCAGACTGCGCAGGCAGCGCTGACGCAAGCCGGCCTCAAGGACGACGGCATGGGCAACGCCAAGGCTCCGGCGGCGGTAATGGCGGCAATCAAGACGCAGAATGGCGCGCTGATCGAGGAGTCGCTCCGTTATCTCAATCAGGCGGTAGAGAACCGGCCGGATTACGCCGATGCGATGGCTTATTTGAATCTGGCATACCTGCGCAAGGCGGACCTGGACTTTGGCAACGAAGCGGCGCGCACGGAGGATGTAGCCAAGGCGGAGGAGTGGAGCCGCAAGGCTCATGAGACGCGCAAGGCAAATGAAGAGAAGAAGGCGGCGGGGGCGGAGGCGGCAAAATCGTAACTGGCCACCGCCTTTGGGTACAATATAGGCATGACATCCACGCTTACGCAATCCTCCCTTGATCAACTGTCCATTGACACACTGCGGCTGCTGGCCGTGGACACTGTGCAGAAGGCCAATAGCGGCCATCCCGGCGCACCGCTGGGCTGCGCGCCCATGGCCTACCTGCTCTTCCACAAGCTGATGAAGCACAACCCGGCGCACTCGAAGTGGGCGGATCGCGACCGCTTTGTGCTGTCGAATGGGCACGCCTCGGCGCTGCTTTACGGGACGCTGTTTCTGACCGGCTACGACCTGACGCTGGAGGATTTGAAGAGCTTCCGGCAGTGGGGTTCGCGGACGCCGGGGCATCCGGAGCGCGGCCACACGGACGGCGTGGAGGTGACCAGCGGGCCGCTGGGTCAGGGGATTGCGATGGCCGTTGGCATGGCGATGGCGGAGAAGCATCTGGCCGCCGTCTACAACCGGCCGGGCTTTGAGGTGGTGGATCACCACACGTATGCGATGCTGGGCGACGGCGACCTGATGGAAGGCGTCTCGCACGAGGCGGCCTCGCTGGCCGGAACGCTGGCTCTGGGCAAGTTGATTTTTCTTTACGACGATAATTTGATTTCGCTGGACGGGCCGACCAGCCTGAGCTATACCGATGACGCCCTGAAGCGCTTCGAGGCCTATCACTGGCATGTGCAGCGGGTGGCGGACGGCAACGATCTGGCGGCGATTGAAGCGGCGATTGAAGCGGCGAAGGCCGAGACCGGCAGGCCGTCGATCATTGCGGTGCGTACGATTATCGGCTATGGCAGCCCCAAAGCGGGTTCGAACAAGGCGCATGGCGAGGCTCTGGGCGCGGAGGCCGTGGTGGCAACGAAGAAATTCTTCGGTTTTCCCGAAGATCAGAGCTTTATCCTGCCCGATGAGGCGCTCAAGAATTGGCGTGAGGCCGTCGAGCGCGGTGCGGGTTTGGAAGCGGAGTGGAAGAAGCTCTTTGCCGGTTACACGGAAGCTAATCCGGAGCTGGCGGCGGAGTTTGAGCGCACCCAGAAGGGCGAACTCAAGGCCGGATGGGAGAAGGCGATTCCCAGCTTCCCGACGGATAAGGCGATTGCTACACGCAACGCCGGCGGCGTGATTATGAATGCGCTTGCCAGGCAAGTGCCGGAGCTTTTTGGCGGAGCGGCTGACTTGACCTCTTCGACACGGACGATCTTCCAGCCGGGGGNNGCCGCGCATGGCGGGCTGATTCCCTTTGGTTCCACATTCTTCGTCTTCTCCGATTACGCCAAGCCGGCGATACGGCTGGCGGCGCTGATGCAAGTGCATTCGCTGTTCGTCTTTACCCATGACACGATTGCTTTGGGCGAGGATGGGCCGACGCATCAGCCGATCGAGCAGTTGATGGGCTTGCGCGCGGTTCCGGGGCTGACAGACTTCCGGCCCGCGGACGCCAACGAGACGGCGGCGGCCTGGCGGCTGGCCCTGGAACGCAAGGGGCCATGTTTCTTCGCGCTGACCCGGCAGAATCTGCCGGTAATCGACCCGGCGGTGCACGACTTGTATGCTGGGGTGANNGAGGTTTGGCCCTGCCTGGAGGCTTCCAAGCTGCTCGCCGACGAGGGAATCCAGGCGCGGGTGGTCAGCTTCCCAAGCTGGAAGCTCTTCGAGGAGCAATCGGCGGAGTACAAGGCCAGCGTGCTACCGGCGGGCGTGCCCAAGCTGGCGGTTGAGGCTGGTTCGACGCAGGGCTGGTGGAAGTACGTGGGCCTGGACGGCGAGGTGATTGGGCTCGATCGCTTTGGGGCCTCGGCGCCGGGGCCGAAGGTCATGGCGGAGTTGGGATTCAGCGCGGCGAACATTGCGGCGCGGGCTAAGAAGCTGGTGAAGTGAAAAGATGAGGAATAAGGAGTTGGCAGGAACAACCGCCGCCTGGTCTATTTTGGCTAGGTACGACTTAGGAGTTGCCCTGAAATTCCAGTACCGGGAGGTCACATGCTGAATTCAACCCATTCGTCCACAGTCATTCCGAATCCCACGAAAGCAGTGGGTGTGGACCCGCGCGCCTCAATCATTATTCCGCCGATCCCGACCCCGGCGCCCTCTGGTCCGGGGAGCGCAACTGTGGCGTTATCGTCTGCGAACCCGTCCACCACAGTCACCGCGCCCACATCGAAGGTTTCCGTGACCGTCCCTAACACCTCGGGAACGGTGACCTTCTCGCTTGTGGTGACGGATAACATGGGCCTCGAAAGCCAGCCGGCCTTCGCCACGGTGTCCATTCAAGGCCCGCCGATAGCTGTGCTGACGGCCACGCCGACGATTGTTGCGCTAGGCAGCGCGATCGAGCTTTCGGGGGCCGGTTCAACTTCTCCGGGCAGTATCGCCAGTTACAAGTTCTCGCTGGTTCCTGCGCCGGTTTGATCCCACTCCCTCAGCTGGACGCCGAAAGGAAAGCACATTGAAACTCGTCATCGCATCCGACCATGCGGGATTTTCTCTGAAAGAGCAGGTTCGCGCCTATCTCGGCAAAGCCGGCCACGAAATTATCGACCTGGGGGCTTATAACGCCGACTTGCCCGACGACTATCCCGACTTTGCCGAGAAAGTTGGTCTGGCGCTGAAGCAGAGCGTGGCGCCGCGCGGGATTCTTATCTGCGGCTCGGGGGTTGGGGTGTGCGTGGCGGCTAACAAGATTCCGGGGATTCGCGCCGGGATGTGCCACGATACGTATTCGGCGCACCAGGGCGTCGAACACGACAATATGAACGTCTGCGTGCTGGGCGCTCGCATCATCGGTTCAGCGCTGGCCTTTGAGGTGGTGGACAGGTTTATCGGGGCTAAGTTCATCGCCACGGAAGAGCGGTTCGAGCGTCGCTTCAAGAAGGTGCTGGCCATCGAGGCCAAGTATCAGCGCGGATGAGGAGGCGGCGATCTTTCCCTTCGACGTGATCCTCTTTGACGTAGGCGGAGTCCTGCTCACCAACGGCTGGGATCTGCACGAACGCGCCACGGCCCTCTCACACTTTCACCTCGATTTTGCGGAATTCGAGGCCATGCATCTTGCGCACTACGACGCGTGGGAGCGGGACGCGATCTCGCTTGCGGCTTACCTGGACGCGACTGTTTTCTATGAGCCGCGCGAATTTACTCGCGACGAGTTTTTCGCTTTCATGCTCACCCAGTCGAAGCCGCAGCCGAATGGAGCTTTGGGAATCTTGCGGAGACTTGAGGCATCGAATAAATATCTGCTGGGCGCGTTGAACAACGAGGCACGTGAGACCAACGAATACCGTTTCACACACTTTGGGCTTCGCAAACTCTTCCAGGTGGCGCTGAGTTCGTGCTACATGGGGTTGCGCAAGCCGGAGCCGGCAATCTATCGGCGGGCGCTGGATATTTTGGGCAGGCCGTCGGAGCGGATTCTGTTTATCGACGACCGCGCGGAAAATGTGGCCGGTGCCGCGGCTGTCGGGATGAGGGCCATCCGGTTTGAGGGCGCGGACGCGCTGCGGCTGGAGCTGGAGAGGCTTGAGGTTTTGTAGCGGACTTAGCGAGTTAGCTGGAGGAAGTTATGGCGACGGCGCAGATGAGCGTTAGCCCGGAGGATCTTTCCCAGATTCCGCGGGGCAATGAGAGGATTCCGGAGGCGGGGATTCTGGTGATCTTCGGCGCTTCGGGCGACCTGACCCGGCGCAAGTTGCTGCCGGCGCTCTTCCATCTGGAGCAGGCGGGCCTGTTGCCGGAGAATTTCGCCATCGTGGGCGTGGCGCGGCGGCCGCTGGGCGATGAGTTTGCCGAAGATATGCGCGGCGGCATTATCGAGTTCGACGGCTTACCGGCAGGCGACCCGAAGCTGGATAACTTTATCAGCCGCATTAGTTACTTTCCGCTGCGCTTTGACGTGCTGGAAGATTATGCAGAGCTGAAGACGGAGTTAGTGCGCATTGCCGAGGAGAAAGGAATCGGCGGCAGGCGGCTCTATTATCTGGCGACGGCGCCGGAGCACTTTGCGCCGATTATTGAAAACCTGGGCGCGCAGGGAATGGCGCAGCCGGAGCAGGGCACTGCGGCGGTGGTGATTGAAAAGCCATTCGGCCATGACCTTGATTCCGCGCGCGCGCTGAACTGCCAGGTGAACGCCGTCTTCCGCGAGGATCAGGTTTTTCGCATTGATCACTACCTGGGCAAGGAAACTGTTCAGAATATATTAGTTTTCCGCTTCGCCAATGGAATCTTCGAACCGATCTGGAACCGGAATTATATAGATCATGTGCAAATTACTGTAGCCGAAACGCTGGGCGTGGAGGGGCGCGGGCCGTTTTATGAGAAGGCGGGCGCGCTACGCGACGTGGTGCAGAATCACGTGATGGAGTTAGTAAGCCTGGTGGCGCTGGAGCCGCCTTCGAGCTTTGAGGCGGAGAGCGTAAGGCGCGAGAAGCTGAAGGTCTGGCGGGCGATTCCGTCGATTCCAATTCTGGATGTGGTGCGCGGCCAGTATGGAGCCGGGCAGATAGACGGGCAGGATGTCGTGAGTTACAGGGAAGAGCAGCGCGTCAGTCCCGAGTCGGGCGCGGAGACTTATGCAGCGGCGCGCGTGGAGATTGAAAACTGGCGCTGGGCCGGGGTTCCGTTCTACCTGCGCGCGGGCAAGCGGATGCAAAAGCGTGCGACGGAGATCAGCATTCAATTCAAGCAGCCGCCGCTTTTGATTTTTGACCGGCTGGCTTCGCGCGCGGTTTGCCAGGTCATCAAGCCTAACTTGCTGACGATTCGCATTCAGCCGGATGAGGGGATTGCGCTGCGCTTTGGCGCCAAGGTTCCGACGACAATGGAGATGGACGTTTGCCCGGTGAATATGGACTTCGACTATGCGGAGGCCTTTGGCAAGTCGAGCGCCAATGGCTATGAGCGGCTGCTGCTGGACGCGATGCTGGGCGACCAGACGCTCTTCTCGCATCGCGACGGCGTGGAGACGACGTGGGCGCTGCTCACGCCGGTTCTGGAGGCCTGGGCAAATAAGAAGCCTGAGGTCTTTCCTAACTACGCCGCCGGTTCCTGGGGCCCGGAGTGCGCCGATCATCTGATTGCGCGCGGCGGATATGCGTGGAGGAATGATCTGGGACGGAAGGTGTGAGAAGCAGGGAATAGGGAATAGTTCATAAATTAAGAAATGTAGCTATAGATATCCCACCTTAGGCGCAAGAACAAAGCCGCGCCGAAGGTGGGGCACCCGCCGATAAGCAACCGCAGGTCCTTCGACTTCGCTGCGCTACGCTCAGGATGACAGAGTTATTGGAGTGCCCAACTTTTTACCGGGTTACTCGCGAATGATCTTTACGAAGATGCCATCGGGAAGTTCGCCTCCAAGCAGGTGGACGACGCCGTCTTTTACATAGCCTTCGAGGATTTGGCGGGCGAGTTTGGCGGCTTGTTGCGGAGCGGAGCGCGGCGCGGGCGGAGTTGCGATCCGGCCGGCTGGCTGACTTGCTGACCCGCTGACTGGCTGACTCGCTGGCCTGCTGACCTGCTGGCGGGCTGCCTCGAAGTCCGCGGGCTTGCCTACCTGCGGAATCGCTGACTTGCCCATGCCTCGATCCATCGCTTCGTTGGCCAGGCGGTCGGCTGTTTTGTTGCCGCCGCGCAGGGTGTGGCGCATTTCGAAGCTCTCAAGGCGGCGCGAGAGCTTGCGGGCTTCCTCAAAGAGCGGGCGGAGGATGGGGCTCTTCACCGCGTACTTGCCCTGCATCTGCTTGACCATCAGCTCGGAGTCGGAGATGACGCGCAGGCGCTTCGCGCCGTGATCGATGGCCCAGCGCAACACTCCCAAGAGGCCGGAGTACTCGGCGAAGTTGTTGGTCTGGATGCCAACGAACTCGCTCAGCTCGGCCAGGACGCGGCCTTTGGCGTCTTCGATGACGGCGCCGTAGCCGGAGGGGCCGGGATTGCCGCGGGAACCGCCATCGCAGTGGGCGGTGAGCCACTCGCCGGAGTCGGCTGCGGGATCGGGGAAAAGAGAATCGTTCATCGCTTTTTAGTGTAGCGGGTGGACCACCTGCGGTGGGGCCAACCGCCTTCGGCTCGTTCTCTCAGAAGGACAGTTCTAGTGAGGAAATGACAAGATTCGGCGCCGGTTGATGATGCCGCCATAAAGAATTTGGCTGCTTACCAACAGAAGCGCATCGCGTCTATCGCAGTGCGGAGACTCCCCAATCCCGGAGCGGATTCGATGGCAAC
>PMTP01000137.1 GCA_003167305.1 Acidobacteriaceae bacterium
TACCAGGCCATGAAGACTTCCATCGCGTAGCCATAGGCCACAATGAAGCCGGTCGCGAGCATCACTTTGCCCATATTATCGATGTGGCGCTCGGTGACCAGATTCTCCAGGTGATAGAACTTCCGCAGCGGAATGGCCAGCGTAAGCACCATGGCAAAGCCGGAATAAATCGCGCCGGCCACAAAGTACGGCGGGAAGATCGTCGTGTGCCAGCCGGGCAGCACGGCCACGGCGAAATCAAAACTGATGACCGTATGCACGGAGAGCACCAGCGGTGTGGCCAGGCCGGCCAGCAGCAGCGAGGCCGTCTCGTAGCGCATCCAGTGGCGCACCGAGCCGCGCCAGCCCAGCGAGACGAGGCCATAGGCATACTTGGCGAACTTCGAATCGGCGCGGTCGCGCATGGTGCCGAAGTCGGGAACCATGCCGATGTACCAGAAGACCACCGAGATCGTTGCGTAGGTCGAGACCGCGAAGACGTCCCACATCAGCGGCGAGCGGAACTGCGGCCACACGTTCATGGTGAGAGGAACCGGCAGCATCCAGTACGCCAGCCAGGGACGGCCCACGTGAATCAGCGGAAACATTCCCGCGCAGACCACGGCGAAGATGGTCATGGCCTCCGCGAATCTGTTAATGGAATTGCGCCAGCCCTGCTTGAAGAGCAGCAGAATCGCCGAGATCAGCGTGCCGGCGTGGCCGATGCCGATCCACCAGACGAAGTTGATAATCGCAAAACCCCAGGCCACCGGCTGCGTGATGCCCCAGATGCCGACGCCGACGAGAAACAACCACGTCACGGCCACCAGCAGCGCGGTCGCCACAGCGCCGGCCACGCCGAAGATGGCGAACCAGCCCAGTGGCGTGGTAGGCGTGAGCACGATGCGCGTGATCTTCTCGGTGACAGAGCGGAAGCTCTGCCCCGGCGCTATGACGCGGTATTCGCCAGTCGCTGGATCAAGCTTCGGGTTGTCTTTCAATTCGACTGCCATCCTGGCTCCGCTAACCTGCTAAACGTTCACTTCTTCATTCATCCACTGCTTCACTGCATTTCACATCAACCCTTCGCCGGATGCTCCACCGGCCCAGCCTGCAACTCCGGATTCAGATTCAACACCGCGGCCACATACTTCGTCCGCGGACGCGTATTCAGATCGGCGAGCACCTGGTAGCTGCGCTCATCGGCTTGCAACTTCGCCACCTTGCTCTGTTTATCATTGATGTTGCCGAAGCTGATCGCCTGCGCCGGGCAGGCCTGCTGGCAGGCGGTCACAACCTCGCCGTCGCGAATCGCGCGGTTCTCCTTGTCGGCCTCGATCTTCGCCGCCGAGATGCGCTGCAGGCAGTAGCTGCATTTTTCCATCACGCCGCGCGAGCGCACCGTCACGTCGGGGTTGCGCATCAGCTTCAAACTCTCCGTCTCGAAGTCCGAGTAGAGCAAAAAATTAAATCTGCGAACTTTGTATGGACAGTTGTTCGAGCAGTAGCGCGTGCCCACGCAGCGGTTGTAGACCATCGCGTTCAAGCCTTCGGGCGTGTGCACCGTGGCGCCCACCGGGCAAACCTGCTCGCAGGGCGCATTCTCGCAGTGCTGGCAAGCCATCGGCTGGAAGTGGGCCCGTGGGGCCGCTAGATCTCCTTCAAAGTATGTGTCAATCCGGAGCCACTGCATATTACGCCCGATGCGCACCTGCTGCTTGCCCACGACAGCAATATTGTTTTCCGCGTAACAGCCGATAATGCACGCGTTGCAGCCCGTGCAACTGTTCATGTCGATCGACATTCCCCAGGCATTGTCCTTGTACTCCCAATTGGGGAAGAGCGTGTTGCTCTTGTCGGTCGTCGTGTGCGTCTCGCCCTCGTTGGCAAAGCCGGGATCAGCTTTGTACTCATCCAGCGTTGCATAGCGAATGATGCCGCGCTCGCTGATCGCCTCATCCGCTTCCAGCGAGTTGTTGCCGTTGCCCTGGCCGCCGAAGAGCTTTGGCCGATGATCCTGGAAGTGGCTCTTGGTGACCGCCAGGCCCCACTTGCCTTCCACCTTCTTCATCGAACCCACGGCATAAAACGGCGCATCCGAGGTGCGAATCAGATAAGCATTGAAGCCCGCGCCCGAGCCGACGCGCCCGGCAAACGAGCGCCCATAGCCCAGGTGAACCGTGACAGAATTATCCGGATGGCCGGGAACAACAATCACCGGCGCATTCACCTTGCGCCCCTGCACCGTCAGCTCAACGATGTCGTCTTCTTCGAGGCCGTATTTCGTCAGTGTAGCGCCGGAGACCAGTGCCGCATTATCCCAGCTAAGATTCGTGACCGGCTTGGGCAGCTCCTGCAGCCAACCCACATTTGACCACCGCCCGTCATACACATTCGGGTCAGGACGGAAGATAATCTCCAACGCATCCTTCGATGAAGGAGCCGGAGCCCTAAGGATGCCGGGCATCTTTTCCGGAACCAGCTCGTTGGGCGCAAAGGAAGTCCCTTCGATCCAACCAGCATGAAGCGCCTTGCGCCAGCCTGTTTCGAAATCGCCCTTGATAACCGGCTTCCATGTCTCGCGCACTGCTTCATATGGACTCAGTCCGGGTTCATCCAGCAACGCTTGAAAGAAATGATGCGCTGTCTTTCCGCCATAAAGCGGGTCAATCATTGGCTGAATAATTGAGGCTGTCCCGTCATAGGCCCGAGCATCCGACCACGACTCAAGAAAGTGCGCTGACGGAATGTGCCAGTGCGAGATTTGCCCTGTCTCATCCAGATGCGAACCCAGATGCGCAACGGTCTTGGCCTTATCGAAAGCTGAAGCAAAGTACAAGTCTGCGGGCGCGGTGTAAATCGGATTGGCATGCAGAATCACCAGCCAATCCACCTTGTCCGCATTCAGATCGGCCACGAGAGCCTCGATACTGCTCCACTGACGCAGCAGCGAATCCACCACCTCTTGCCCATGAATTACCGTCTTGTCCGCGTTGCCTAAAGTGTTGTTAATCGCTAGCGCCAGCAATTCCACCGAAGCATCCTGATAAAGCCCCGGAATCACCACGCTCCTGCCCGCATGCGCCTTCAAATCCCTCGCCACCGCGGCCAGAAACTTCTTCTGCTCGTCCGTCCACGCATACGCCGGAGCCTCAACACCCGGAACCCCCACAGCCTTTGCCAACCCTGCAGTGAAGGCCGGAATCTCGCTCGCCCGCAGCCCCAGTCGATGCTCCGCCTTCAACCCCGTCGTCGTTGGTGTGCTCTCAATCGAATAAAGCCGGTTCAGCGTCTCCGGGCTCTTGCGCCGCGCCGCGTACTCGCGCACCATCTTGTGGAAACCCGGGAACGAAGCACCCGACAGGAAATCCGCATCCAGCGAAACAATCACATCGGCATCGGCCAGGGAATATTGGGTAGCGCGGAAGGGCCAAGTCCCAGCAATCGCCGGATCATACTGTATCAATTTTGCATTTGGGTACTTCGCTTGCACCTCTCGCCACTGCCGCGCCAGCGTCGGCGAAGTGATCGTCTCGCTGAGGAAATAAATCCCCGTCCCGTCCTTGGTCGAGATCACCTTGTTGCGCAACTCGACGGCAAACTCCGCCCACTCGCGATTCTCCCCGCGATAGGTCACGTGCTGCGAGCGGTCCGGATCATATAAGTCCAGCAGCGTTGCCTGCGTGAATGGGTCCGAGGAGCCCTGGTTGTACGGATGCTCCGGGTTGCCGTCGATCTTGATGGGCCGGAACTGGTCGGTCTTCACCAGCAGCGGCACCGCGCCGGTGACAAACGGATGCGCCGTGGCAAAGTACATCGGCTTGCCGAGAATCAAATCTTCCGGCGCTTTGATGTAGGGATAAATCGGCTCGTCGGGCTGCTTGGTGCAGCCGGCCAACCCGGCCAGCGCCGCCGATGCGCCCATGAATTTGAGGAAGCCGCGCCGCGATACTTCATCGCCCCAGGCGTGAGGCGAGCCGGGAAACTCCTTCTCCACAGCGGCCTGAAACTCCGGTGTGTTGGCCAACTCGTCCACCGAGCGCCAATAGCGCTTGCCCTTCACGCCCTTCAACTCCTGGCGAATCTGCACGAGAGTCATCGGCTCCGCAGTGGTGGCAACTCCGGGCTCGTAGGCCGGGGTTTTAACCCCGGCATCAATGCCAAAAGAATCAGCGTGGGCTTTAGCCCCTGAGGTATGCTCTTCGGAAATTCGGCCAACGCCGTCGTCAAACGCCAAAGCCTCTGTGCCGGATTGTCCCTTCATCTCATCTCCGCTCATCGGTGGCATACCTCGCAACTGGCTAGTTCATTCGGCGTGCGAATCTTGTAGTGATCGACGAGGAAGTGGCCCAACTCGTCCTGACTGGTGAATTTTTCGTACTTTGCCTCAGGAACCGCGCCGCCTGCCGGCATTCCCAGCGATGCAACCTCGACGCCCGGCTCCTTGGTCACGCAGTTCACGCTCTGCGCGGTGGGCAGGCCGCTCTTCTCATCGCCAACCGCGCACCACACGGGCCGGTCGCTCGCCGGCGCTTCCCAGGCCATGTTGTAAATCTCGCTAGTGGGGCGCAGGTTCTTCGCCGGATTGCGATGGCAGTCCAGGCACCATTCCATCTGCAAGGTGTTTTGCGCGTACATCAGCGGCATCTGGTCCACGCGCCCATGGCAACTGGCACAGCCAATCCCCTTGTTCACATGAATCTCGTGGCTAAAGTAGACGTAATCGGGCAGGTCGTGCACCTTGATCCAGGGCAGTGATTGCCCCGTCGCCCAACTCTGGCGCACCGGCTCCAGCAGTTGCGCATTGGTCCAGATCTGGGCGTGGCAGTTGATGCAGGTTTTGGTCGGCGGGATTCCGGCGTAGCTCGAAGTCTCCGCGGTGACGTGACAGTACTGGCACTGCACTCCCAGCCCCTGCACGTGATGCTTGTGGCTGAAGGGCACCGGCTGGTCGGGACGCTGACCCTGGCGCGTCACCCAGGGCGAGCGCTGCAACTCATTCAGCGTGACCCCCAGAGCGATCACGATCAGCCCTGTCAATACCAGGCTCGCGCGAGCCAAGGCGTTGGAGCCGCGGTCAAATATTTGCGCCATTCGTCGTTCCCTTGCCTGGTTGGCGTTTATTTGATGTGCGCACGGAGCTGGCGGTCACACAATTTTGTAATTCACTGATAATACAGCTTGTGGAAATTCTGGGGGAGGGGGAAGCCGCTGCATCTCTCCGGCCTTGAGCGCGCCGAAGAATGAACCGTTACGTACAAAGTAGCACATCATTCTGGACAGCGCCAATCCGAATTGAATGCCATCCCGCATAGTGGTACCGTTGCCTCAACAATCCCCTACTCTTGCCGAAAACGGTTGGCCTGCTCGAACTCCGCGCGCAGCTCGGAAGTGCGGAGGTTTTCGCGCAGGTGGGCCAGCCGCTGTTCGAGGGCTTGCAGCGCGACCTGGATAGCCTCGGTGTTGGTAGAGGCGATGTCGCGCCACATTGAATATGGGCTGGCCCCCAGCCGCGTCATCTCGCGCAGCGCGCGTCCGCCCACGTCTTTCAGCTCCGACGCGTCGCCGACCTCATCCTGCAAGAGCGCGCTCAGCGCCGTAGCCAAAAATTGCGGCAGATGGCTGACCCAGGCCACCAGCTCATCGTGGCGTGCGGGGTCGAGATCGATACACTTCGAGCCCATGGCAGCAACCCACTCGCGCCAGCCCTTGACCAATTCCAAAGAGCGCGGCGAGCGCTGCCAGGCGGGGTCGTCCGTGAAGAGCCAGACCGCGCCGCGAAAGAGATCCGCATCCCCCAGCGCCGCGCCGCCCCGCTCCTTGCCGGCCATCGGATGGCCCGGCAGAAACGCTGCCCGCTCCGGCGTATTGAACAGCCGCCCGGCCGCTTCGGTGATCTGTCCTTTGGTGCTGCCCACGTCGGTGACCAGATGCTCGGAGCCAAGCACGCCGGAGAGCTTCTCCATATAGTCGAGCGTCGCGTAGATGGGCACGGCCAGCAGCACCACCTGGCTTTCCCGCGCGGCTTGCAAGGGGTCAGCGGCAATCGAATCGATAGCGCCCATGGAGAGCGCGGCCTGCGCGCCCTTGGGGCTTCGGTTCCAGCCCACAATCGAGCCGTGAAAGGCCGCCGCGCGCAACGCCAGTCCGACGGAGGTACCGAGCAGTCCGGTGCCGAGAATGGAGATTCGCTCGATCATGGGTTCTTTGCTCCTGTTAGCGTGGTTAGCGGAGTTAGCCGCGCTGCGCGCGTGTTAGCGATGTTAGCCGTACGGGCTTTGCTAACCCCGCTATCCACGCTAACTCCGTTCCAAAAACTAAAGCGTCCTCCCCACCGCCTTCGCAATCACCCGCAGCTCGCCGACCAGCTTTTCAAACTGATCGAGGTAGAGCGTCTGCGCGGCGTCCGAGGCAGCCTTGTCGGCGTTGGGATGAATCTCCACCAGAATCCCATCCGCGCCCGCGGCCACAGCGGCCTTGGCCATCGGAGGAACCATGTCGCGCCGGCCCGTGCCGTGCGAGGGGTCGGCCACCACCGGCAGATGCGAGAGCTTGTGCAGCACCGGAATCGCCGAAATGTCCATGGTGTTGCGCGTCGAGGTCTCGTAAGTCCGTATGCCGCGCTCGCAGAGAATGATGTCGTAGTTGCCGCCGGCCATGATGTACTCCGCCGACAGCAGCAGCTCTTCGAGCGTCGCGGAGATGCCGCGCTTGAGCAGCACCGGCTTGCGCGCCAGGCCCAGCTCGCGCAGCAGGTTGAAATTCTGCATATTGCGCGCGCCCACCTGAAACAGATCGGTGTACGGTAGCATCGACTCGATCTGCGCGATCTCCATCACCTCGGTGACGGTGAGCAAGCCGTGTTCCTGTGCTGCCTCGTGCATCAGCTGCAGTCCCGGAATGCCCAGGCCCTGAAAGGCGTAAGGCGAACTGCGCGGCTTGAAGGCGCCTCCGCGCAAAAAGCCCGCGCCCGCGGCCTTCACGCAGGCAGCAATGGTGAAGATCTGCTCGCGGTTTTCGATCGCGCACGGCCCGGCCATCACAGCGACATACTCGGCGCCCACTTTGACGCCGTTCGGGAACTCCACCACCGTGCCCTCCGGGCGGAAGGCGCGGCCGGCCAGCTTGTACGGTGAGCTGATGCGCAGCACGTTGAGCACGCCCGGCAGAACCTCAAATACGCTCAGGTCGATATTGGCAGTGGGCCCGACGCCGGCCAGAATCGTCTGCACCGTCCCCGTCGTCCGGTGGACGTCGACTCCTGCCTCCTCCATCCGTTCGATGACGGCATAGATCTGTTCTTCGGTCGCTCTTTCCTGCATGGAAACTATCATTGTTTCGTCCCTGTCTCAGGCGCTTCAGCGCCGATGCCTTGGCCCGGCGCAACCGCCTGGGCGTTTCTTTCTGAGGCCAACTCGTCCCGCTGCAAGGCTCGCATCACGTCGATGATGCGCTCGTAGATGTGCGTCANNCCTTCAGGTGGCCGATCATCTGCGCCGCGCGGGCTCGTTCGCTCAGCAATTCGACCAGCTGGCGGTCCAGAACATCAATCTGATCTCGCAATTCTTCCAGCGTCATTTCATCCTCGTGTTGAAAACCTAGCTGCTAGCTTCTAGCTCCTAGCTTCGTTGTGCTGCTGCGAGCTTTGCCAGCTCAATCTGGCGGCGGACAAGCTAGAAGCTAGAGGCTAGAAGCTACGGAGTCTTTACCGGGCCAGCGCCGCCTGAGGCAAGCGCAGGCCCTCGATAAATCGAGCCACTGCGCCGGGCGCAGCCTCCGGGGTCGAGCCTTCAATCAGCCCGACAATCGCACTGCCGACCACCGCGGCATCCGCAAACTCCGCCACCTGGGCGACGTGTTCGCTGTTGCTGATGCCGAACCCCACGGCCACCGGCAGCGTGCTCCATCGCCGGATGCGCGCCACCAGTGACGCCGCGTCGGAGGTCATTGTCTGCTGCGTGCCGGTAATGCCCACGCGGGAGATGGCGTAAATAAAGCCTTTACAGTGCGTGGCAATCGCTTCCAGCCGCTCGTCGGGACTGGTGGGCGCGGCCAGAAAAATCGGCGCAAGTCCCACGCGAGCCATTTCAATCAGGTACTCGCCCGCCTCTTCGACAATCAGGTCGGTCACCAGCACGCCATCCGCGCCGGCCGCCGCAGCCGCATCGACAAACTCGTGCAGGCCATAATGCAAAATCGGATTAAAATAGCTGAAAATTACGATGCCCGCCGCGGGCCGTGCCGCGCGAATCTCCCGCGCGAGTTTCACCACGTCCCGAAGGCTGACTCCGCGCGCCACCGCCCGCTCCATCGCGCGCTGAATCACCGGTCCATCAGCCAGCGGATCGCTGAAGGGCACTCCCAGCTCGATCACATCCGCGCCCGCGTCGATGGCCGCAACGGCAACCGCGCGCGTGGCATCGAGGGTCGGATCGCCCGCCGTCAGATAAATCACCAGCCCCGGTTTGTGATCGAATCGTATCGCCATCGAAAAAAGCTCACGCTCCCTGAAGATTCAACTCGCGCGCCAGAATGCCCATATCCTTGTCGCCGCGTCCGGAGAGGTTCACCACCAGTATGTCACGGGCCTCCATCGTCGGAGCAAGCCTGAGCGCCTCGGCCACCGCGTGCGCGCTTTCGAGCGCCGGCAAAATCCCCTCGGTACGCGCCAGCCGCACCACCGCGTCCAAAGCCGCGGCATCGTCCTGCACCACATACTCGGCGCGTCCCAGGTCGTGCAGCATCGCGTGCTCCGGCCCGACGGACGCATAATCCAGCCCCGCCGAAACCGAATGAGTCAGAGCGATCTGCCCGTTCTCATCCTGCAAGACATATGAAAATGTCCCCTGCAAGACGCCCGGCGACCCGCCGCGGAAGCGCGCCGCGTGCTCGCCCAGCGCCGTGCCGCGCCCGCCCGCCTCCACGCCGATCAAACGCACTTGCCGGTCAGCAATGAACGCGTGCCACGCGCCAATCGCATTCGATCCGCCGCCCACGCAGGCAATCACCGCCGTCGGCAGCCGGCCCTCGCGCTCCAGAATCTGCTCCTTCATCTCCAGGCTGATGCAGCGGTGGAAGTCGCGCACCATCGTCGGGTATGGATGCGCCCCCAGCGCCGAGCCCAACAAATAATAAGTAGTCCGGACGTTGGTCACCCAGTCTCTCATCGCCTCGCTGATCGCGTCCTTCAGCGTCTTCGATCCCGACGAAACCCCACGCACCTCCGCGCCCAGCAGCCTCATCCGCAGCACGTTCAGCTCCTGGCGCTCCATGTCCACATCGCCCATGTAGACCACGCACTCCAGCCCCAGCAGCGCGCACACCGTCGCGGTAGCCACCCCGTGCTGGCCCGCGCCGGTCTCGGCGATAATCCGCTTCTTGCCCATGCGCCGCGCCAGCAATCCCTGCCCCAGCGCGTTGTTGATCTTGTGCGCGCCGGTGTGCAGCAGGTCTTCGCGCTTCAAATAGATCTTCGCCCCGCCCAACTGCTCGCTCAAACGCTTGCAATAGTAGAGCGCCGTCGGCCGCCCTGCATAGTTTTTCAGCAGATCGGCCAACTCCGCCTGAAACGCCGCGTCCGCCTTGGCCAGATCGTACTCGCGCTCCAACTCCACCAGCGCCGCCATCAGCGTCTCCGGCACATACCGCCCGCCATAAACGCCAAACCGCCCGGCGCGCGACTCGGATGGAACTGCCGGAACAATAATCGATGCCATGATGGAACCTCCATCTCGCTTTTAAAATAATTCTGCTAACACTCCAGTGTACAAGGTGTCCATTGTAGTACTGTAGTACGATTGCTTCAACGCAGTCGTGCTCCGCCTCTCAAGTTAGCCTTTCGCTTCTCCGAACGCTGCAATACGCTTTGTGGCAGTTTTCTGATGGGCCTCGATTCGTAACCTCTGAACGAAATTAACCTTTTTCCCAGTCACCATATTTGCGAACAATTTCTCTGAATGAATCTATGCCTGAGAGTGTTTCTACAATCGTGACTTGATCTTTTGGGGGAGTCGGCAACTGCGGAACACACACACGGAAAATGAGGACAGAAAGATAATGAATATCAGGACAGGCCGCTTCAAAACAAAAGCAGTCATCGGAGTTGTGGCTCTGCTGATTGTGCCGGCATACTCGAATTCATCGTATGCTCAGGTTGCCGGCGACTCGCTTCCCGACGCGCCGGCCCCCAATCTGGTTGCCTACAACTCCGGACAGGATCAGCAAACCTCCCAAAAACAGACGCCTGCACCGGCGACTTCGACGGATACGCCGCAGCCTTCCACCAGCAGTCAGGCGCCACCCTCACTCGGCGCCCACGGCCTGACTCCAGATCAGCTTCAGGGAAATGACAAGGCCCCGGCTTTGCTCGCCAAGCGGACGCATATGCTGA
>PMTP01000097.1 GCA_003167305.1 Acidobacteriaceae bacterium
CAGAGCCATCTTCCCCATAAAACCAAACTGTTTCATGCTGCAACCTCTTTCGTGGACAGGCGTTCGTCTGTCGGCGCTGCCCGATGGGCGCGCCCTCCTCTCCCACAGTACACGCAGGTCCGTCACCGGGGCGAACGGCAAGTCTGAATAACGGACGGTGAGTGGCCGCCTGAAGCCGCACAAATAAGCAAGAAAATTCGCGGTGCAACGCTGGAAATGCATTGCCGTTTGTGGAGGTGGGATGCGATAGCCAGTCTACTGCCGAATCTCGACCGGCGTGCCCCGAAAGCGCAGAGAAGAAGGAAGGCCGTTTCGGACACTCTTAAGAGCGCCAGCCAAGTTGCTGCTTGACCTTTGAAGCAGCGCAGTTAAACTTTCGTTACCGGAAGAAGCCCTCGGCCTTGAGGGAAGCGACGATCTGCGCGGCGGAATCGAGGGCAGGCGACGCTCCCGGCGAGCCTTTGGGCGGAGGTCGAAGCTCAACCTTCAAGACCATGCGCTTATTTGCCAGGAACTCGGCGCTCACAATATTCGAGGCCTTTTGCACGCCGCCGCCGCGGACCGTGACACGGAATTCATGTACCCCCGGCGGAACAAGCAGGTTTTCATACTCCGCCTTGTCGCCTGCGGAGCCTTTGAAATAGGTCTTGCCATTCATCGCGATGGTGAAGGCCAGGCCAGCCGGAAAGTGATCCAATTCCAGCTTCAAACGCGTGTTCTTCCGGGGATCAAGAGTCTTTGGATCGAAGGCCACGGAGGGGGTCTGGGCGAGGGGCGCGGGCAATGCGGCCGGCGGCGCGGGACGCCCTCCGGCAGCTTTTTTTGCCACCACTGGAGCCGTCTCCGGCTCAGCCGCTGGTACCGGCAGCGGCGCAAACGCCGGCTGCGCGGCAGTCGTTGCCGCCGGGTTCGCCAGTTGCACGGCAGGCTGTCTGTGATGCGCCAGCATATACCCGCCGCCCGCGGCCATTGCGACGAGAAGAACAGCCGCCGCGGCCAGCAGCGCGCCATGCTTTTTTGCCGGCTGAGGCGGCATTTCCATTGCCGTGATCTCGGTCACCGGAAGGGGTTTCGACGGCTGGCCGGGATTCAGATCGAAGGTTTCCTCGGATGCCTTTCCCGTTCCTGTAGCCAGCGGCGCTGTCGCTTGCATGCTTGGAGTTTTGGAATCGGCGCACAGCAGCGACAGGTCCTGAGCAAGTTCCTCGCCGGTTTGATAGCGATTCGCGGGACTTTTGGCCAGGCACTTGAGAATCACGCTCTCCAGCTTGGGAGGAATGGCGGGATTCAGTTTTGCGGGCGGAACCGGTTCCGTGTGGACAATCTTGTACGAGACAGCGGTCATCGATTCGCCAGGGAAGGGCTGCTCTCCGGTCGCCATCCAATAGAGGATTACGCCCAGCGAGAACAGGTCGGCGCGGCTGTCGATGGGTGCGCCAGTAAACTGCTCCGGCGGCATGAACGCAGGCGTTCCCAGAAGCTGGCCGGTGGTGGTGACCTCTCCGGCGGTGAGCTTGGCGATGCCAAAATCGGTAATCTTCGGCCGTTCGCTCCCATAAGCTTCGACCGAGGTGAGCAGAATATTCGCCGGCTTGATATCGCGGTGAATCACGCCATTGTGGTGGGCGTATCCGAGGGCTTCTGCGATCTGCTCCCCGATCTCGGCGACCCGCTCCAGCGAGAACCGCTCGCCTTTCTTCATGGCAAAGTCGAGGGTCTCCCCCTTGACAAACTCCATCACCAGAAAAGGCACGCCCTCATGCTCGCCGACGTCGAAGACGGGCACAATTCCGGGATGAGCCAGAGCGCCCGCTGCGCGCGCCTCGCGGTAGAAGCGCTGGCGGTACTCGTCGCCCTGCTCGCTGGCCAGCGCCACAGTCAGGATGGTCTTCAGCGCGACGACGCGGCCCATGGCAGGATCGAGCGCGCGGAAGACGCTGCCCATGGCGCCGTGGCCCAGCTCATCGAGAATCTCGTACCGCCCAATGGTCTTCGGTGTACTCATAGCTCAATGCGTACCACTCTAGCACAGCTTTGACAGCGTTGTCTGGTGGTATAGGGACAGCGGCGTTCAGGCTGTCGCGGAATATTCATGAGCAGCAGCCCGACTCGCCGCGAAGAGTTAAGGCTGGAATGAACCGCCGCGAACTTGCTAACTTGCGATCACCGCGAAGGCCTGCCCTGAGCGAAGTCGAAGGGCGGTGGCTAACTTGCGAAATGGTTAACCAGTCCTCGCGAGTTTTAGCGAAAGGATAATGAAAAACGAATCCGCCTTCGCGCATGGGGCTGGATCGCGCAGGATTCAGGGCTTGGCGCTGGGTGGAATCAACAGCGTGACGGCATCGGGCACAATCTCGATGCGGACCGGCAGATGCCCCAGAATCTCTCCATCGGCCTCAGCGAAGATGCGCGCCGAGGATCCGTTGCGGGGACGGCACTCGACCGAGACGGCATCGATCATTTCAATCTCAGGCGTAGACCGGGAACGGCCAAAGAGGGCGGCGATCAGGAAACAAAAGTAGCGCATGCGGCTGCGCGTTTTGAAGGCTACCAGGCGCAGGCGTTGGTTGTGCAGGGTGGCGCCGGGGATGAAGTTGTTGAGGGCGCCGCCGAAGTTGCGAATGCGCACCACCAGAAGCTCGGAGATTTCTTCCACGCGCGGTTGGGCGCTCGCGCATTCGATAAAGGCCGCTTCAAAGAGGGGGAAGGTATGGGTGGCCCATACATGGAAGGCCTCGACGACGTAGAGGAAGTAGCCGAAGCGGCGCTTGAGGGCGGGGTCGAGCCGGGATATCCAGAGTGCGTCCGTGCCCACGCCGGCGGCTACGGTGAAGTATCGCGAGCGGGTTTCGCCGGCCGCGTCCTGATAAACGATTTTGCCTACGGACAGGCGCACTGGGAGCGCGGTGAGCAGTTTGCGGACCGCCTTGGCGGGAGAGGTTTGCAGGCCCAGGTTCGCGGCCAGCGCGTTGGCAGTGCCCAGCGGCACCACGCCCAACGCCACCTGGGTTCCGGCCAGGCTCTGTAAGACTTCATGGACGGTGCCATCGCCGCCGCAGGCAATGACTGTGTCGCAGCCGCGGCGCACGGCCTCCTCGGCCAAAATACCGGCGCTGCCCGGCGCGAGGGTTTCCAGCGCTTCGGCTTCCACGCCTGCTTCGCGGAGGACGGCGAGCGCTTTGTCGATGGCCGCGCGGTGGCCGCGCGAGTGCTGGCCGGAGGCCGGATTGTAAATCAGCGCGACACGACGCATGGCGTTTCCCCTGGTGTTCGCGCCGCGCGCGAGAGTGGGAGCGGGAGTTCTGTTCTTATCATCGCATCCGGGGGCAGGCCGGGGACACGGCTTTCGCAACAGACCGCTCTTCATCGCGCGCAAAAAACGGCAGCAGCCGGGAAGTTCTCCCGGCTGCTGCCGTCTGTCGCAGATTCGATGGATTCCGCGCTACGTCTTGGCCAGAACCAGCGCCTTCAGCCGCGCATTCAGGCGGCTCTTGTAGCGGGAGACGGTGTTGTCGTGCAAAATACCCTTCTGCACGCTCTTGTCGAGGGTGGAGACGGTGGAGCGATACTGCGCCTGGGCGGCTGTCACGTCGCCCTGGACGAGCGCTTCGCGCAGATCGCGCAGACTGGTGCGCACACGGCTGCGGTTGGCGCGGTTCACCGCAGTGCGGGTTATGGTCTGGCGGGCGCGCTTCAGCGACGATACATGGTTTGCCATTGATGATCCTTAAATCTCAGGGATAATGCGGTCACAGAATGCAACGTAAGCCGCATCCCTCGCAATTACTTAGTCTACGGGAAATTGGGCGGCGGGTCAATGCGCGCACAAGCCTTGCGTCTCCGGCTCTCACTGCGTCGTGATCGCGCCCACCGTGGTCAGGTTGGCAGCGGCCTCGGAGTTTCCCAGGTATATGGTGTAAGTTCCCGGCCCCACCAGCCAACTGCTGCTGCCCGTATCCCAATAGGACATAGGGTGCGAAGAGTCGTTCTGATCCACCTCGATGGTCACTGACTGGGAGCCTCCCGGTTGCAGCAGAACCTTCTGCCAGCCCACCAGCCGTTTGGGCGGCTCGTTGAGGCTGGCCGGCATTCCCAAATAGACCTGCGCCACCTCGGCTCCCGCCACCGTGCCGGTATTGGCCAGATTGAAAGTCACCTGGAAGTTCGGATTGGTGGTTGAGGAAAGATTGTTCACGATGGCCGCATTCGTGATGGAAAATGTGGTGTAGGAGAGGCCGTAGCCGAAGTAAAACAGCGGCGTGAATCCGTTCACGTCATACCATTTATAGCCCACGTTGTAGCCCTCCGTGTAGTTCACGGCAAAGGGAGTGACCTCGTCCGGGGGCTGCGGAATCACCGGTCGGGGCAGTTGCGTCTCGCTGGCCGGGAAGGTGATGGGGAGCTTGCCGGAGGGATTAGTCACGCCAAAGAGCAAGTCGGCAATCGCCGGCCCGCCGCTCTGACCGGGGTACCAGGCTTCCAGCACCGCGCTTACCTGGCTCAGCCAGGGCATCAGGATGGGGCCGCCGCTCTCGACGACGACAATGGTGTGCGGATTGGCCGCTGCCACCGCTTCAACCAGCGCATCCTGGTCGATGGGGGTCGTGCTGGTCAGGTCGGTAAGGCTGAGGCTGGACTCATCCATACCCTCGCTGGCCCACTGGCTCACGAAGACGATCGCAACTTGCGACGAAGCCGCCAGAGCAGCCGCAGCAGCGGCGTCGGAGCCATCGGCAAACTGCACATTCGCTTTGGGAGCCTTGGCCTGAATCGCCTGCTGTGGCGAGGAAAGGTCCCAGATCACCGTCGCCCAGCAGGGCGGGCATGGCTGCGGCCCTGTCAGCATACCGCCAATGGGCTGCACCTCCGCCGAGCCTCCACCGGAGAGGACGTAAGAGTTCGCATGGGAGCCGATGATGGCGACCGATTGTAGCGCGGAACCATTCAGCGGTAGTTGGCTGCCGGAGTTCTTCAGCAGAACCGCTCCCTGCTCCTCGATCTCCTGTGCCACGGCGGCATCGGCAACGGCTGGAAACGACTGGATATTCTGTATATTATCGAAGATCCCAACCTGGTACATGGCGCGCAGAATGCGGTGCACCATGTTGTCCAGCCGCGATTGCGGCACCTGTCCGCTGGCAATGGCCTGCCCCAACGTGGAGAAGTATTGCTGATTCGGCTGCTCCTGGTCCAGGCCATTGTTGGCTGCGTTGACCGTGCTCTGCGTCGCCCACCAGTCGGACATCACGAAGCCCGGAAAATTCCAGCCCGTCTTGAGCATATCGTTGAGCAGATGGCTGTTCTCGCAGTCGTACTGGCCGTTGGTCAGGTTGTAGGAGCACATCACTGACTGCACATTCGAATCCTTGACGCCGATCTCGAAGGCCAGCAGATCGCTCTCCCTGCCGCCCCGCTCGTCAATGATCGCATTGGCCGTAGTGCGCCCCGACTCCTGGTCGTTGAAGGCAAAGTGCTTGATGCCGCCAATGATATGTTGCGCCTGGATGGCGTTGATATGCGCTGCCGTAATCTTGCCGGCCAGGATGGGGTCTTCGCCCTTGGTCTCGAAGGTGCGGCCGTCGCGCGGCTCGCGGCCAATGAGATTGATGTTGCCGCCGAGGTTGACGTTGATTCCGTAGTCGCTCAACTCGGTGCCGATGACCGTGCCATACTTGGCGGCTTCATTCGTATCCCAACTGGCCGCGCTGGCGATCGACGAGGGCAGCGCGGTGGCCGGTCCCACTGCATTGCCCACGCCCACACTGCCGTCGGCCAAATACAGAGTGGGAATATTCAGACGCAGAATTCCCGGCACCCATCCCGCCGCGCCCAATGGAATCGTGTACCCCCATTCAAGGTTGGTCGTCACTCCGCCCTGCACCATTTCGAGCTTTTCATTCTGTGTCATCTTCGCCAGCATGGCGTCAGCCCGGTCGTCGGGATTGCTGGGCGGCGGTGAGGTGCCGTTGTTTGAGGAGGACGATGACGATGAACTGCCGCCGCACCCGGCCAGGGTCAGCAGAAGCGGGAAAACCAGCAGGAGAGCAAGAGGCGCCTTTGCGCAACTGCGCCCGCTCAGGGCCGGACGGGCGGGAAGGATTTCAGAAATATCGAGCATATGCGCCTCCGAATTCAAAAAAGAAGCCATCAATAGTCTTCGCATTGAACTGCCTCCTGCCTTCAGTTAGAAACGCTGACTAGAAGGAATACAAGGCTACAACCGTTACCCGCCAGCGTCATTGGGGTTAAATCGGGATTAAAGATTGCAAGAGTCCGCGGAAGCCCAAAGAACCTGTTGCTCTGTATCCCGAACTGAAACACCTCCTGGCCTCATGATTTGAAGCCGCAAATAGGATAGACCCAAATCAGTGCCGTTGATCAGTCGCCTCGCCAGGCCGGGGATGGCTTGTGGCAGCGCAGCAATCTGGCCCGGCGTCCGCCCGCGCGCCCGGTATCCGCGGAGTAACTGTTTTCATCGATCTTTACCGGGCTGGCATTGACTCCTTCGTCCGCCGGCGATACTCTCAAGCGCAGATGCTGGAATCGGTTCCCTTTCATGTGCCGGAGTGATGATGGTTAGCAACTCACATTTAGGAGACGAATGAGACTGGCATTTGCATGACAGATTTGGTAGCCTACGCCAACCCGCGGTGTCGTCCCTCAGCCCAGAGCCTCGGCCCGGTTCTGCGCCTCGTCTGCCCATCTTCCTCTCAACCAGCCGCTTGCTCACAACCTGGAACTGCCATCCGTCCTTTGCGCCGGTGTTACGTCCAGTCCATCCCCTCATCCCGGTTCACCACAACCGCACATCCTTTTGGAGGCCATCGAACCCATTGAAGATCGCTTTGGAGATCACGCCCAACCTGGAGCCCCTCTTCGGGACTCGCGATGAAAACCTCAGGCTCATGGAAGACTCGCTCGGCGTGCGCATTGATCTGCGCTCCGACGCCGTGCACGTGGAGGGACCGGAAACGGGCGTGGCCCGCGTCCGTCAGGTCTTCGCGGACTTCGACGCGCTGCGAAAGCAGGGCGTCAACCCCCACAATGGCGAACTGAACGGCCTGCTGCGCCTGGTGGTGACCGACCCCGCAACAACTCTGAAGGCCTTGGCCGACAGCGGCAAGCAGCGCTCAGCGGGCGTCAAGCGCACCGTCCAGCCGCGCTCCATTAATCAGAGGAAATACGTCGAGGCCATCGAGCAGAACGACAT
>PMTP01000191.1 GCA_003167305.1 Acidobacteriaceae bacterium
GCGTCCAGCTCCGGCTTGTTCACCTCGATGATGTCGATGAACACGTCGCGGCTGGTGCGCTTGCCCAGCTCCGTCTTGAGCTTTTCGATCTCCGCACCCTTGCGGCCGATCACGATCCCCGGCCGCGCGGTGCGGATCAAAAAACGCAGCTTGTTGCCCGGCCGCTCGATCTCCACCGAGCTGACGCCCGCGGCCTTCAGCTTTTCGCGCAGCTCAGCCTTGAGCTTCACGTCCTCGACCAGGAGCTTGTCATAGTCGCGCTCAGAGAACCAGCGCGAACGCCACGGCTTGTTCACTCCCAGCCGGAATCCGTAAGGATGGACTTTCTGTCCCATATGCTTTTCCTCAAAACCCTCTAGGCCTTCTTGCCAGCCTTTTTCTTGGTTGCTTCAGCCTTCTTGACCGGCGCCTTCGGCTCCGCGGCCGTCGTCTTGGTTGCCTTGGCCGCCTTGGGCGCCACCTTCGGCTCCTCGATCTTTGTCTTGCTTGCCTTCGGCTCCGCGACCTTCGTTTTGGTCTTGGCTGCCGGTGTCTTGGTTGCTTTCGACGCTGCCTTCGGCGCAGCAAGGCGCGTCTGCCCCACCGCAGGCGGCTCTTCCACCTTGGTCACCAGGCCCGGGGCGCCTTCGCGCTCGGCCACCGAAAGAATGATGTGCGTCAGGCGGCGCTGATAGCGGAAGGCGCGGCCCATGGGCGCGGGGCGGATGCGCTTCATGCGCGGTCCGTCGTTGGCCAGAGCCAGCTTGACGTAGAGGTTGTCCACGTCCAGATCGATGCCCTGCTCGCCGGAGACGTACTTGGCGTTGTCCACCGCCGAGGTTAAGAGCTTGTGAATCACCGGGGCGATACGCTTCTTGGTGAAGGCCGCGACGGTAAGCGCCTCCTCAACCCCCCGGCCCTTGATCAGGTCGAGCACCAGCCGCGCCTTTTGCGGCGACACGCGCTGAAACCTGGCCTCGGCCCGATATTCCTTTGTCTCGACTGCCATTGGTCTGCCCTCAAATCAGCTACTAGCTTCTAGCTTGCCCCGCTGCCCAACAATCCTTAGCTCCGTCAATCTCTAGCTAAAAGCTAGAAGCTAGAAGCTAAAAGCTGCTCTTGCCTACCGCGGCTTGGCACTGGTCTCGGCTGCCTTGCTGCCCCCGGTGTGTCCCTTGAAGATGCGTGTGGGCGAAAACTCGCCCAGCTTGTGACCCACCATGTTCTCGGTCACGTACACCGGAACGAACTTCTTGCCGTTGTGGACCGCGATGGTGTGGCCCACAAACTCGGGAAAGATCGTCGAGCGGCGCGACCAGGTCTTGACAATCTTCTTGTCGTTGGCCTGATTGAGCGCCTCGATCTTCACGGTCAGGTGCGCATCCACGAAGGGGCCCTTCTTTGTCGAACGTGCCATAAAACTCAGCTCCTAGCTCTCAGCTCTCAGCCTTCAGCCCATATTCGATCAAACCGAACGCTGGCGATTGCCTTAACCTTTTCTCTGTCGCTCTTAGCTAAAAGCTGATAGCTGATAGCTGAAAGCTGTTCTTCTACTTCACTCGGCGGCTGACGATAAACGCATCGGTCCGTTTGTTGTTGCGCGTCTTGTAGCCGCGCGTTGGCTGGCCCCACGGGGTCACCGGATGACGGCCGCCCGAGGTCTTGCCCTCGCCGCCGCCGTGCGGGTGGTCCACCGGGTTCATCACCACGCCGCGATTGGCGGGGCGAATACCCTTCCAGCGGTTGCGTCCGGCCTTGCCGATGGAGATGTTCTCGTGGTCAGTGTTGCCCACCTGGCCGATGGTCGCCATGCACTCGACCAGCACCTTGCGGGTCTCGCCGGAAGGCAGCTTGAGCAGGGCGTACTCGCCCTCCTTGGCCACCAACTGCGCTTGCGTTCCGGCCGAACGGGCCATCTGCGCGCCCTTGCCAGGCCTGAGCTCAATGGCATGAACCGTTGTGCCGGAGGGAATGTTCTTCAGCGGCAGCGCGTTGCCTACCAAAATGTCGGCATCGGGACCGGAGCTGACCGTCGCGCCCACCTTCAGGCCAACCGGCTGCAGGATGTAGCGCTTCTCGCCGTCCAGATAATGAATCAGCGCAATGCGGGCCGAGCGGTTGGGATCGTACTCGATGGTCGCGACGCGCCCTGGAATCCCATACTTCTCGCGCTTGAAGTCGATCAGGCGCAGCATCTGCTTGTGGCCGCCGCCCTGGTGGCGGATGGTCAGGTCGCCCTGGTTGCGGCGTCCGCCGGTGCGCTGCTTGACCGCCAGAAGCGGCTTGTGCGGCTTGGCTGTCGTCAGGTCGTCATTGACCTGCGTGGTCTTGAAGCGCAGCGTCGGGGTGATCGGTCTGTATGTCTTGATTGCCATGGTCGTTTGTCCCGGAAAGCCGGCGCCCAAACTCAAGCCCCGCTCTCCCGTTTCTCCGGAACCCATCCCAAATTTCGGGGCTCCGATAATCTTTCCTGTTGAGCTTCCAGCTTTTAGCTGTTCACTCATTCACTTCTTCACTCGTTCACTGCTCTTACAGGTTGCTCACATACTCGGGCAGCTTCTGGCCGGCCTTCAGCCGGACATAAGCCTTCTTCCAATCCGGCTTGAAGCCGGTGAACTTGCCGCGGCGGCGTTCCTTGCCAACCACATTGGCGGTGCGAACCGCGGAGACCTTCACCTTGAAGAGTGCCTCGACCGCCTGCTTGACCTCGGTCTTGGAGGCGTCGGGCGCCACGTCGAAGACCAGCGTACCTTCGGTCTCCTTGACGCTCAGCCCCTTTTCGGTAATCAGCGGGCGGCGAATCACTGTATAGAGAGTCGGCATTATGCGGCCTCCGTCTGCGCGGCGATCTTGCGTTTTGACGCGTTCTTCTCCAGCATCTCGGTAATCTGTTCGATGGCGGCCGTCGAGAAGATGGCCCGCTCATAACGGAGCAGATCGTAGGGATGCACTTCGTTGTTGAGCACCAGTTCCACGCCCTTGAGGTTGCGCGCGCCCAGCACCAGCGCCTGGGTGAGCGTCTTGCTGTTCTCGACCAGCAGCGCGGTGCGCGTGACATCAAGTTTCGTCAACGCCTCGCGGTAGAGCTTGGTCTTGGCGTCCTTGATCTCGAGCGTGTCCACCACCGTCAGCTTGCCGTCGGCCAGCTTCGCGGCCAGGGCAGAGCGCAGTGCGCCCAGCAGCTTCTTGCGCGGGAAGGCATAGTCGTAGCTGCGCGGCTGCGGTCCGTGCACGGTGTAGCCATGACGCCAGAGCGGCGAGCGCACCGAGCCGATACGCGCCCGGCCCGTGCCCTTCTGCTTCCACAATTTCTTGCCGGAACCGGCGACTTCGGTGCGGCTTTTGGTCTTGTGCGTGCCTTGGCGCAATGCGGCGCGGTAGTGCTTGACCGCCTCCCACAACAGAGCCTCGTTCACCTGGTCCGGCCCGTAAAGCGCATCGGAGAGCTCCAGCGTGCCGACCTTGTCACCGTTCATATTCACTACATCCACGTTTGCCATCGTCTTCTTCTTCCGCCAGGAATCATTCCTAGCTTCAATCTTTTTGCGCCGTAAGGCGCGTACGCCTGGACAGCCAGTCCCCGCACCGCAGGTGCCTACTTGCGCTTGCCGGCGCCGAGCTTCTTGGAAGCCTTCAACGGATCGACTGTGCCGGAGCCGGCAAAACCTCGGCGCTCGCGCGGCGGAGTCTTGGCCTTGGAGATCAGTACATAGCCTTCGCGCGATCCGGGCACCGCGCCCTCGACCATCAGGAGATTCTCTTCCAGGTCGATGCCGCGGATGCGCAGGTTGCGCACTGTGACTTGCTCCGCGCCCATGTGGCCGGGCATACGCTGGCCAGGAAAAACGCGCGACGGGTAACTGGAGGCGCCAATCGAACCCTGCACCTGGAACATATGTCCGTGCGACTTGGGTCCGCCGGCGAAACCGTGACGGCGCACCACGCCGGCAAAGCCCCGGCCCTTGGAGGTGCCGATCACGTCCACAAACCTTGCCGCGGAGAAGATATCCACCAGCACGCGGTCGCCGGCCTTGACGGCCAAAACGCCTGCGGCGTCCAGCTCCAGCGCGACTTCCCGGATCACCTTCACCGGCGGAGCTTCGCACTTGGCGAAGTGGCCGGCCTGCGGCTTGGTCACATTCTTGTCCTTGACGAACTCGACCAGGCCGATCTGCGCCGCCTCGTAGCCGTCGCGGGCGAGCGTCTTCAACTGCGTAATCACGCAGGGGCCGGCTTGCAGCACCGTAATCGGGTGCACATCGCCCTTTTCGTCGAAGACCTGCGTCATCCCGATCTTTTTTCCCAAAATTCCTGTAACTGCCATGATTCCCTCACCTCATCATGCGATGTTGAATTCATCGCACTGCCGGAAAAACAGTTGTCAGTTGTCAGTTCACAGTTCTCAGTTTCCAATCGAATCCGGTAAGCCAACGCACTTACTGAAAACTGACAACTGATTACAGACAACTACTTCTCAAACGCCTTGATCTCGACATCGACACCGGCCGGCAGGTCGAGCTTCATCAG
>PMTP01000147.1 GCA_003167305.1 Acidobacteriaceae bacterium
GTGATCAGCTTTCTGAGGGACAAGCTCTAGGGAATCCCGGCTCAAACAGGTGACCAGAAGAGTACAGACATCAGCCTCGCCATCAACCCAGCCGCCCGCGCGAATCTAAATTTCAGGCAATAAACCGTTCATTCTGTGCAGTATTGATCACATATGGTACCTTTTGTGGCCTTAGTCTCGAAGAAAAGATCGGTAAAAAATCCAAATCTGTGAAAGAATCCAGAGATGATGCAGTTTCCAAAAATCATTCAGGGCGGCATGGGCGTGGGCGTCTCGAACTGGCGTCTGGCCAATGCGGTCTCCAAACTCGGTCAACTCGGCGTTGTCTCCGGCACGGCGCTCGATTCGCTCTTTGTCCGCCGCCTTGGCGATGGCGATCCCGGCGGCCATGTGCGCCGCGGCCTCGATGCCTTTCCCTTCCCGGAGATGGCCCAGCGCATCTGGGACGAGTACTACGTCCCCGGAGGCAAGGCCGCCAGCGTGCCGTACGCGCTGCCGCCGATGCATCAGCGCCGCGACGTGCGCAAGGTGGTCGAGCTGTGCATTGTGAGCAACTTCGTCGAGGTCTATCTGGCCCGCGATGGGCACAAGAATCCCGTGGGCATCAATTTTCTTGAGAAGGTGCAGATGCCGCACCTTGCGTCGATCTTCGGCGCCATGCTGGCCGGCGTGGGCTATGTATTGATGGGCGCGGGCATTCCGCTGCACATTCCCGGCGTGCTGGACGCCCTGGCCGGCCTTCGTCCCGCCCATTACCACCTGGCGGTCACCGGCGCCTCTCAGGATCAGGACACGGCGATGAACTTCGATCCCGCCGACTACGTGCAAAGTCCGCTTCCGCTGCTCGACCGGCCGCGCTTCCTGGCGATCGTCTCTTCAAACACGCTGGCCACGACCATGCTGCGCCGCGCCACTGGCCGCGTGGATGGCCTGGTCATCGAGACTCCTATCGCCGGCGGGCATAATGCTCCACCGCGCGGCAAGCTGCTGCTGAACGCCAATGGTGAGCCGATCTACGGCGAGCGCGACCAGGTAGATATAGCTGGCCTGCGCGCGTTGGGAGTTCCCTTCTGGATGGCTGGGGGCTATGGCAACGCGAAGAGTCTGCGTTTTGCGCTCGATCAGGGCGCCGCGGGCGTGCAGGTGGGCACGGCCTTTGCCTTCAGCGAAGAGTCCGGCATGAGACCCGATCTGAAGAATGAGCTGCTGGCCCAGGCGGTCACCAACTCCGGTGTGGTCTTCACCGATCCGCTGGCCTCGCCGACAGGCTTCCCCTTCAAGGTGGCGATCCTGCAAGGCTCATACTCCGAAGCGGCGGTCGCCGAAGCGCGGACACGGGTCTGCGACATCGGCTTGCTGCGGGAGTCTTACACCCAGCCGAACGGCAAGATCGGCTATCGCTGCGCCGCCGAGCCGGTGGCCAACTACGTCGCCAAGGGCGGCAAGGTGGAGGAGACCGTAGGACGCAAGTGCCTGTGCAACGCGCTGATGGCCAACATTGGGCACCAGCAGGTGCGCAAGGACGGCTCCCTCGAGCCGCCGCTGGTCACCGTGGGCGACGATCTGAATACCGTTGCGCAGTTCCTCAAGCCCGGCCGCACATCCTATAGTGCCGCCGACGTGGTCAAGTCTCTGCTGAGCCTGTCCGCGGATGCCGTCGTCGAAGAGCAGGATGAACCGGTTTATGCCACTGCATAGATCGGCATAGGCAAAGCTGTTCCGAGCAGGTCAAAGTGGTGGGTCATTCCGCGAGGAATCATCCACCCCTTTCAGTTTTGGAAGCGCGCTGCCTACCGCTTCCGTTCCTTCAGTTTGTGGCTGTCGCTGGCCTTCAGCGTCATGCCGTAGATGGACTTGAACTGCTCGATCTCCTTCAGTGTTTGCGTGGAGAAGGGAACGGGCTTGCCCTCGAAGGCGTGCAGCACAATTCCTTCCAACAGGTCGCCCAGGGTCATTTCCTTCAGCTCGGCGACGGCCTTGAGTACCTTCAACAAGCGTTTTTCCATGCGCACACCGGTCTGGACACGCTCAACGACGACGGGTTCGCGATTCTTCTGTTCTTCCGGCATAATGCCTCCTTGGTACAACAGTACCAGTGTACCATGGTACTAGGACTCTGTCAACCCGTTTTGGAGGCTTCTCCACGGGATCGAGGCTGCCGGGGTTTCGGCCCCGCGCCCTCGCCTGATATGGTCAGTGAGGAAACTCATGAATCCTCCATAGGAACCCGCGAGCATGGCGAAGCGTTGGCGAATCCGGATATTGCTGTTTCTGGCCGTCCTTGGCCCCGGATTCATTACCGCCAACGTCGATAATGACTCCGGCGGCATCCTCACCTATTCGCAGGCCGGCGCGCAGTACGGCTACACGCTGCTGTGGACCATCATTCCCATCACCATCGCGCTGATCGTGGTGCAGGAGATGTGCGCCCGCATGGGCGTGGTTACCGGCAAGGGCCTGAGCGACCTGATCCGCGAGGAGTTCGGCCTCCGCCTCACCTTCATCCTCATGGTGCTGCTGGTGGTGGTCAACTACACCAACGTGGTCACGGAGTTCATCGGCATTGCCGGCTCGATGCATCTGTTCCACGTCACCAAGTTCATCAGTGTGCCCTTTTGCGCGGCGCTGGTCTGGTACATGGTGGTGAAGGGCAGCTACAAGAGCACGGAAAAAATCTTCATCATCGCCTCTTTTATCTATATCTGCTACATCTTTGCCGGTGTGCTCTCGCAGCCCAGTTGGCACGATGCGCTGTGGGCCACGGTCAAACTGCCGGCCCGCTCGGTGTGGAGCGAAAAGGCCTATATGTACATGGCCATCGGCGTCGTCGGCACCACCATCGCGCCGTGGATGCAGTTCTACCTGCAATCGTCCATCGTGGAAAAAGGCATTCGCGTGAAGGACTACGCGGCCTCGCGGCTGGATGTGATTGTCGGCAGCCTCTTCACCGACATCGTGGCCTGGTTCATCATCGTGGCCTGCGCCGCCACGCTCTATGTGCACGGCATGGGAGCTATCCAGGTGGCCTCAGACGCCGCCGAGGCGATGCGCCCTTTGGCCGGCGATTACGCCTTTCTGCTCTTCGCCTTCGGGCTCTTCAACGCCTCGATCTTCGCGGCTTCGATTCTGCCGATCTCGACGGCCTACACCGTCTGCGAGGGCCTGGGCGTCGAGTCCGGCGTGGACAAGCACTTCAACGAAGCGCCCTTCTTCTACTGGCTTTACACGCTGCTGATTGTGGGCGGCGCGGCCACTGTGCTGCTGCTGCCCGACGCGCAACTGATCAACGTCGCGATTCTCTCGCAGGTGCTCAACGGCGTATTGCTGCCGGTGGTCATCATCCTGATGCTGATGCTGATCAACCGCCAGGATCTGATGGGCGAGCACAAGAACTCGCGCTTGTGGAATGTGATTGCCTGGGCCACCAGCATCATCGTGATCGGCATGACGCTGGTGATGCTGTGGGGGATGATTCCGGGGCATTGAGGACTGCGCGCATTCGCCAAGCTCTTGGCAGGCTTTCCTCAGTGCGCCACGGTTCAATATCTGAAGCCGCACCGGCACAGACGCTTCTTTCACAAGCCTCCAGGCGTACTATCTTCCGTGTAGGCAAATACGTCCGCGGATGCTCTCCGATCAGCGGCACCCGCGCCGGAGACAGCACACAGTGAACAAAACTCTCTTCCGTTTTACCTTGTTTTTGGCCGCCCTTCTAGCCACGACCGCGCTTTGCGCCTCGAAAGCAGATTTTCTTGCTCATTACAAGGGAACTCCCTATCACGACAGCCGCTATCAGGGCGGCGCACAATTGATTCCCGGCAAGGTGATCTGCGCTTACTACGACCTGGGCGGCGAGGGCGTGGCCTATCATGACTCGGACGCCGCGAACCACGGAAGCGGCGACCTGAACCCCGCCGACGGAAGCTACCTGCATGAGTTCCGCATGAACGAGGGCGTGGACATCTCCTTTACCAAGTTCAAGCTGGACCCGGCGATCGACGACAACCCCTACGACAAGGTTGTGCCCCCGGCCGATCTGCTCTATGTGGGCTGGACCGTGCCCGGTGAGTGGTTCAACGTGACGGTGCAGGTGGCCGAGGCGGCCGAGTACTCAGCCGACCTGCTCTACACCTCGAACCGCGGCGGAAGCATCTCGCTGGACGTGAATGGCGAGCCGGCAACCGGCCCGCTGACCATCGCGAGCACCTTCGATACCGCCGATCCGCTGGCCTGGCGACAGTGGCACCACTGGAATCTTGCTCCCGGCCTCGTCCGGCTCAAGCTGCCCAAAGGCAAGAGCGTACTTACCGTCCATATCGTCAGCGAAGGGCAGATGAATCTGGCCACCTTCGACTTCAAGAAGGCGCGCTGAGCCGGAGGAACTGGCTGTGCAAAAAGCCGGCGAAACCCCTATGAAAATCCCAATTATGCACTGCTATTTCAGGAAATTCTACGAAGAGTAATTGCGGACTCTCTTATCCACAAAAACCCCGCTCTCCCCCGTTGACCCTGCCCTCCAGGGACCGTAGAGTTTGAATCGGAGGGCAATTTTCGCCGCGCTTTGGGCGTAGGCGGCGGGTTGCCCGGACCAAGATCGTGGTTTCCCACCCTTCGCAGAGAGCGCGAAGGATGGGGCACGGAGTTCATGCGGTTGAAATGTTTTACCCCCAACCACCCGGAGAAACGATGCTGAAACTAAAGAAGATCCACATTCTCGGCTTCAAGAGCTTTTGCGACCGCACGGAGTTGACCGTGGCGGGAACGGGGATTGCCGTGGTGGTGGGGCCGAACGGGTGCGGCAAGTCGAACATTCTGGACGGGGTGAGCTGGGTGCTGGGCGAGCAGAGCGCTAAANNGAGGTGACGCTGACGCTGGTTGATCCGGAGGCTTACGAGGGGCCGATCCCCGTGGAGCCGCTGGTGCTGGTGGACCACGACGGCCCCGCTGACTGGGACGAGGAGGCGGCGCGGCGCGAGCGGGCCAATGAAGCCGAGGAGATTATCGCCCAGGAGCAGCCGGGGCAGGCGCTCGACGAGGACTCACCTGAACTGCCGCAATCGATGAGCAGCGGCGAGGGACCGCAGGCGGTGGTGCTGAAGATTCGCCGGCGCAAGTTCCAGCGCACGCCGCAAAAGGGTGAGGTGGTGGTGACCCGGCGGCTCTTCCGCACCGGCGAGAGCGAGTACCTGCTGAACGGCAAGCTCTGCCGGCTGCGCGACATCCAGGACATCTTCATGGGCACGGGCCTGGGTCCGGAGAGCTACGCGATCATCGGGCAGGAGAGGATCGGGCAGTTGCTCAGCTCCAAGCCGTACGAGCGGCGGGCGATCATCGAAGAGGCGGCGGGGATTACGCGCTTCAAGACCAAGAAGCGCCTGGCCGAGCTGCGACTGGAGAGCGCCAAGCAGAATATGGCGCGCGTGGACGACATTTTCGAGGAAGTCACGCGGCAGATGAACAGCCTGAAGCGGCAGGCGGCCAAGGCGGAGCGTTTCGCCGCGGTGCGCGACGAGCTGCGCGGGCGTCTGCGCGTGGTGCTGGCCAGCCGCATGGCGCTGATGGACGCCGATCAGGCGCGGCTGGAGACGGAGATCGCCGCGTTGACGGAGCGGATCAACGGTTCGGCGGCGGAGATTGAGGCAGAGGAGGCCGAGCAGCACGCGCTGACCGAACGGGGCTACGAGCTGGACAGCGAGGGCCTGGAGGCGCAGAACCGCGCCAACACGGCGGCCGTCGAGCGGGAGCGGGCGGCGGCGCGGGAGCGCGCCAATACGGAGCGTGTGGCCGAGTTGGAGACGCGCATCGCGGCGGCAGGCGCCGAGCTGGAGCAGACGCGCACGCAACTAGCGGGGATTGCCGAGGAACGGACGCAGCAGGGCTCGTTCATGGCGACGGCGGCCGAAGAGGCGCGCACTTTTCGCCAGCAGGTGGAGGCGCGCCAGCAGGAGGCGCGCACGGCGGCCGAAGAGGTCTTCACAGCGGAGCGGGAGTTGGAGGCCAGCCGCCGCCAGGTGATGCATTTGCTGACGCTGGGCGGCAACGAGCGCAACCACATGGCGCAGGGCGAAGAGAGTTTGGCGGCGTTGGAGCGCGAGGCGGCACGGCTGGAAGCCGAGATGAGCCAGGCGAAGGCAGAGCTTGAGAATCTGGGCGCGCAGAGCGGAGAGGCGCGGCTGCGCTACGAATCCGCGGCGGAGACGCTGAAGCGGCTGGAGGGCGAGATTGCGGCGCTGCGCGAGGCGCTGCAAACTCACCGGACGAAGGAAGCCGCACTGCGTGCGCACGTAAATCAGTTGAGCGGAGAAACTGCCAAGTTAACCGGGCGGCGCGACTCGCTGCAATCGCTGATTCGCAACCACAGCTACTCCACCGACACCGTCCGACGACTGCTGAAGCCGGGCGCGCTGGCGCAGGGCATGGCGCCGGTGGGCACGCTGGCCGACTTCATCGAAGTGAGCGGCGAGCATGAGGATGTGGTGGACGAGTTCCTGCGCGAGGAACTGAATTATGTGGTGGTGAAGAGCTGGGTGGCGGCCGAGCAGGGCGTTCAGTTGCTCAAGTCGGGCGTGGATGGCCGCGCCACCTTCTTGATTCACTCGGCAGAGCAAGCCGCGCTTTTTGAGGAGAGCAACGAGACGATCAGCGCCCCCGGCGTGACCCCCCTGAAGGACTCGATCCGGGTGCTGAACGGCTTTGAGCTGCCGCTGGAGTCGATTCTGCCGAAGATCAAGTACAGCTACCTGGTGGAAGACTCCGGCGAAGCGCTGCGTCTGGCCGGGCGTTACGCGCACGCATTTTTCCTGACGCCGGAGGGCGAGTGCTTCCACAACGCCACGGTGACCGGCGGCAAGCCTTCCAGCGAAGGACCGCTGGCGCTGAAGCGCGAGTTGCGCGAAGCCGAGAACCGCCTGGGCAAACTGGAGGTCGAGCTGGCGCAGGCGGAGACCGAAGCCGCGGCGCTGGTTGCGGCCATCGCGGAGCAGGCCGCGCAACTGGAGGCGCTGAGCGAGCAACGCAGGCTGGCCGAGCGCGACTCCGCCAACCAGGGCGCGTCGCTCAAACAAATGGAAGGTGAGACGCAGCGCGTTGAGCGGCGGCTGGAAGAGTGGACGGCGCAGGCCGCTCGCAATAAGGACGCCCGCGAGGCCAAGAGCGCCAGCATCAGCCAGAAGCGCGAGGAGATGCTGCGCCTGGAAGCCGAGCATCGCACAGCCGAGGCAGCTCTCGATCAGTTGCAGGCGGAGCTGGCTTTGCTGCGGCAGACGCGCGAGAGCTTGCAACAGGAGGCGGCGCAGGTGACTGCGGAGTTGGCTGGGTTGGAAGAGCGGCGGCGCGGGGCTGAGGCTGCCTTCCAGCGCATCGACCGTCTCCATGCCGACCTGGAGCGCCGCGTGCTCTCGATTGATCAACAGCGGAGTGCGGCCAGCGTGGAGCGCGAGCAGCGCGTCCGGGAGAGCGCCGAGCTGGTCCAGCGCGAGCAGGAACTGGCAGCGGCGCGCTCCGAGGCGCTGGCCCTGGCGCAGACGCTGGCCGGCCAGGCGCAGGCTTTGCGCCTGCAACTGGCGACCATGGAGACGCAACTCAAGAGCGGACGGGCCGCGCTGGATGAATTGCGCGAGCAGCGCGCCAGCCGCTCCAGCGAAGGCTCCAAGCTGCTATCCGACCTCGAACACGTGGAGGCAAGCTGCGTGGCCGAGGTCAATGCGGAGGCC
>PMTP01000118.1 GCA_003167305.1 Acidobacteriaceae bacterium
ACCGAGGTCTCGTGCTGCTCAAACTCGCCGTGGGTGCGATGGAGGGGATGGGCGTCCGGCGAGTCTTCGTCAACACCGTTGCTCCTATCGGACTCTGCAACGGTCTCAGGCTCTTCAGCGGCCAGAATTTCTTCCTCGGCCGGCACAGCTTCCGGCGGCGCGGGCAGTACCTCGGCAATGGCTTCGAGCAGGTCGCCGATGCCCAGCCCGTGCTCGGAGCTGATGGGATAGACGTTGCGAATGCCCAACTGGCGGAAGTTCTCCGCCTCAAGCGCCATCGCCTCGCCCTCGACCTTGTTCACCGCCAGAAAAAGGGGCTTGCCGCCGCGAATCAGCATCCGTACCAGATCGTAATCCGGGCTGGCCAGCTCGGTGCGCGCGTCCACCACCAGCACTAGCGCGTCGGCCTCCTCCAGCGCCACCATCGCCTGGGCATAGATCTCGGTGGGAATCAGCTCCGCGTCGTCGGGCACCATGCCGCCGGTGTCCACCAGGCGAAAGTCCCGGCCCATCCACTCATACTCGCCATAAATGCGGTCGCGGGTGATGCCCGGCTCGTCGCCAACGATGGATCGGCGGCTCTTTGTGAGCCGGTTGAAGAGCGTGGACTTGCCCACATTGGGGCGGCCGACAATGGCCACCAGGGGAAGCGCGCCCGCGCGCGACTTGGTTGGTACGACCGACTTATGATACTTCGACAAAACTGATCTCCAATCGCTGTTCAGGCGGCGCAAGCGGTCTATCTCAATCCCAGATTCGCTTCACGCTACACGTATCGATAAACCGGTAACTGCGCTGGGGGCTATGTAAGCAGGATGGCCCTTGAACCCATGCGAGTCATTTCTTCACAGGCTCGGCCCCCGGAGGATTCAACGGCGCGAGGGGCCGGATCGGCACAATCTTCGCCACCGGCCGCTTGCCGCGCAGAATGATTACTTCCTGCCCCGCCTCTGCCTCTTTTAGTAGCCGCGAAAGATGAGTCCGCGCCTCATAGGTGGTGTACGTCATAACTTAGTATCTCACCTCGGTCAAGTGCAGTAACGCTTCAACTTCACCATGAACGTCTTCTCATCTTTCCGGCAGAATCCCGGCGCTGAAATTGTCCTCCTGCACCGCAGGAGGAAACGATGCACATCCACGGGAACTCCATGGCCGTCAACGCGGCCAACTTTTACGCCGTCGCACAATCCAAGCTAATACGCCAGTGCTGCCAACCGTAGCGAGCGCGCATCACTATGATGGGAAGAGCGCCCGCTCCCGATGCCGCCCACAGACAGCCCAACCCGCGCCCTACCCACGCTGCACGAGTTCTTCGCGCCCGGCGGCATCCTGGCGCGCTCGTCGCTGCCCTATGAGTACCGTCCGGGCCAACTGGAGATGGCCAAAGCCGTCGAGCGCGCCCTCGCCGAACGCCGCCATCTGATCGTCGAGGCCGGCACCGGCACCGGCAAGACGCTGGCTTACCTGCTGCCCGCCTTGCGCACCGGCCAGCGCATCATCATCTCCACCGGCACCAAGGCTCTGCAGGATCAGCTCTACTTTCGCGATGTGCCCTTCCTGGAAACGCTGGTTGGCGAGCTGCGCGTCTGCTATATGAAAGGCCGCGCCAACTATCTCTGCCGCCACAAGCTCACGGCGCTGCGCAACCAGCCAATTTTGTCAGGATTAGAAGAGATCGACCAATATCGCCAGATCTCCGAGTGGGAGCAGACTACCGAATCCGGCGACCGCGCGGAGTTATCCGGGCTGCCCGAGTCGAGCGCCTTGTGGCAAAAGCTCGACGCGAGGACCGAGGCCTGCCTGGGGTCAACTTGTCCGGATTACCGCCGTTGCTTCATTACCGAGATGCGGCGCAAGGCGCTTGAGTCGGACATCATCATCGTCAATCATCATTTGTTTTTTGCCGACCTGGCCGTCAAGCGCGAGGCCGCGGGTGCGCCCGACGCCGGCATTTTGCCCGAGGCTGCGGCGGTGGTCTTCGACGAGGCGCATGAGTTAGAGGATGTCGCTTCGAGTTACTTTGGGCTTTCGGTCAGCAACATTCGCTTTGAGGAGCTGGCGCGCGATACCGACGTTCTGCTGCGCGGCAAGGAAGGCGCGGAAAGCCTGCCCGCGCTCACTCAGCAGCTCCGCGACCGCGCGCGGATGTTCTTTGCCGGACTGCCGATGAGCGGCGACGGACGGCAGCCTTTCGCCGGGCGGGAGGAGTTTCTGGAAACGGAGGGCGACTTATATCTTGCCGTGCGCACCACGCTGCAGCGTCTGGAAGCGGAGCTGGATGGAATGAAAGCCGTGGACGAAGCGCCGGGGCTCAGGAAGCGCGTCGCCCGCCTGCGCTCCGAGCTTGAATTCCTGCTCGAATCCAGCGCCAATAATATGGTTTTTTGGATGGAGCGGCGCATCTCCGCCGGGGGTTCTTCGGAAAGGTCCGCCGCACGCAGTGCATTCCGCGCGCAATCGCGGACGACTTTCCTGCAGGCCACGCCCATCGACGTTTCTGAGCTGCTTTTTGAGTTAGTCTTCGACCAGATTCCCACCGTTGTGCTGACCTCGGCCACGCTCACTGTGCAGGGCGGCTTTGAGCACATCCGCAAGCGGCTCGGGTTGAGCGAGGCGCGCGAGTTAGTCGTGCCGTCTCATTTCAAGTACGGCGAACAGGCGCTGCTCTATCTGCCGCCGGAGATGCCCGACCCGCGCGACGCTGGCTTTCCCGAAGCCGCTGCGCGCTGCATTCAGCGCGTGCTGGAAATTACCCAAGGCCGCGCCTTTTGCCTCTTCACAAGTTATGCGCAGATGCGCGACTTATACGAGCGCTTGCTGCCGGTGCTGGACTTTCCCATCCTACTGCACGGCAGCGCTCCGCGCAAAGCTCTCCTGGAGCAATTTCGCGCGACGCCCAACGCTGTTCTCTTCGGCACGTCGAGCTTCTGGCAGGGCGTGGATGTGCAGGGCGAGGCGTTGAGTTGCGTCATCATCGACCGGCTGCCCTTCGCCGTGCCCAGCGACCCGGTCGTCTCGGCGCGCATGAAGGCCATCGAAGAGAACGGCGGCAAACCCTTTTTCGACTATCAAGTCCCTACCGCAGTGCTCACTCTCAAGCAAGGCTTCGGCCGCCTGATCCGCTCGCTCGAAGACCGCGGCGTGTTGGTCCTGCTCGACCCTCGCGTGCGCACCAAACGCTACGGTCAAACCTTCCTCGCCAGCCTGCCGCCGTATCGCATGACAGCGACGATTACCGATGTAGAAGAGTTCTTTGATGACGAACACCGATCATGATAAGGATATGATGCTCCTTATGAACAAAACAGGTTGAGATTTGGGTCTTCTCTATCCTCTCGCCAAGACCCGCGAGAACTGGTTAACAATTTAGCAAGTTAGCCACCGCTTCGCGGTGATAGCAAGTTAGCGGGATTCCTTGCTGGCGTAACACGCAAACGCGAACCGGCTACTCTAGAATCGCAGCAGGCGCTGTTATTATTGTCGCTGAAGAGAATTATGTCGCGCAATTTCTACATTCTGGCTGGCACGCTGCTCTCATTCGCGCTAACCTTGGCGGTGCTGTCGCTGGCGCCTTCGAGCCTTCAGTCGAGGCTGCCGGTCAGCGGGTCGTTGGGCCGGACGGGGGCGCTGCTCCTGCTGCTGGCGAGCCTGGGAGCGGCGCTGATCGGCGTGCTGAGCCACCTCTTCGAGCAGGTGGAACGGCGCAGTGAAGAGGAGCGGCGGCGCAAGCGGCGCGGCTAACCTGTATGCTCTATCGCTTTTGATTCGCGAGGCCAAATGAGGATCGTGGTTTCCCAGGTCCCAGAATCCGGACCTGGGGCACCCATCATTGGGCAGCACCCGGCAGACTAGAATAGAAGACGGGGCGCATCCCCGCAGAGAATCGAGCAGACGGCCATGTATGAAGTTACCGTGGAGGCAGGTTTCTCCTCCGGACACTACCTCCGCAACTACAAGGGCAAGTGCGAGAACCCGCACGGGCATAACTACAAGATCCGCGTCACGCTGGCCGGGACCGAACTGGACCCTGCCGGCCTGCTGCTGGACTTCAAGCTGCTCAAGCAGGTGCTGCGCCCGGTCATCGAGCGCATCGATCACCGTATGCTCAACGATCTGGAGCCGTTCATCGAGTTGAACCCCTCGGCCGAGAACATCGCCAAGTACTTCTACGACCAGACCAATGAGCAGCTCGCCGCGATGACCGAAGGCCGCGTGCGCGTGAAGAACGCGACGATCTGGGAGACGGATACGACTACGGCTACTTACTACGAGTAGCGCGTTCGCCGGACAGTATGTATACCGAGAATCGCTCTCAGTTCATTTGGCTGGACTTCGACTTGAGGTACTTGTCGAAGGGAATCTCAAAGTCAAAAAGATCGTTGCCGTCGGCGTCGCGCAGCTTGCGCAGGTGCAGGCTGGCGCCCTGGAGCGGGTGGTCGATGTCGGTGACGTCGTAGAAGAGGAAGCCGGCGCGCGTGGTGTGCGGTTCAACCATCAGCGAGCTGAACTCGTAGGTGTTGAAGTCCTGCTCAATCTCCTTATTGCCGGCCTTGGGCTTAAGCTTGATGCCGGGGATTCCGCCGGGCAAGGGAATCTTGCCGCCCTCGCGCTCCTTGCGGGTCATCAGCCGCTCCACGTCCTCCGGCTCGGCGGCCTGAATCCGGTCGCCGGCGGCGGTGTAGAAGATGATCCGCGCCTCGCTCAGGCTGATGGGCCGGCTGCCGTTGTTGGTGACGATGAGGCGAATGGGCATCACGCCGTGACCGAGATAATCGATGCGAAAGAGGCTTGCCTTCTCGAGCGTGTCGTAGGGTTCGGCGGCGATGGAGACCTTCTCGTCCGCGTGCGTCTCGACCGCGGCAAAGGCCGTGGCCGGCTGCACGGGAGGCGGAGTGTGGTCGCTGGCCACAGCCGGCAGCGCCAGCCAAAGCAGGATCGGCAGAATGGTTCGCAAAGTTTTCATCGTGCTCGACTGTATCATCTGAGGTTAGACACGGAAACAGGAAATTCCGCACCGCATGATTCTGTTTTTTTACAATCTGGCCTTGCTGGCGGCGCTGGTGGTGGGCGCGCCATGGTGGCTATTCCGCATCGCCGCCACGCAAAAGTACCGCGAGGGGCTGCGGGAGCGGCTGGGCATGATCCGCCCGGAGCTGATCCGTCTGAGCCGTGAACGCCCGGTCATTTGGGTCCATGCCGTCTCCGTCGGCGAAGTGCTGGCCATCAGCCGCCTAGTCAAGACGCTGGACGCCGCGCTGCCTGGGTACTTCATTGTTATCTCCACCACCACCCGCACCGGCCAGGCGCTGGCCCGCGAGCGCTTCGGAGCGGAGCGCGTTTTCTATTGCCCGCTGGACCTGCCCTGGGCAGTGCGCACTTACTTGAAGGCCCTCCAGCCGCGGCTCTTGGTGCTCGCCGAGACTGAGTTCTGGCCGAATCTGCTCAGCACCTGCTACCGGCGCGGAATCCCCGTGGCCGTGGTGAATGCCCGCGTCTCCGACCGCTCCTGGCCGCGCTACCGGCGGCTGCGCCGGCACTGGCGGCCTTTCTTGAGCCGGCTCAGCTGCGTGCTGGCGCAGAGCGAGACCGACGCCGAGCGGCTCAAGGCCATCGGTTGCCTGCCGCAGCGGGTCACCGTCTCCGGAAATCTGAAGTTCGATGTGCGCATCGCGGAGGAGGCCGAAGCAACGCTCCAGTTGAAGGCGCTGGCTCAGGGGCTACGATTCGTCGTCGCGGGCAGCACCCTGGAGGGCGAAGAGGCCGCGCTGCTCGAAGCGTGGCCGCGGCTGCTCGAAGCCGATCCGCAACTGGCGATGGTCCTCGCGCCGCGCCATCCGGAGCGCTTTGGCGCGGTGGCCGCGCTGCTGGACAAGTCGGGCGTCGCGTGGGTGCGGCGTTCCGATTGGCGGGCTCAGATGGAGGAAATAATCCAGCCCCTGAAGCCCGGAACCATCGTCCTGCTGGACACTATCGGCGAATTGGCTTCGGTCTACTCGCTGGCCTCCGTCGCTTTCGTCGGCGGCAGCCTGATCCCCGCCGGGGGACACAATCCGCTGGAGCCGGCGCAGTTCGGGGTTCCTATCGTGATGGGTCCGCACTACGTCAACTTCCGCGCTATTACCGAGGATTTGTTGGCCCATCAGGCGGTGCGCATCGCCGCCAGGGAGGAGCTGGCCGCGGTCTTGATCGAGCTGCTCCAGGAGCCGAGCGTTGCCCAGGCGATGGGGAGCCGGGCCAGGCAAGTCTTCTCCAGCCAGGCGGGAGCCACCGGCCGCTGTGTCGAGGCGCTGAAGGAGTTGCTTGCAGCGCAGGCAGGAATGGAGCCGCCCGCATGAACCAGCCCTCCTCCGCGCGCCGTTTGCTACTGCCGCTGGTTCCGCTCTACCGGCTGGCGCTCGCCTCTCGTGAATTGCGGCTTCTCTTGGAGCCGGCGCGGCGGCTGCGCTTTCCGGTGGTCAGCATCGGCAATCTCTCCACCGGCGGCGCGGGCAAGACGCCTCTCGCCATCGCGCTGGCCCCGGCGCTCAGCGCGCGCGGCCTGCGCGTGGATGTGCTCAGCCGAGGCTACGGCCGCCAGAGCAAACTGGCCGCTCGCGTCCTCCCCGGCGGAAGCGCCGAAGACTTCGGCGACGAGCCTCTGCTGATCGCCCGCGAGACGGGCGTGCCGGTTTATGTGGCTCTCCGGCGCTACGACGCAGGCGCGCTGGCCGAGGCGGAGGCGCTGGCGGGTGGAGGGCAGGGCGTTCACCTGCTCGACGACGGCTTCCAGCACCGCCAGTTGGCTCGCGACGTGGACATATTACTGCTCAATCAGAGGGATTGGCAGGACTGGCTGCTGCCGGCTGGCAATCTGCGCGAGCCGCTGGAGGCCATCCGCCGCGCCAGCGTCATCGCCATTCCCGCCAACGAGCCGGAGTTGGAGGCTGCCTTGCATGTATGGGGCTGGACCGGGCCGGTCTGGCGGCTGCATCGCACCGTGGAGATCCCCGCCGCCAGCGGCCCGGTCGCCGCGTTTTGCGGCATCGCCCGCCCGGAGCAGTTCTTTGCAGGCCTGGAAGACGCCGGCCTCAAAGTCGCGCTCAAGCTCGCCTTTCCCGACCACTTCACCTACACCCGGCACGTTATGGAAGAACTGATCGCCGACGCCCGCGAGAAAGATGTTACGGCGATTGTCACCACCGAAAAAGACCTCATCCGGCTGGGAAATCTTGTTTCGTTCTTCCCTAAATCCACGCCGCTGGTCACCGCCCTCCTGCGCATCAAAATCGAGAACCAGGCCAAGGCCATCGATTGGCTGGTGGACCGGGTGAGGCAGGGTTCAACGGCAGAATAACTTCCGTCCGGGTGTGAGAAAGTGGGAGAATAATTTACAGCTATGACAGATTTTCCAGAATTCATGAAGCATCCCGCCAACGAGATTGCGAAATCCAGTCAGGCGACTCCGGGGGTGGAGGGTTTTGTCTTTGATGGAGCGGACGGAAGCCAGATGGCGTTTTGGAGCTGCCCACAAACCGCCGAATCCGCGCCCCACGCCCACGGTTACGATGAATACATGGTCGTCGTGCAGGGCTGCTATACCCTGATCATCGATGGCGAGAGAATTCCTGTGAGGGCTGGGGAAGAATACTTCATTCCGCGTGGCGTCGAGCACGGTGGCGAAGTTATGGCTGGAACCAGAACGATCCACGCATTTGGCGGCCATCGAGCCGGCCGGGCTCATCCCTAACGGCTTATCGTTATGATCATTGCTCCTGAATCAGTCGATCTCAGGCGTTTTGAGGTTGAGCAATGAGGACTTCAGGGCTTTGCAGAATCTGAATCTTGTTCCCAGTCTGCACTGCATAATCGGGAAGACTCACTTCACAAACCGCCGTCCGCGAATCTCGTACTCTCCGCTGGCCACGCGGGCAATCGTTTCCGTGTAGGCAAGATGCTCCTCGGCCAGAATCCGCTCGCTGAGCGAGTGCGCGTCGTCGCTCTCCAGCACCGGAATCGCCCTCTGCACGACGATCACTCCATGGTCCAGATGCTCATCGACAAAGTGGACCGTGCAGCCGGCCACCTGCACGCCGTAGTCGAAGGCCTGCGTCTGCGCTTCGAGGCCGGGAAAGGCGGGCAGCAGCGAGGGATGAATGTTGAGAATGCGATTGGGAAAGGCGGCGACAAACTCCGGCGAGAGCAGCCTCATGTAGCCGGCCAGGCAGATCAGCTCCACACTGTGCGCTTTCAGGCAATCGATCACATCGGCGTCGTGCTCGGCGCGCTTGCGGCCCATGGAGACAAAAACGGCTGTCGGCAGCCCCAACTCACGCGCGGCTTGCAGGCCGGCGGCCTCGGCCACATTCGAGACGACGACGGCAATTTCCACGCCCTTGAGCCGCCCGGCGCGGATCGACTCCGCAATGGCCAGAAAGTTCGACCCCCGGCCGGAAAGCAGAATGCCCAGCCGGAGTGGATCGCGCACGCCGCTCATGTGTACTGCACCCGGCGCTCGCCCTTGACCACGCGGCCGACGACATAGAACTTCTCCTCGGAGCGGTCGAGCAGGTTCTTGGCGCGCACAAACTTGGCCGCCGGAATCGCCGCAATCAGCCCGATGCCCATGTTGAAGGTGCGCATCATCTCCTCTTGCGAGACCTGGCCCAGCGTGCGCAGATGCTCGAAGATGGGCAGCACCGGCCAGGAGCCGATCTCGACCTGCGCGGTGGTGTTCTTGGGCAGGATGCGCGGCAGGTTTTCCGTGATGCCGCCGCCGGTGATGTGCGCCATGCCAGAGGTCAGTCCCGCGGTCACCAGCTTCTGAATCAGATGCAGGTAGCTGCGATGGGTTCTCATCAGCGCCGCGCCGGCTTTCTCCTTGATGGCGGTCACGTATTGCGTGTGCTTGTATCCGGCCACCTCGAAGAAGAGCTTGCGGGCCAGCGAATAGCCGTTGGTGTGCAAGCCGGTCGAGGGCAGCCCGATCAGCACATCGCCGGCCTTGATCCCCGCGCCGGTCACCATCTTGTCGCGGTCCACCGCGCCCACGATGAAGCCTGCCAGGTCGTACTCCCCCTCGGCATAAAAGCCCGGCATCTGCGCCGTCTCGCCGCCGATCAGCGCGCAGCCGTTGGCCTTGCACGCATCGGCCAGGCCAGTCACAACGCTCTCGGTCACCTCCGGGTCCAGCTTGCCGCTGGCCAGATAGTCGAGAAAAAACAGCGGTATGGCGCCCTGCACGGCGATGTCGTTCACGCAGTGGTTCACCAGGTCCGCGCCCACTGTGTGGTGCATCCCCAGCTCGAAGGCAATCTTCAGCTTGGTGCCCACCCCGTCGGCTGAGCTGACCAGGATGGGGTTCTTCCAGCGCTGCATATCCAGCCGGTAGAGCGCGCCGAAGCCGCCGATGCCACCCAGCACATTGCGGTTGAAGGTCTTCTGCGCCAGGTACTTGATGCGTTCCTTGGCGCGGTCGCCACTGCGGATGTCCACGCCGGTGTCGGCGTAGGTCACGGATTTGGTTTTAGGTTCGTCAGGCACGGTGCGGCTTTCTGCGGATGGAGTTGTTGGACGGCGCTGCTGGCCGGGAAGATCAATTTTAGCAGGATTTTGTTGAGGTGGTAGTGCAATTCGGGCGTTTATCTGTTGATGGATCGAAATAGATGAGTAAAAAATGGAAAGCTGACTTGACAAACTTCGCGACTCATACTACTCTAATTTGGAAAGCCGACTTTACATGGCGCGCATCATCACAAACCGGGTCAAAGAACTGCGCGCGGCGCGCGGTTGGACGCAGGAGCAACTGGCGCAGGCCGCGGGCGTCTCTCGCCAGAGCATCAACTCCATCGAGCGAAACCGATACGTGCCCAGCCTGGAACTGGCGCTCGTCTTCGCCCGCATCTTCGCCTGTTCCACCGATGAAATTTTTCAGTTGGAGGAGAAAGCATGATCCATCCTGTTCTCAGCCGCATACTCATGCTCGACCATGTTGCCGACGAGCGGTGCCGCGAGCATAACCGCCGCTCAACCAGCGCCGCAGCCATCGCCGGAACACTCTTCGCCTTTGCCCTGCTCGAATATCACCTGCTTGTCGAGCACCGCGTCCCGTGGGATCTGATCGTCGTGATCTATGCCATGGGCGCGGTAAAGATCGCGCTCATGCTCTGGTATCGCTTCAAAAACTAAATCTCCTGGAGGAGTTTCCCATGTGCCTGTTTCATCGCCACCAACTCGATCCCAAGACCCGTCGAATTCTTGTCGCAGGCAATCTCTGCATCTCATCCAGTCTGATCCTCATGACGCACTTTGCTGAAAGCTCAGGCCATCGGCATCCGGTTGTCTACGATGGCCTGCGCTTTCTGCTGATCGGCTGTGCCATCACCTTGCTTTACTGGTCCGCGCGCCGGATGCGCAACTGCGCCCCACGCCCCTGAAAGGAACTTCTATGCCTCTGCTTGATACTTGCAGTCTGAAAAAATCGCTGCCGCTTCTCATTGCCCTGCTTGTGGTTGCTCAAATCGACCTGGCCAGCGCCGCCGGATGGCCGAATGCGCTCTTGTCGCTGCTGCATCTGACGGCTGCGCCTGACGACCATTGCAGGGGTAGTTGCGCGGGACTGGGCGTCTTCATCGATTTTTTTGTGATCTTCCAGCTCGCCCGCATCTTTGCCAAACGTGCCATGCAACCTCGTCACGATTGAAGCCACTTCGCAACAGCATTACCACAAAGGAGGAATCAAAAATGTGCATCTCAAATCGACAACTCGATCCCAAAACTCGCCGCCGGATGGTCATCGCCAACATCTCGTTCATTTTCGCCCTTCTGCTGTTGAATTCCGAGCGGTGGAATTGGGTTCACCCCTCCAGCCAGTTTGAACTGAATTGGCTCGACGCATTCACGGGCTTTTTCTTCGGCCTGTACATTGCGATCATGCTCTTTGGGCTGCGGGGCGCTCGCCGTTGCCGTGCCTCTGAACCCGAAAAGCTATAGAAACCGGGCGCGATTCTCGGGCGCAGGCAGCGGGCAGCTCTCCAGTCGCCCCCAGATGCGGTAGCGCCAGCGAGCGATGAGTTTGTATGCCGGGTCGCTGAGCAGATCCGGAATCCAGCCCAGCACCAAGGCAACAGCAGGCCAGGGCGGCGGCAGTTCGCGCAGCGAGACCAATTCACCTGCGAATCTAAGCCACAACTGTTCATTAATTTGCAGCGGATTGCGAAAGACCAGAACCGTGTCAGGAGCACCACCCGGCTCAAGGAGATCGGGGTGGCGCTCGATCAACTGCGCTACGGCTGGCGAGACGGAAGCGACAAAGCGCAGCCGATCCCGCCGGTCGTGGCGGAGCAGCCAACGGACCCAGCCGTTGCACAGGCAGCAATGGCCATCGTAGACCACGAGCAGACGATTGCCGATTCCGTCCATTTCCTTCATGTATGTTGAGATGCGACGGCAACGTCTATTGACTCGACTTCTAACTGGCGCCTTGATCGGCCCTCTATACTGAAACCCACGATGAATTCTCAGATGCCAGCCCGCCCCCGCACCCGTTCCCAAGCCCTTCAACAGCGCGCTGAGCGCTTCTTCCCTGGCGGCGTCAACTCGCCGGTGCGGGCCTTTGGCGCGGTGGGCGGCGCGCCGCCCTTTATCGAGCGCGCGCTGGGCGCATGGCTCACCGACGCCGACGGCAACCGCTATGTGGATTATTTTGGCTCCTGGGGGCCGATGATTCTGGGCCACGCCTTTCCGCCGGTGGTCGAGGCTATTCAGAGAGCTGCGTGCAACTCGGCCAGCTTTGGCGCCTCCACGGCGGTTGAGGCGGATTTGGCTGAGCGCGTCGTCGCCTGCTACCCGGCCATCGAAAAGCTGCGCTTTGTCAGCTCCGGCACCGAGGCCACGATGAGCGCCATTCGGCTGGCCCGCGCCGCCACCGGACGCAAGATCATCGTCAAATTCGAGGGCTGCTACCACGGCCACTCTGATGGCCTCCTGGTCAAAGCCGGCTCTGGTGTCGCTACTTTTGGAATACCAGGGTCGGCCGGCGTGCCGGAGGAGATCGCGCAACTCACCCTTGCTCTGCCCTTCAACGACCTGGCCTCCGTGGAAGCGGCCTTTGCCGCGCATCCCGGCACAATCGCCGCGGTGATTCTGGAGCCGGTCGTCGGCAACGCCGGCTGCATCCCGCCCGCCGCCGACTACCTGGCTGGCCTGCGCGCACTGACTCAGAGAGATGGAGCGCTGCTGATTGCCGACGAGGTGATGACCGGCTTCCGCGTGGCGCTGGGCGGAGCACTGGAGCTTTACGGCGTGGATGCCGACCTGGTGACGCTGGGCAAGATCGTCGGCGGCGGACTGCCGGTGGGCGTCTTCGGCGGCCAGCGCCGCTTCATGGACCTGCTGGCGCCGCTCGGACCGGTTTATCAGGCCGGAACCCTCAGCGGCAATCCGCTGGCGATGGCCGCCGGCATCGCTACGATCAGCTATTTGCAGGAGCACGCTGCCGAGGTCTATCCGCAACTTGAAGCTAACGCCAAGGCCGTCGCCGAGGGTGTGGCCGCCGAAGCCTCCCGCGTCGGCATTTCGCTTACCCTCAACCGCGTCGGCTCGATGTGGACCTGGTTCTTTACGCCTGGACCCGTCACCGATTACGCCCAGGCCGCACAGAGCGACACGGCCGCCTTTGGACGCTTTCATCGGGCAATGCTGGAGCAGGGCATCTGGCTGCCGCCCTCGCAATTTGAGGCTGCATTTCTGAGCACGGCGCATGGCGAAGCGGAGGTTGCGGCTACCATTGCAGCGGCTCGGGAGGCGTTCAAAGGATTGGAATAATCTCGTTGTTACCAGAGATCGAAAAAGGCGAAGAATCCGTCACCCCATAAACAGAAAAGTAACGCAAGACTATCCACAACCATGATCGAAATAAAGGAATGTCCAGGATGTTCTGCGGAACGTTTCTGCCATGTCACAGCATCGAAGACGATCACGAAACTCACAACCAGCAAAATAGCAAAGATTCTCTCAGCTGCGCTTCTGCCGTGCTCTTTGTCTCTTGATGTTGCGGTCGCGAAAGGTCGCATCGAACTCATGGCTCCCTGTTCATGGAGATTCATGCCGCAGGTTGCGCAGAGCCATGCAGCTGGATCAACCTCACAGCCGCATTCCGCGCAGTAGACTGCCGGCGGGCTTGAAGGTTGTATCGGCGGTATACCATAGGGCGGCATAACGCATCCAGATTAGCACTGATAGAGTCCGGTTGTGCCGTTCCGCTCTACAATGAATCGGTATGCCTACCGCCGTTCGTTCGCACGCGAAGATCAACCTTGGCCTGGGAATCGGCGCTCCTCGCGCCGATGGCTTTCATGCGCTCTGTACTGTTTATCAGACGCTGGAGCTCTATGACGTGGTGACAGTTGCGGCGCATCCTGCTACGGCGACCGCGTTGCGGTTGACTACGAACAACAGCCGCGTTCCCACCGACGCCCGCAACACCGCCTGGAAGATGGTGGCGCTGGCGCTGGAGGCGCTCGGGATTACCGCCGAGGTCGATATCCACATCGAAAAACGGCTACCGGTGCAGGGAGGGCTGGGAGCTGGGTCGGCCAATGCCGTGGCGGCGCTGGTGGGATTGGAAGCGGAACTGGGGATCGGAGTTCATGGTTTCCCACCCTTCGAACAAAGTAAGTTCGAAGGATGGGGCACGGAGTTCATGGTTGGAGGAGAAACCGCAGGTCCTTCGATTCCGCTGCGCTCCGCTCAGGATGACAGTGTTTTTGGAAACACTCAGGATGACAGATCGTTGTGGCCAGCGCGGCGGATGGTGATTGCCGCCCAGGTTGGCTCGGATGTGCCTCTATTCCTGATTGGAGGCGCGATTCTTGGGCTGGACCGGGGACAGCAGGTTTCTCCGCTGCCGGACTTCGAGCCGGTCTGGTGCATGGTGGCCACGCCGGAGTTGGGTGTCTCCACGCCGCAGGCTTTTCGCGACTGGGACAGGCTCTGCCTGATTGAGGGTTTGACCGCGGCGGCCAGTGCGGATAGACTAAGAGAGTTGAGCCGCGCCTATGTCAGCGCCTTTGCGGGAGCGATCCCCGAAGGACGGCCAGGAGTTGGCTCCTCCGGTGTTCTCTCCAGAGAATTGGATGAAGAGAACCTGGCCGGACCCATGGAGTCCGCGCTTGTCCGCACCGGGATTACGAGCTGGATTGTGAACGACTTTGAACGCGTCGTCTTTCCCCAGCATCCTTCCCTTGCAGAAATCAAGCGCATTCTATTGGGTTTGGGCACTCCGGAGGCAGCTCTCCATGCTTCGCTGTCCGGGTCAGGTTCAGCGCTCTTCGGGTTGTACCGAACCCGTGGAGATGCGGAAGCGGCGCGCGAACGACTGCGGCCGATGGGAGTGGCGAGTCTGCTGACCCGCACTCTGCCGCGAGCGAAGTACTGGCGCGAAATGCTTTTGCCGTAGTTTTTTGGGCGATCGTCTAATGGTAGGACAATGCCCTTTGGAGGCATTTGTCCAGGTTCGAATCCTGGTCGCCCAGCCAAGTTTTAGCTGTCAGTGAACATTGGTCAGTGAACAGTAGCCCAAAGCCAACCAGCTTGGAGGCAATTGAAGATGGAAGCAGGAAGATCGACGGTGACGGCGGAAGACAAACAACAGGACGGCGGGCAGGCGGCGGCAAAAGAGGCCGCGCAGTTTGCCGCGGCGGATGCAGCCGCGAAAGCGAAGGAGGCCAAACTGGCTCCGGATCGCAAGCGCAGCCGCAACCTGAGCGAGGACAAGCGCTTCAAGCTTTTCAGCGGCACGGCTAACCGGCCTCTGACTGAGGAGATTGGCCGCCACATCGGCGTTCCGGTGGGCGAGGTCAAGATTCAGCGCTTTGCCGACGGCGAAGTCTACTTCCAGTTGCTTGAAAATGTGCGCGGGGTGGATGTTTTTGTCGTCCAGCCCACCTGCTACCCGGTGGATCAGAACCTGGTGGAGCTGCTGGTCATGATTGATGCGCTGAAAAGGGCATCGGCGGCGCGTATCACGGTAGTGGTGCCGTATTACGGCTATGCCCGCCAGGATCGCAAGGATCGTCCGCGCGTGGCCATCAGCGCCAAGCTGATCGCCGACCTGCTGACCACCGCCGGCGCCAACCGCGCCCTCTTCGTTGACCTGCACGCCGCGCAGATTCAGGGCTTCTTCAACATTCCCGTCGATCACCTTTACGCCAGCCCGGTGCTGGTGAGTTACTTCCGCGAGCTGAATCTGCCCAACCTGACGGTGGTCTCGCCCGACGCCGGCGGCGTGGAGCGGGCGCGCTTCTTTGCGCAGAAGGTTGGAGCGCCGCTGGCCATTGTGGACAAGCGCCGCACGGACATGAACGTGACCGAGGTGATGCACGTGATCGGCGATGTGAAGGGCAGATCCTGCCTCATTCTTGACGACATAGTCGATACGGCCGGCACGCTGGTCAAGACGGTGGACGCACTTTACGCCGCCGGCGCAGCAACCGTTTACGCCGGAGCCAGTCACGCCGTGCTCTCCGGCCCGGCAATTGACCGCATCGCCGCATCGCGCCTGGAGCAGTTGGTGGTTACCAACTCCATTCCTCTGCGCGAGGCGGCGCAGAAGTTGCCCAAGATCAAGGTACTCTCCATCGCCGGCCTGCTGGGCGCGGCTATCGAGAGCATTCACATGGAAACCAGCGTGAGTACGCTGTTCAACTAAGTTGTCAGTTATCAGTTATAAGTCGTCAGTTACCGGCAGCCGGATTATGGCCTTTGCTGAAAACTGACAACTGAAATCTGATAACTGGCCTTCACAAAGGGAGCGGAACTCAACCGTTCGTGCCCGAAACCAGGAAACGAGAGAGCGAATGTCCGAAGTAGTCGTAGCCAAGCCCCGTGAGGGCAAGTTCAACAAAAATGCCGCTCGCCGCGTGCGCGTCGCGGGCAAGATTCCCGCCGTGCTGTATGGTCCGGGACACGATCCGGTGGCCATCGAGGTGGACCCCAAGCAGATCTCCCGGATTCTCTTCTCCGAGACCGGCCACAATACGATCTTTGACGTAGAAGTCGCCGGCCAGAGCGCGGCCAAGGCGATGATCGTCGACTGGCAGCGCGAGCCGCTCAACGACCTCTTGATTCACATCGACCTGAAGCGCATTGCTCTGGACAAGACCCTGCGCGTCAGCGTGCGCGTCAAGCTGCTGGGAATTCCGCTGGGCGTCAAGAACTCCGGCGGCATCCTCGACCAGGTGTTGCGCGAGGTGGAGGTCGAGTGCCTCCCGGCGGACATCCCCGCCAACATTGCGGTGGACGTCAGCCATCTGGAGATGTATGGGGTACTGCGCGTCAGCGGCCTGCCTCACTCGGACGCTATCAAGTACCTCAACTCCGAGGATGCGACTGTGGCTCACGTCGTCTCCATCCGCGAAGAAGCGCCGACCGCGGCCGAGGTCGAGGCGGCAGCCACGGCGGCAGCGGCGGCGGCAGCGACAACAGCCGAGCCGGAAGTTGCCAAGAAGGGCAAGCCGGAAGATGCGGCAGCGGCGAAGAAGCCTGAGGCTGCTGCAGCGGGAAAGAAGCCCGAGGCGAAGAAGTAACTCTTGGACGCGGAAAGCCAGTCCGTTCACCCCAGCGAGCCAAAATCGCTCGCCGGGGGCCCCGAATCGGGAGCGCGCAACGGCCCCTTTTTGCTGGTGGGGCTGGGCAATCCGGGTCTCGACTATCTGTGGACCCCACACAACGCGGGGTTCATGGCCATCGACCGCATCGCCCAGCAAGAAGGGGTTGTGGTCCAGAACCGGCGCTGCCGGGCCGCTACCGCAACCTGCCAAGTGGCGGGGCGCAAGGTGGTCCTGGGCAAGCCGGAGACATTTATGAACGAGAGCGGGCTGGCAGTGGCCGCTCTCGTTCGGGAGTTTGATGTGGACCCGGCGCTGGATCTGCTCGTGATTTACGACGAGTTGGACCTGACGCTGGGAACCATCAAGATCAGGGAGCGCGGTTCGGCGGCGGGGCACAAAGGAGCCCGCAGCATTATCGGCGCTCTGGGTTCGCAGGAGTGGTTGCGTTTGCGCATTGGAGTAGGGCTGGATTTGCTTCCCGAGGCCATTGCGGCAGGCGGCGGCAGGCGGCCGGGCAGGGATTACCTGCTCTCGCCGATGCGCCAGAAGGATTTGACGGTGCTGGACGAGGTGCTAGACCGGGTGGCGACCGCCGTGCGGCGCATCCTCTCCGACGGTCCGGCAGCCGCGATGAACGAGTTCAACAGGAAAGACAGGGAACAGGGAACAGGGAATAGCGAATAAATCTGGAAGCGCTGAAGCTCTACTGGGATCGACTGAAGCAGAGGTTGGAAAACAAGACGAGAGTGTAAGGCTGGAGATCAGAGTGAAACCTGAGTGTCCAGCGGAAAAGGAAACCGGATGTTGCGTGTATATGAGGTGATGTTCATTGTTCGGCCCGATGCGGCCGAAGAGGATGTTGACAAGCTGATCGCCGGCTTCTCCGAAAACGTTACCAAGGGTGGCGGATTGGTGAAGACGGTAGAGAAGATGGGCCGGCGCAAGCTCGCCTACATGGTGCGCAAGTTCAACGACGGCAACTACGTTCTGCTCACCATCGAGGCCAACGGCGCGGTGGTGCTGGAGCTGGAGCGCCGCTTGCGCGTTACCGAGCCGGTGATCAAGTTCATCACCGTGCGCATTGACGAGGAAGAGAAGCGTCTGGCTAAAGTGAAGGCCCTGCGCGGCGTCCGCCGGAGTGCAACCGCGCCGGTTCAGTCCGTCGCGCCGGTTCCGGTTGCAGCGCCAGCTACGGTGGCGGAAGCTGCTCCCGTAGCGGCAGCCGCCGAGCCGGTCCCGGCCGTTTAGCACGGTATGTCACGAATTGCCGTTGCCGGCCCGCTATTGCGGGGCGTCGGCATCGGCCCGATCCAGCGTTCCGGCAGTAGCCCAACGGCTCTTCGCCGGAAGCCAAGAGAGTAAAGAGGAAACAGCATGTCTGATGAGACTCAAGCAACGAGCGCACCCGCAGCAGCCAGTTCGGAATCCGGCCCGGGTTCGGGCCACAGTTACGGCCACAGTTCAGGCCCCCGCACCGGCGGACGGCCTGCCGGCGGACCCGGCGGACGGCCCTCCAGCGCTCCTGGCGGCCGCGGCAAGTTCTTCCGCCGCAAGAAGGTCTGCAAGTTTTGCACCGAGAAGATTGACGCAATTCCTTACCGCGATGTCCGGCTGCTGCAGGGCTTTGTGGCCGAGCGCGGCAAGATCGTGCCCCGCCGGCTGACCGGCGTCTGCACCAAGCACCAGCGCCGCCTGACCCGCGCCATCAAGCAGGCCCGGAACATCGCCCTGCTGCCGTTTGCCACGCGCCACTAATGCGATTCCTGGAATCGCCGTAACCATCGGCTGCCGTTCCGCCGCCTCGCGCACCCGCTCGCTGTGAGTGGCTCGCGCGAAGCTGATTTGGCGGAGGGCGATATTGTGGATGCCGAATGCACACAGGAGAGTGAATCATGGAAGTCATTTTGAAGGATGATGTAGTCAATCTGGGCCACCGCGGCGATCTGGTTAAAGTCGCCGACGGCTACGCCCGCAACTATCTGCTGCCCCGCAAGCTGGCGCTGCAGGCCACCTCGGCCAACAAGGCCGTGGTCGAGCAGATGAAGAACGCCGCCGCCCGCCGCTCCGCCACGGAGAAGGCGCTGGCCGAGGCACTGGCCGTCAAGCTTGAGCCCATCGTGCTCGACTTTACCCGCAAGTCGGGCGAGGCCGGCCACCTCTTCGGCTCCGTTACCTCGGCCGACATCGCCGCCGCGCTCGACGCCAAGGGCTTCGAGATCGATCGCCGCAAGATTCAGTTGCCTGAGCCGATCAAGACGGTTGGCGACCACACCGTGACCATCAAGCTCTACCGCGAAGTCGCCGCGCACGTGAAGATCAATGTGCTGGCCGAAGCTACGGAAGAAGCCGCCGAAGCGCCAGTAGCCGAGCCAGTCGCAGAAGCGGAAGCCGCGGAGTAGCTTTTCTCAACCCACCGTCACGCCGCCTCCCGGTTCGCCGAGGGGCGGCGCGTGCGTTTCAGACTATGCTGTCTTTGTGGTCTTCCAGAATCAGTCGAATGGCGGCGCCCAAGCTGGCGCGGCACTCTTCAAAGGTGCGGCCCTGCCCGTTGGCGCCGGGGATATCGGGCGACCCACTGACAAACCACTCGCCGTCCCGCTCGATGACTGTTGTGAATTCATTCCGCATGGGCACCATAAACATTTTTCTCCGCCTGAACCAACCTCCATCTTACCGATTCATGCACGAACGTCGCGGTTACCAAGGCGCCGTTTCCTTGTGTTCGATCTCTGCGTAGGCTTGGTAACCTGTCTGGCGGTCAACACGCTTACCCTCCGTTTCCAGCTCCGCAATCCGCTGCTGATGCGAGGCCCAGGTCTCGCTGATGCTGGCTTTTTGGCCATGCCTCTCAATCATTGGTCCAGCGGGCATACCCCCATCAGCGTACGTCGTCGATATGAGAAGGGAGCCGTCCTGAAAGGTAGTATAGAATTTTGTACCAAGTCCGCTCGGCTCGGCAAAAGCAGTCTTGTTTTTAGAGATATAGACCGGATGTCCTACAAGATGCTTCGTTCCATCGTGAATGGTCATTACCTCTCGCTTGCACCACATCGCGAATACGACGAGAGCCGGGAGCAGTAGAACCAGACGAATCAGCGTGAAGGTCTCTCCGTCTGAAAAATGGTAGTCAAATCCCAAATCTTTTAGTTGGTCAATTTCGGATTGATACCTCGTCCGAATGCGCTGCTCGATATCTGGAGAGAAGATTTGTACGTGGCCAATGGTGCCGAATATCAAACGGAGAAAACTCAGCGTTCTTTTGTCTAATGATTCTTTGGACGAGGCCGCCGGCTCTGTGAGTTCCGCGGGCCGATGCCCCTGCAGATACCGAACGATGATCCATGCCCCCTGCAGAGACATCGTAACTCCTACGCCCATCAGCGTCAGCAGGCAGCGCTGCTCATTCGGCCAGGAAACCTCAAGCGACAACAAACCCGCGAGGAGACTACCGGCTGACAGGAAAAGGTAGGAGCGTTTGGTGGACTTCGAGCGCGCCCAGAAAAAGGTCGCTAACAGTGCGCCGACTGCCACAGGAGCCCAGTAGTGCGCGCGCATGAAAAACAGCCCAGCGAGGAAACCAAGGAGGGCAAGCCCCATGAGACAACCCGAGCCAGGTCTCTCATCCTCGGAGAAGAGGTCTGGAACTGCCAGGATCAATGGGGATAGTTCTAGTATGATTCCCCAATGGGAATGAGGATTACGTAACGCCAGCAATCCAGAGCCGGAAAGCAACGCGAACCCGATTCCCCCAAGAAACATTCTCATAACCCGAACTGCTATTTTCAGTTTGCGGCGAAATTCGGATTGAGTCTTTGGCTCGCGCCCGTCTCTTTCGTTTTCCACATCTTTCTCCTTACAGTACCGCTCAAACAGTAAATCCTATCACCCCTATACCATCGCCCGTTCCTTCACCGTCAGGTACTGATTCAGCACCGAGGAAGTGAGGGCTTCGGGGTTGAGGTCCAGGGTGAGCGCGCCCTGCTCATGCAGGCGGGCGAGCAGCAGTTCGCGGCGGCCGGCCATCTCCTGGGCGGCGGCGGCGCGGAAGAGCTCGTTGATGTTTTTTGGCCTTGCCTGAGCGATTTGCTCGACCTCCGGTTGGGCCATCGCGACAAACAAAAGCACGTGGCGGCGGAGCAGTTGCAGCGCGCCGTCGATGACTTCGGGGCGCATCGCGGTCTCGGCCAGGTCGGTGATCCACAAGATCAAAGAACGGCGGAGTTGCAAGCGGTTGAGCACGGCGGTGGCTCTCAGGTGGTCGGCCTCGCCGGCTTCGGCCCTCGCCAGGGCCAGCGACTCGATGAGTTGCCGCAGGTGGGCCGCGCCCCGGCCGGGAAGCAGGCGCTGCTGAATACCGTGGCCGTATGCCAGCAGTCCAACGCGGTCGCCGGAGTAGAGCGCGAGCTGGGCCAGCGCGACCGCCGTGGCGCAGGCGTGGTCGAGCTTGGAATGTACCCCTGCCCCTTGCTTCATGACCGGTAGGACCGGCTGCCCCGGAGGCGCCCCCGCCACACGCGCCCTCATCAGCCGGCCGCAGTCGAGGACGATCCAGACTGGCTGGCTGCGCTCGGTCTGGTACTGGCGGGTGATGGGACTGCCGCGCCGCGCCGTTGCCGTCCAGCAGATGTCGCGCAGGTCGTCGCCCTCGCGGTAGTCGCGCAGGCTCTCGAAGTCGCGGCCCAGGCCGCGCAGCTGCGAACGGCGCAGTTGCAGGTCGATCTGGCGGCTGCGGGCGAGAAAGATTTGCTGCTCTTCGCCGGCGCGCAGGGCCGGGTAAACGCGGACGGTTTGCGTGAGCGGCGCGCGAGCCCAGCGTTCGATGAGGCCCAAGGGCAAACCATAGCGCACATAGAGCCAACCCGTCTCCCAGTCGCCGCGCTCTGTGGGCTGCACGCGGTAGCGGAGCTTGGCGGGGATGCGGGGAAAGGCGGTCAGCCGGAGCGTTGCCGGCTCCGCGACCAGGGCTGGCGGCAGATCGTCCACCAGCCGGCAATCGATGATGAGCCGCCCCCGGTTTTCAATCGTCAATTCGATTTCGGTCTCGCTATCGAGAGCGGGAGCGTTGGACCAGGAGCGGCTGGCGGTGAGTTCTGCCGGGGCGGGCAGTCGCAAGCCGTCAAGCAGCGCGAAGAGCAGCACCAGCGCATTCCAGGCCGGCATCGCATACGCCAGTCGCCCATCCCAGAAGCCCGGAACGAGCCAGACAAAGCCGGCGAGCAGCAGGCCAATGCTCCGCGGCGTGAGGGCGAAGCCCCAACGCCGCCGCCGCTCGCAGGCGGCGCTGACCGGGGCGGGATGGAGCGAGGGCGAAATCATTGCCGCGGCACCGGGACAGCGCCAACGACGTCGGCCAGCACGCGGTCGGCGTCGAAGCCTTCGAGCTCGGCTTCGGGCTTCAGGATCACGCGATGGCGCAGCACCGGCTGGACGGCGCGCTTTACGTCGTCTGGCAGCAGGTAGTCGCGGCCATCAAAGGCGGCGGCCGCTTGAGCCACGCGCATCAAGCTCACGGCGGCGCGAGGACTTGCGCCCAGCAGCAACGTGGGCCACTCGCGTGTGCGGCGGGCAAGCGCGAGGATGTAACTGTACAGCTCCGGTTCGATGCGAATGGCGCGCACCTCGGCACAGGCTGCTGTCAGCAGGCCGTCGGGAATGGGCGCGATGGAGGCGTCTTCGAGCAGGCCAGCGCCGGAGCCGCGTGGTGGTGCTCTAGAATCTGGCGCTCCTCGGACTCGGAGGGGTAGGCGACCCGAATCTTGAGCAGGAAGCGGTCGAGTTGCGCCTCGGGCAGCGGATAAGTGCCCTCGAAGTCGATCGGGTTCTGGGTGGCGAAGACGGTGAACCAGGCGGGCAGCGGGCGGCGCGTGCCGTCGCTGGTCACCTGCCGCTCTTCCATGCATTCGAGCAGCGCGGCCTGGGTGCGCGGCGGCATGCGGTTGATCTCGTCCACCAGAAGCAGGTCGGTGAAGACCGGTCCGGCGTGGAAGGCGAAGCTGTCTGAGCCGGGGCGCAGGATGGTCGTGCCCAGAATGTCCGCCGGCATCAGGTCGGGGGTGGCCTGTACGCGCTGGAAGCCGAGGCCGAGCAGCCGGCCCAGAGCCTTCACGATCAGCGTCTTGGCAATGCCGGGAACACCCTCCAGCAGCGCATGGCCCTGGCAGAGAACGGCGATCAGTACCTCCTCGATCACCTCGTTCTGGCCGGAGATCACCCGGCCCAACTCCGCGCGGGAGTGGGCGATAAGCTGGCTGGTGGAGCGCAACCGCTCCGCGGGTTCGGCGTTTTGGTCTAGTTCCTGGTTGTTTTCCTGGCTCATAAAACCCTTTCCTGCGGTTGGGATTGAATCTTCTCAGATTGTGCGGCCTGGTTGCCCCTTTGCCTGTCCGGCCTGGCCGCTTCTTTCAGCTTTTCATAGTGCGCGTGCAGCGTCTGAATCAGCTTGAGCGCCTGACGGGGGTTGGCGGTTTCAGCCCATGCGGCCTCTTCGCAGGCGGCGAGATCGGCTTCCAGATTGGCGTCAGCGCGGGGAAAGCGGCGGCGAATCACCGCTGCCAGCTCCGCCGCGCCCATCTTGCTTCCCCGTTGCCCGCAGAGCCGCAAACTATGGCGGCGAAAGCGCTCCCAGGCAACCGAGACGGCGGTCGATGCGGCTCCGGCTTTGCGGTACAGTGCGCCCAGCGCCTCAAGGAATTCGATGGGCGTGGCGCGCGGCGGCGGCGGCAGGTCGCGGACCGGCCCGCTGCGCCGGCTAAAGCTGAAAACGATCAACAGCGCCAGCACCGGCAGGCCAATCCACAACGAATTCCACGCCACCCCGCCGGCGTAGCTCCAGACCGAGCGAATCTCGCCGTGCAGCGACTCGTCCCAGTAGAAGCGATGCCCCGCGCGCGGACCCAGCGAAGCCAGCAGCAGGTCGAGGTTGTGGGCGCGGCTGAGCGAGCCGTTTTCCAGAGGCGTCGAGCTGGCCCACCAGACGATGTGCCCCTTGCCCCAGTCGTACTCGACGACTGCGGGATTGCCGGCGCAACTGTATTCGACGCGCTGCATGGGGTTGCCCACCTTCCAGGTAGCCTCGGGAACCATCCACGCCTCGCCCGAGCCGGCTAGCGCGTCCAATCCTTCAGGCTCCAGCTTACAGGCGGCAAAATGGAACTCTTTGGGCGTATCGCTGGCCTCGGCGGGCAGGATAAAACCGCCCATGTAGCCGGTGGAGAGCACGCGGCCCCCACGCTCGACAATCTTCCGCACCGCCTTGATGTCGTTGGGCTCGCGAGTGAACGGCTGGGCAAAGATCACCACCGTCTCCGGGCCGGCCGTGGCGGCCAGCTCGCTCAGGGGCCGCTCCCAGCGCTCCAGCGAGTAGCCGGAGCGGAGCAGCGTCTCATAGGCAGCGCGGGCGCCATGCTGTCCGGCGAGATAAGACGAGGGCAGCGGATTGTCGTTGTTGCCATTGGGCAGCAGGAAGCCGGTGGCCACGGCCAAAGCGATGGCGATCCCCACGCACCAGAGCAGCAGGCGGCGATCTTGAGAGTCGAGCGAAGAGAGGAACGTCATCGCGCGCCACCGTCTCCTCGATCAACATTGGTTGGCTGGTCGGATTTCATTTCCAACGATTGCTTCTGTCGCAATTTGCCACGGTACCACAAAAGTATGAGATTAAGAAAACTATAGGCAAAAAGAACTATCCAGAACCAACGCGCAGGCAAGCCATGTCCCATGAACAAGCCCGCCAAAAGGGCCGGCATCGCACTGAGCCACAGAAGCCAACGCAATAGACGAATCCAGTCAAATTCAGACCAGGAAACGGACTTTATCACTGTGTGCCTCCCGTATTGTCGAAACTGGCTTGAGATCTGGAAGCGCCTCCACCAGATCCCTGAATGAGTGATGAGGCAATTTCTTCGGCCTTCATGTAGTCGCTCTCGCCCGCCGCGCGGCCACCGTACCAGGTCCGCTCAAAACTGTGGGTCAATTTACTCAATCCGGCGCGGCGCGGGTCTTCGGCGGCTACCAGCGACAGGTACTCGCGCGGCGTGCGCGCCCGGTCAGCCGGCCACAGGCGCTTCGATTCCAGCCGGGAGATTGCCGCCCAGTAGACGAAATGAATCGCCTCGCGCCATTGGCTGGCGGCGGCGGTACGGCGCGCGTCGGCCAGCCAAAGCTGCCAATCACGGGCCGAGGCGGCTCCGGCGGCAGGCCCGTCGCTCTCCGGCACCAGCCGGATGCGCCAGCGGCGTTCCAGTTGCATCAGTCCCCAAACCAGCCCTACGCAGACGGCCAGGACGAAGCCCCAAACCAGCAGCGGCCCCAGCCAGGCTACATTGGCCTGTAGTTTGCCGAAGCTCGCCAAGAGCCCGTTGAGCCACGCGCCCAGCTTTTCCAGAGCCGAATCGCGCGCTGTGGGCGCCTCCAGCCCGCGGAAGTCGCGACCGGCCAGCACCTGCTTCATCGCGTCGCGCTCCTGAGCATGATCGGGCGCGGCGACGGGCTGGGCGGCCGCTGCTCCGTCCGCCTGGGCAATGTCCTGGGTCAGGCGCGCCTCGGCAGCCTGCAACAATTCGCTGGTGGTGGGCTTGGGCGGCCGCGTAGGCTCCTCGACCGGAGCCTGTTCTGAGCCAACGACGGGCTTGACTTGCGGTTTGGCCTGGGCCTTGTCCTTGGCTTCGTCATTCTCTTGAGCTTGTGTGAGCAGCGCGCGCAGCCAGCTGTAGCGCACCAGCCGCCGGACGGCGTTGNNGACCAGGTGCTGGCGGTACTCGGCGAGCGTTGCCTCGCGGCCGTGGCTCGCGGGCTGAGCGTCGGGTGCATCGGCATAAGCCGTCGGCGCACCGAGAGCTGCGGCAAGAGCCACAGTCAGCGCCGCACAAGTGAGTTGAGTCCGTGCCGTCAAGCCTGACCCTCCACGGCCTCGGCGCGCGCATCGGGACCATCGCCGCCTGGCGGAGGCCCAGGCGCGATCAATCCCGCGGCTTCTATCATTCTTTCTATATCGTAGCCTCCGGGTTTTGCGGGGCAGGCTGCGAATAGGTGGCTGGCAATTCGGCCGGCGACGGCGGCGTCAGTCCGGCGGCCTGCATCATCCACTCGATGTCGTAACCCTCCTTGCGCACCCGCTGGTCGTAGTAGAAGAGGGTAATGCCGGTGGCCCAGATCGGCCCCAGGAAGGTGTTGGTGAAGAAGCCCATGATCTGCGAAAGCGATAACAGGCCCGGTCCCGGCAGTTGGCCAGGGTGCTTGAATGCCGCAACAAAGATGAAAAACTGGGTGACGGCGACCAGCCCCAGCTTGATGATGCCGACCAGCAACGCCAGCAGGAAGATGCGTCCCCACGACCCTTTGGCCAGTTCAATGCTGCGGCGGATCGCCGCGCGGGCCTTCATCTTCTCGACCACACAAGCCGGAATCGCCAGCGAGTAGCGCAGGCTCATCAGGATGGTGTAGATGCCGATGGGGAAGAGGAGCAGAAAGAAAACCCCTGAAGCCACAAGGAGGGCAGCCACCGCCTGCGGATTGGAGGCGAAGGCGGGTTGGGCGGCTACGCCATGGCTTGCGCCCATGCCCTTGAAGCCGCCGTAGAAGGCAAAGGTTCCGAGAAAGCCGGCGTAGAGCAGCACGAACGGCGTCCAGACCCTGAAGGCAGTGATGGTCATCAGCCACAAGTAGCGGCCCAGTTGGGGCAGGATGCTCTGGTATGCGCCGCGGATGGTGGCCGGTTCGCCCAAGTGAACCCAGGCCACAACGCGGCTGATGGCGGCGATAGACATACCGGCTATGAGGAATGAGATCAGCCATGTGACGCCCGTCGCGGTCCAAGTAAGCCATTGAAGCTGCTGGGTCAGGTGCAATACGCGCAGAGTCTCCGCCAGCCCGATCTGGAGCAGGCCTAACACCAGCAACACGCCAGCATAGACGGCGAAGATGCCGGCAAAGAGCAGAAAATTCGTGCGGTAAAGTTGCGCGGTACGGTCCAGAATCTCACCGAGAGTGAGCGGGCGGAGGTTGGTTTCCATGTCAGGCTCCCCGGAAATGTTGTCTTTGCACTTTCCGGGATACTAGCACAACTGGCCCACTACTCCTGATTCCGCTACTCCAGATTCTGAATCTGGGTTCCCTCGGTGAGCTTGAACACGAACTGGTCGTCGGTCAGCGGCGGCTTCTGATTCTCCACGACCTTGTCGACGGTAAGAACGACCTGGAAATCCAGCGGGCGCTTGATGACGAGAGTGGACGGATACTTGCCCGTGCCGAAATCCCGGTAGTCCAAATACGTGACATGCGTCTCCAAGTTGCCCTCGCTGTCGTACAAATCCTGTTCGTAAGGCAGCAGATCTTCGCGATGGAAGGTGATCACGCGCACCGGCGTCAACTGGTTGCTTCCCGGCTTGTGGCGGCTGATACTGAGGATGTATTCTGGAACGTTGAACAGGTGCTTCCTGGCAGCGTCCGGCACGATTTCCGAGTCCGCGACGACGGAGTACAGGTCATCCGGTTCGAGGCCCCGCACGACGATCGCGTCCAGAAAGAACCCCGGCCGCAGGTTCAACAAGGGGTTGCTGGATTTTTTAGTGAGTGCGTAGGAACCCTTGTAGGCCGTGTTCGACGAGGGAATCCAAATGGTGAAGTTCTTGCCATCGCCGACCATGTCGAACATGCGCGAACCCAGCACCGGAACCTGTCCCAGGACCCGTAGCAACTCCGGCTTGCGCATCAGGATGTGTCCGCGGATGGAGGTATAGTCCGTGGCTACGCCTTCCTTGGATTTGAGCACGCTGGCCTGAATCTCGACTGAGGCGGTCAGGCTATCGAGCGCGGCCCAGCGCTGGTTGAGCCGCGCCACCAACTCCTCCGGCGCAACCGTCTGCGTCACCAGCGGCGCCTTGGGAATGGGCAGCTTGCGCGTGGTGGGCAGCAGGTAGCACCCCGACAACAGGAGTGGAAGAGCCAGGGCAGCGACGGATGCGAGACAACAGCTTGGTTTCATCGTCCGCCTGCCTTCTTCACGGCGTGACGGTAGCCGGCCACGTTGCGCGCGTGCTCCTCAATGGTGCTGGAAAACAGCGACCGCCCTTGGGGATTGGCTCCGGCGGCCACAAAGTAGAGATAGTCGGACTTCGCCGGCTCCATTGCCGCGCGCAGCGACCGCAAGCCGGGATTGGCCACCGGACCCGGCGGCAGGCCGGTGTGCAGATAGGTGTTGTACGGGGTGTCGAGCTTCAGGTCGCTCTGGTGGATTGCGCCCCGCCAGCGGCCATCCAGTTCCAGCCCGTAGATCACCGAAGGATCCGTCATCAGTGGGATCTTTTTGGCCAGGCGGTTTTCAAAGACGCCGGCCACCAGCGGACGCTCCGCATCCACCGCCGTCTCCCGTTCCACCAGCGAAGCCATCGTCACTACGCGATGCATATTCCCTTTCAATCCCAGTTGCGTGGCTACGGCGCGAAAGCGCCTGACCATCGCCGCGCAGATCTGCGTCGGACCAAACTTGCGGGCAAAATGATAGGTATCCGGAAACAGGTAGCCCTCCAGGCTGGTTGCTCCGGGGTCCAGGTCCGTCACCAGACCCACCTGCCTTGCCGCTCCGTCCAGGAAACTCTGCCTGGAGCCAAATCCCGCCTGCTCCAGCCGGGCGGCAATTTCAAAGAGGCTTGCGCCCTCCGGAATGATGACCGTCCGGGTGTAAACATCGCCATGGCTGATGCGCGCATAGACCTCGGTCACCGCGGCCGGATGGTCGAAGCGGTACTCGCCGGCCTTGAGCGTTCCCCGCTTCCACCAGCGCACCAGATCGAATGCGTACTGGCTGCGCACCACGCCCGCCGCTTCCAGTTGCCGGCCCATCCGCACCGTGGAAGAGCCCGGCGCCAGCTCGACAAAGGTCTCGCCCGACGGCCCATATGGCATGAAAACCAACCAAGCCAAGCCGCCCACCGCTATTAACAAGACGAAGAAGAGCAGCCGCAGGACTCCCGCAGCGCCGGAACCCGTCCTTCTTCTGCTTCTCTGTCCGCGGCGCACCATGCGTTGCTGTCAACCCTTCTCTGATGAAAAGACGCGCAGAATCCCTCGTAGGACTCTCTATCCTAGATTGTACTGGGCTGAAGACACGGATGCCTCAGCTCCTGGTTCTGAGAGCTAGTCCAGCAGCCCAATCACCGAAGTCAAAAAGTGATCAAAAAACCGTGATTTTGGCCCGATTTGTGCCAGAAATCGCCCCAAAATAGCCCATTTTTCGCTGTTTTTGTTTACTTATTCGTTAATAGTTCGATTTTTTATGTTGTTCATTCGTTGTAGGTTACAGGATATTCTGAACATATTATCATGTCCTAAAAGGTAGGGGGGGAGGGGGTACCCCGGTACGGACCGGTCACATCCCTG
>PMTP01000163.1 GCA_003167305.1 Acidobacteriaceae bacterium
CCACAAAATAGGCCGCCAGTGCGGCCAGCGCAATCAGCGCACCACATAGCGCCGAAGCCGTAACCCACAGCCACACGCGCGTCCGGCGCGAACTCCCATCCGTGAGCAGCAAGGGGGGGTCATGCTGCGCAAGCAGCGCGGGCGGCACATCCTCATAGACCACACGGGTGCGCTCCCGCACGCGCTGCACATAGATGTCCCCCGCCCGCGCCTCGGGAAGAGCATCGGCGGAGATCCCGGTTTCGACCTCGACCGCGTACACCTGGGCCACAAACTGATAACCGCGGCCGGGGACGGTCGCAATCAGACGGGACTTGTCTCCCAGTGCCTTGCGCAGAGCGGAGATGTACTGCGCCAGATTGCCTTCTTCCACAAAGGAGTCCGGCCAGATCGACTTGAGAAGCTCATCCTTGGTCACCACCCGTCCGGGATTCAGAACCAGGTAGGAAAGCACGTCGAAGGCCTTCGGCGTGAGCGCAACCGGTGTTTCATTCCGCGACAAGACTCGCCTGGAAGGGTCTAGCTCAAACTCGTCGAAGCGGTACAACCCATTCGCGCTCAATAACATCCTCGGCCTTCATAGAACTTCATAAGAATTCATTCCCAAATTCAAGACATTCAAACCCCGCTCAATTTCTAGTAAAAACTGGAGCGGGCTCCTGAACCCCGGCTTTTGGAGAGCGAATGTATGAATATTTTACGCCGCGGCGTTCCGGCATCGAAAGAGACCGGCAAGGAAGGCGCCTCCCAGAGCAGCGTGAACCGGCGCATTGAGGTCACCGTCGAGCGGGAGACCGTCACGATGCTGGTGCGCGGCCAGCTCGAACAAGTTGCCGAGATTCCCCCAACGATTGCGATGAAGCCGCTTCGTGGAAATGACCAGTCGGAGTAGAGAAACAAACTCACGGCAGCAACCGCAGCGTGTGGCGCGTCTCAGCGGCCACTGCCGCCGGGGTGAAGGGCAGCGCAAAGGTCGTTCCCCCGTACCAGTCCTTCCACTGGTCGCGGAAGTAGGGCGAATAGGGGTTGCCGCTCTCGCCGAGTACGATATTCTCCGTCGAGCCGTCGATGTTGCTCCAGTCCATCGTGAAGCGCTGCGAGGGGCCGAAGTCGCGTCCCACCTGTTTCACGGTGGTCGTGTCACCACTCAGCGGCTGCTCGCCGGTTCCGGCGATGCGCCCGATCAGCGGCAGATAAACAGCCAGTGGGTGCTCGATATCGACGACGTGCCAGCTTCCGTAACTCCAGCGAGCCACATCGGCGGGAGCTTTGCCTTCCTCCATGCCCTTGCGCACGGCGTCGGTCAGCAGCTCGTCCCAGTTCTTGTAAGCCGGCGGAAGCCAGTCGGCGCTCGAGTGCATGATGATCTCTTCCTCGGCGAAGTTGGATTCGGACCAGTGATATTCCTTGGCATCGGCGCCCAGCTTGGGCTCCAGAATCAGCGGCCAGAGCGCGTGGCGGGCCTGGGTGACGATGGATGCGGCGGCGGAGTCGGTGATGAGGCGTCCGTCCCAGGAGCGCATCAGGTCGGCGGCTTTCTTGAGCCGCGCGTCGGCGCTCGGCGTGTGGTCGATGGCATAGGCAAAGCGATGGCCCAGCTCCTGATCGACCTCGCTGTAGACGTCGGTCTGCACGGCGAGCATATCGGCGGGGGTGAGATGCTCGCGGCCTTCGAGAGATTTGTAGATGCGCTCGACGCGGTAGGGATCGATCCATTCAAGCGAGACTGGGTAAGGCGACGCGGCGGTGGTGACGCGGGAGTTGGCAGTGGCCAAAAATCCTGAGGGCGAATCGACGGCGCTGGGCATCGCGTCGAAGGGGATGAAGCCCTGCCACTCATGAGAAGTGTCCTGAATCGGTATACCAACAAGCCCCGCGAGACGCATCGGCACCCGCCCAACCGCGTGATAGGCGATGTGCCCTTGATCGTCGGAGTAGACCACATTTTGCGTCGGCCAGCACCAGTTGCCCAATGCTGCGGAAAACTCAGTCCAGTTCGATGCGACGTTGATTTGGTAGAGCGGCTGCGCGTTGAACGCCGGATCGTAGAGGGTCCACTTGAGGGCGATGGGACGGGATTCCATGGTCAAGATCGGATTGAGCAGCGGCCCATGCGCGGTCAGTTGCACGTCGAACACAATGTCTTTGCTGCCGCGAACCTTGATGACTTCGTGGTCAACTTGAAGCGGCTTCCAGGCCGCGTCGTTGTCCTTATAATTCCCCTTGCCGTCGAGCTTCTCCACGTAGAGGTCCTGCACATCGGCGTAAAGGGCAGTAAAACCCCAGGCCACATGCTCATTGTGGCCGGCCATCACAAACAGCATTCCCGGCAGCGTCACCCCGGCAACATGGTAGCCCGGCGCACGCAGATCGGCCATGAACCAGATGTTCGGTTCGAGAAGAGTGAGGTGCATATCGTTTGAGAGCAGAGGCTTGCCGCTGGCCGTATGCTTGCCGGCGATCACCCAGTTGTTTGAGCCCGGCGCGCAACCGTCGCAGGTGGGCAGCCCCAGCACTTGGCGCAACTCTTCCGGCGCGGCGCCGGCCGTGCTGCGGTCATCCTCGTCCTCGTCGTCGTCCGTAGCCGGCGACGGCGCGGGTTGCGGCTGGCTCAGGTCAACTTGTACGCCGGTGGGCGGATGGTCGCGCCACGAGCCGACCGGATAGAGATCGGCCTCCAGCTTGGGATTTCTGAATTTCTCCAGCTTGGCGGCGATCCGTTCCCGCTCCAGCTTCGTCTCCCAATGTGTATCCAACCCCTGCACCAGCATCAAGCCGATGGAGATCGAGTCCGCGCCGTTCCACGGCTGAGGGCGATAGCCGAGCAGCTTGAACTCCGGCGGCAGCGTGGCCTGATTCTGCGCGATGAAGAGGTTCACGCCGCGCGCATAGTCGTCGATACGGGCGCGGTCGGCGGGAGACAGATTCGCATAGATGCGCGTGGCCGTATTGCGGATTTGCAGAACCCGTTGCGTCCGGTCGTGCTTGAGTTGCGAGGAGCCGAAGATCTCCGCCAGCTCGCCATTGGCGTTGCGGCGATAGAGGTCCATCTGCCAGAGCCGGTCCTGCGCGGTCACATAGCCCTGCGCCACAAAGAGATCGTCCTGAGTCGCAGCGTCGATGTGAGGCACGCCGTGCGCGTCGCGGCGGACGGTCACGGGCGCCGAGAGTCCGGCCACGCGCAGATCGCCATCCAGCGCCGGCAGCGCGGCGATCGTCGCCGAGCGCAGCCACAGCACGCCCGCGCCAGCGGCCACCAGAATGAGCGCCAGCAGAGCGCCCGCCGACCAGAGTAGAATCCGCGGCCAGCGCCGTTTGTGAGGCGCGGCAGTTGCGGCGAGCGTTGGATCTGTGGAGGTGAAATCAGGCATGGGCAACTTCAGGATAACGCCGCGGCAACCGCGAACCGGATAAAATGGATTTGTCCCGCAACGTGCTGGTTCGGTTTCAATGAATCGAACCACCACATACTGTCATCCTGAGCGAAGCGCAGCGGAGTCGAAGGACCTGCTGTTGTTTTTCTCATCTTCAGTCCAACACTCCGAGGCCGTCATGCAATTTTTAGTTTTAGGCAAGGGAAAAACCGGCAGCCTGGTCGCCGACGTAGCCAGCGAGCGCGGCCATTCGGTTTGCGCCCTCGACATCGACGAGAATCGCGACGCCTCCGCTCTCACTGCCGCTTCTCTGGCCGGCGTCGGCGCGGTCATCGACTTCACCGCTCCCGATGCCGCCGTCGAGAACATGACCGCTGTGCTTGCCTGCGGCGGACGCATCGTCGTCGGCACCACCGGCTGGTACGCGCACCTCGACGCGATGAAGGCGCTCGCCCGTGAGCGCCGAGGCGCATTGCTTTACGGAACCAACTTTTCCATTGGCGTGCAAAAGCTCTTCCGCCTCACCGCTGACCTGGCGAAACTGGACGGCTATACCTTCTCCATCGCCGAGACGCACCACGTCACCAAGCTGGACGCTCCGAGCGGCACGGCCATCACGCTGCGCCAGATCATCGAGGCCGCGCAGCCCGGAGCGAATGTCGAGATCGTCTCTCATCGCGTGGGCGACGCCATGGGTGAACACATTGTAACTGCGGTTGGCGCAAACGATACTCTCGAACTGCGCCATGAAATTCAAAGCCGCCGCTGCCTCGCCGAGGGCGCGGTGCGCGGAGCCGAGTGGCTGGCCGGCAAACAGGGCGCATGGGAGTTCCGCGAAATCTTCGACCAGTTATAACCGCCGTTCAACAATCAAGAATTTCAGAGGAATAACGACGTGTATCAGGAATTGCAGAAACGGTTTGAGCAGCATCTTCGCGGTGTTCTGGCGGCTAAGTATGACTTACAGCTTGACAGCATTCCGCTGGAGATTCCGCCTGATCTGAAGTTTGGCGAACTGGCCACGCCCATCGCCTTCGAGCTGGCGCGCAAGCTGCGCAAAGCGCCCAGGATCATCGCGCAGGAGATAGTGGCCGCGCTCGCCGGGCTGGAGGGCTTTGCAGGCTTCGAGGTTGCCGGCGCGGGCTACATCAATGCGCGGCTGGAGCGGGCTGAAGCTGTGCGTTCGACAGCAGGCTCAATCTCCCACCCTAGCGACAAAAGCAAAGACGTCGTGAGGGTGGGGCACCCGGTTCATTCCTTGGTCGAGCACACCAGCATCAATCCCAACAAGGCCGCGCACATCGGCCACCTGCGCAACGCCATTCTGGGCGACACGTTTGTGCGCCTGCTGCGCGCCGCCGGGCAAAAGGTGGATGTACAGAATTACATCGATAACACCGGCGTGCAGGTGGCCGATGTGGTGGTGGGATTTCTGCATCTTGAGCAAAGTGGAGTGCCTGGGGTTTCGGCTGAGGAACAGCACACACTCGCTGGCATCAAGAAGCTGATGGCATACCTTGCTAAAGAGGTCGATAAGAACCCGTCCAACAGAGAGAATCAGTTTGACTACTATTGCTGGTATCTTTATGCAAGAGTTAATAATTGGTACTTAGCTCTAGACGTCATTGAGCAAGATCAGGCATTGGTCGCTAAGTGTAAACAGATTCGCCTAGATGTTCTACACCAAATTGAAGCTGGTAACAATGAATTTGCGGAAATTGCCGAGTTAGTTTCGACCGCGGTGCTCCAGCGGCATCTAGATACCATGCTGCGGCTGGACATCGAGTATGACTTTCTGCCCCGCGAGAGCGAGATTCTGCACCTGAAGTTTTGGGAAGCTGCCTTCGAGAAACTAAAACAAAAGGGCGTGCTCTACTACGAAAACGAAGGCAAGAACAAAGGCTGCTGGGTGATGACGCGGCCCGGCGCGGAGATCGCCGAAGGCGATCTGAATGAAGACGCCAAAGTGATTGTACGCTCCAACGGCACGGTCACTTATGTTGGCAAAGACATAGCCTATCACCTATGGAAGTTTGGCCTGCTGGGCAAAGATTTCGGCTACAAGCCGTTCTTTACTTACCCAAAGCATGAGTGCTGGATTTCGGCTGAGCAGGGCGTTGAGGCTCATCCGCAATTTGGCGGGGCGCAGGCAATTTATAACGTGATCGACGCGCGGCAGAGCGACCCGCAGGCCAATGTGATCCAGGCATTGCGCGGTATGGGATACACTGATCAGGCGAATCGCTATACGCACTTCAGTTATGAAATGGTCGCGCTGACGCCGCGCTGCGCGGTTGAGTTAGGCTATGAGGTTTCCGAGGAAGACTTGAAGCGTCCTTACATTGAAGTGAGCGGGCGCAAGGGCTTCGGCGTCAAGGCCGACGACCTGATCGACAAACTCATTGCCGCCACGCGCGCCGAGGTGGACGCGCGCCAGACCGGCGGCGCGGAGGCCGAAGCCGCCCGGCCGCGCATCGCCGAGCAGATCGCCATCGGCGCGCTGCGCTACTTCATGCTCAAGTTCACGCGTAACTCGGTCATCGCGTTTGACTTCAAGGACGCGCTGAGCTTTGAGGGCGAGACCGGGCCTTACATTCAGTACGCGGTGGTACGGGCGAGGAATATATTCCGCAAGGCAGGGACGACGCCGGAAGCGGAGTTAGCGGCGTTCGCGGAGTTAGCGGGAATTCACGCCTATCTTGAAGGCGATGCCGCTGAAGACATCTGGGCCCTGTGGCTGCGCGCCGCGCGGCGGACGCTGGTGCTGGAGCAATGCATTGCGACCTCCGAGCCTGCCCATCTGGCCAAGCACGCCTTCCAGTTAGCCCAGGAGTTCAATAACTTCTATCATAAGCACCACATCCTGACCGAAGAAGACCCTGCGCGGAAAACGTTTTTGCTGGCGACAGCGGCGGTTGCGTTGCGGGAGTTAGTGCTGGCGCTGAGCTGGCTGGGCATCGAAAGCCCGGAGGCGATGTAAGCACCTGCGGTGCGGGCATTCGCTCACTCTTCGTTCGCAGCAGGTTCGTAGATTCCAAGGTCCCAAAATCGGGATCTGGGGCACCTATTTAGTTGTGATTCTGGCATTTAAAAGCTAGAAGCTAGAAGCTCGCAGCTAGTAGCTTCTCACCCACTCCAGAATCGAGCGTACCGCGACCCCGCTGGGGCCTTTGGCGATGTAGGGCTTGCTGTCTTCGACCCAGGCCAGACCAGCGATGTCGAGATGAATCCAGGGGGTGTCTTCAACGAAGACTTTGAGGAACTCGGCGGCGGTGATGGCGCCGCCCCAGCGTCCGCCGGTGTTCTTGATGTCGCCGATGTCGGACTTGATCTGCTCGGCGTACTCCTCGCCCAGCGGCAAGCGCCAGAACATTTCGCCGGAAGTGGCGAGGGCGGCGTTGAACTTGGCCCAAATCTCTTCGTCGTTGGAGAATGCGCCGGCGTTGACGTAGCCGAGAGCGACGACGCAAGCGCCGGTTAGCGTGGCGGCGTCGATCAGGTGGGTTGCGCCTAACTGACGGGCGTAGGTCAGCCCGTCGGCCAACACGAGCCGGCCTTCGGCGTCGGTGTTAATGATTTCGATGGTTTTACCCGGCTGATCGGCGGAGAAGGGCATTGCGGTTTGCACGTCGCCGGGCTTTTGCGCGGTGCCGGAGGGCATATTTTCCGCGGCGCAGATGACTGCGATCACGCGCACGCGGGGCTTGAGCAGCGCGATAGCGCGCATTGCGCCAAGCATGGCCGCGCCGCCGGCCATGTCGTACTTCATCTGCTCCATCTTATCGGCCGGCTTGATGGAGATGCCGCCTGAGTCAAAGGTGATTCCCTTCCCTACCAGGCCGAGGATGGGTCCGTCGCTCATGCCTTCGGGCTCATAGCGCAACACGATCAGCGCGGGCGGCTCGGCGGAGCCTTGCGAGACGCTCCAGAATGCGCCCATCTTCAGCTCGTGGAGCTTTTCGGTGGAGTGGACCTCCCAGCCGAGACCAACTTCGGCGGCCATCCGCGCGGCGCGCTGGCCGAGCAGCGTGGGGGTGAGCTTGTTGCCCGGCTCGTTGACCAGTGAGCGGGTGAAGTTCTGGCTCTCGCCGATGATGATGGCTTCGGCGAAGGCGGCTTCAAGGGCAGCACAGTCGACACCGGCGGGTGCGGTCAGGGTAAAGGATTCGACGCTCTGGTCCTTGCGGTCGCTGCGATAGGTGTCGGGGTCGAAGTCGCCGATGAAAGCTCCCTCGACGGCAGCTCTCGCGCAGCTCGCCGCGGGAAGCAGTTCCGATTCAGGCAACGCGAAGACCAGTTCGCGAATGCCGCGCGGCTTGACGAAGCGGACGGCGGTTCCGGCGGCGTTGCGCACTTTATCCGCCGTCGCCTTGGCTTGCTTGCCCAGACCGACGAGGAGCAGGCGCTTGGCGGCCACTCCTGCCGGGGCGTGCAGCAGTACTGTCTCGTTGGCGCCGGCCTTGTATTCGCCGCTCAAGAGCACGGAGGCCGCAGCGGCCTGGACGGCAGCGTCCGAGGTCAGAAGCATGGGCTGGGGCTTGGCGTAGGGGGCTTTCGAGGTTTGGGTGTCGGCAGCCAGGACGGCCAGCAATTCGGTTTCGATTCCGGCAAGAGGGGCGAAAGACAGTTGGGTCCGCATACGACCATTATTTCACTGCCGCGAGCGGGGCCGAAGGAGTGGGGCACCCGACAGCCGCGGGAAATCAACCGGCGGCCGTCTCATCACTCCGGCAACCTGAGTGTTAGAGTAAAGCAAATGCGAGAATCCATTGGCAGTTTGGCGAAGCGAGACACAACCCGGTTTTATTATCTACTCTTCTTCTTATCGGGATTCCCGGCGCTTCTCTATCAAATCGTATGGCAGCGCACCCTCTTCACGTTATATGGAGTCAACATTGAATCGGTAACCATGATCGTTACCGTTTTCATGCTCGGCCTGGGTCTGGGAAGTTTGGCTGGCGGCTGGCTTTCGGCTCGCAAGGGAATCCGTCTGCTTCTCGCCTTCGGCCTGATCGAGTTCTCGGTGGGAACCTTCGGCGCGGCTTCACTCTGGATATTTCATCGCATTGGCTCTTTCACCGCGGGAGCCTCGACGATCGCTATCGGCTGCATCGCATTTGCGCTGTTGCTCGTTCCGACGATGCTGATGGGAAGCACGCTGCCGCTGCTGGTTGAACATTTCGTTCGCCGCAACGGGAATATCGGGGAGTCTGTTGGCTTACTCTATTCGGTCAACACGCTTGGCTCCGCCACGGCTTGTTTTGCAGCCGCATTCCTGCTCATGCGGTTGCTCGGCGAATCGGGTTCGGTGAGACTCGCGGTCTGCTTCAACCTATTTGTCGGCGCCGCGGCATTGCTCCTCCAGCTGAGAGATTCCGCTCCGGCCCCGCAGAGGCCGGAGCCTGAGTCTCGAACGCGGCAGGAGACCATTCCACTCTGGATCGGAATGCTCCTCGCCGGCGTCACGGGCTTTATCGCTCTGGCCTACGAGATCATCTGGTATCGCCTATACGCCTTTGTTTCCGGAGGAATGGCGCCGTGCTTTGCCGAGCTGCTTGCCTTCTATCTGCTCGGAATCGCCTACGGCTCGTTCGCGGTACGCGACGCTTGCCGGCAGAAACTTGGCAACAATCTCCGTCTTATGCTTGGAGCCACTTCCAGCGTCATCATGCTGGGAACGATCAGCGCCTTTCTGCTTGGACCCGCATTGGCCCTCTGGGTCGTCCACTTCAACTACTTTCAGAGCTTTGTCTTCGTCTTCGCCGCCGCGGCGCTGCTGGGAGCCGCATTCCCGCTGCTGAGCCATGCAACTATCGATCCCGAGCGAAACTCAGGCAAATCCATCAGCTTTCTCTATGTGAGCAATATCATCGGTTCAACCCTGGGCAGCTTTTTGGTGGGCTTTGTGGTTCTGGATTATTGGTCCACCCGCGCCACATCGCTGCTGCTGCTCGGCTTGGGCTTGCTCGCCGCAACCGTGCTTGCGGTCCTTTCCGGGCCGAAGTGGCCGAAGCGCATCTTCATTACCGGCGGCGTGGCCTGCGTGGCTCTCGCCCTGGCTTCAGGCCCGCTCTTCAGCGGCCTCTACGAACGGCTGCTCCTCAAGTCCGCGTACAACAATAGCTTGAGATTCTCCGACATGGTGGAGAATCGGAGTGGCGTGATAGCCGTGTACCCAAGCGCGGCGGAATTCGCCTATCCGACCCGGGTCGTTATCAGTGGCGGCGCCTACGATGGGCAGATCAACACCGACATCCTGCGCGATTCCAACATGATTTATCGCGCCTTCGCGATCTGCGGCCTTGACGCAAAACCTAAGAAAGTACTCATCATCGGCCTTGCTACCGGAGCGTGGGCGCAAGTGGTCGCAAACGATCCGGAAGTCGACGAGATCACCATCGTCGAAATCAATCCTGGTTTCCTATCGCTCATCCGCCAGTATTCCGAGGTCGCCAGCCTGCTGCGCAATCCCAAGGTTCATATCGTCATCGACGACGGCCGGCGCTGGCTGCTGGGCCATCCCGATCTCCATTTCGATTTCATCCTGATGAACACCACGTGGCATTATCGCGCCCATGTCTCCAATCTGCTGTCAACCGAGTTCATGGGCCTGATGCGGGCGCATTTGAATCACGGCGGAATCGCGTACTATAACACGACCTACTCCGGCGATGCCCTGGCCACAGGCGCGACCGCGTTTCCCTACGCGCTGCGCATTAACAGTTTTCTGGCCGTCAGCGATAGCCCGATCACACTCGACAAAAGTCTCTGGAGAACAGCTCTCACCCACTATCAAATTGACGGACGTCCGGTCTTCGATCTTGGCAAGCCAAATCAACGCGCGCGGCTGGAGGAGGTACTGCATCTGGCCGACACGCTGGACCTTCCCGGCAGTCAACTGGAATCGCGCGCCAGTATGCTGCAACGGATGAAGGGCGCCCGGCTGATCACCGACGACAATATGGGAACGGAATGGTCCGCGACGCCTCAGCACTGAGAACCGTCTGGCCAGCTCCAGGGCATCCACATCAAATTGCCGCGGCAGATGTGGGGTACAAGCTTTCGACGAGAAATGACACTTTATCCATACTTGTCATTTTGTTGATAATATGACATTATTATTATGAGAGGCATTATGGAAACAGTTGTCACTCGACCGCGATCTGTTCGTAGCAAGATCAACCAGAATGGCCGCATCGTGATTCCGGCTGCAATCCGGCAGGAGATGGGACTCAAGGCCGGAGAATCGCTTCTGATGGAGGTCGAGGATGGAGTACTGCGCATTGAGTCCTATCCTGCCCGCATCCGCCGCATTCAGCAGGAGTTCGCACAATACAACAGGCCAGGCGTATTCGCATCGGACGAGTTGATCGCCGAGCGTCGCGAAGAAGCCCGCCGCGAAGATGAGGAGATTAAGCGCGATCGCGAGTTATATCAGGCGCGTTTGCAGAAGGCGGAGCAGGTTGCCTAGCCCGGTCGTCCTCGACTCATCGGCGATCCTGGCCGTCTTTCTCAACGAACCGGGAGGCGAGATCGTCCTTCCCCTCCTCGAAGGCGCCCTGTTGAGCACCGTCAATCTGGCGGAGGTTCACATGCGCTTGATCGAACTTGGAGCATCTGCCGGACATGCGTGGAGCCGTTTGCACAGTGTCCAGTGCGAGATGTGCTTCTTCAGCGATACGCAAGCGCGCACGGCGGCTGAGTTGCGGTCCATCACCCGTCCCTTTGGCCTATCGCTGGGCGACCGCGCATGCCTGGCTCTCGCCATCGACCGAAAAGCGACGGTCTACACGACGGACCGCATCTGGAAGAAGCTCGATTTGGGAATTGAGGTTGAAGTGATCCGGTGAGCTTTCGGCCTATAATCGGCTGGACAGTTGTTTTGCGTTGCTAGTCGCTTTGTGGGGAACGGGATGAAGAAGTGGTTCAGGAAATATTACCGGCACATTTTGGTTCTCCTGTTGTGTCTCTCGCTTGCCTGCATGATCTGGGCTGTCATTCACGGGGGAGTCACAGGAGTTCAGTTTTTATGTTGGACCGTAATGCTTCTGGCCGGCGGGGTCATCATAGTCAACAACCGCAGAAGCCAGGCACTGCACGAGGCCATGTTCACTTTGTTTTATACGGCATTCGCGGTCGAATTGTGGACGAAAGACCGAAGCATCCTTTTGGCTCTCCCTTTTGTACCTTTGGTGTTGTTTATGGCGTGGAGCGCCATCGATACGTACTTCAAGAGCAAAAGATCCAGTTGCGATGCAGACAGCCCCGGTGAAGCGCCCTTCGAACTCGAAGGGAAAAGCAATGGCTGATGATCAATTATGCCGGGGCTAGATTGTTGCGGTTGAGTGAGCAGAATCCTAACCGGATTCCCGAAAAGCATACCGCAGGGGCTAAAGCCCGGTTCATTCGGTTCACTCAAATTGTCGTGGTTAAAACCCCGACCTACCATATCCGCCCCTACCGCCCGCCGCGGTGCTTGCTGGCGTTGATGGCGGAGCGGGCTTCGCGGTCGGCCTCGCGGCTGCGCTCGGTCTCGCGCTTGTCCCAGTCCTGCTTGCCCTTGGCCACGGCCAGTTCGCACTTCACCCGTCCGTTGCGGAAGTACAGGCGGGTGGGGATGAGCGTGTGGCCCTTGATCTGCGTCTTCGATAGTAGCTTGCGAACTTCGGCGCTGTGCAGCAGCAGCTTGCGGGTGCGGGTGGCGTCATGGTTGGAGATATTGCCGTGGGAGTACGGGCCGATATGAAGATTGAGCAGGAAGGCCTCGCCGTTCTGGATGAGGCCGTAGGAGTCTTTGAGGTTGGCTTTGCCCTCACGGATCGACTTGACCTCGGTCCCGCGCAGGCTGACGCCGGCCTCGAATTTCTCCAGCAGGAAGTAGTTGTGGCTGGCGACGCGATTGTGCGCGGCGTCCCGCTCGCCGCTGGCCACCGGGTCGCGGGGCCGGGCCGGCTTCTGGGGGCCGGGAGCGGTTGTCTGAACGATCACGTGGCTGGTTTGGCGCGCCATGGGGAAGCATCCTCGAATCTTCATCGTAGCATTGGCGCGGGTTTTGGCTGTGCGGCAGCGGGGATGAGCTAAAATGGAGTATTGCAGGATGGGAAGTTACACCCACAGGAATTGCGACAGGAATAGCGTCCGGGGCGGCCAAGGCAGCCCGCAAGGGTCCGAGGAGAAGCGCGGGCCAGAGAAGACGCCTGGGAGTTCGATGAAAAGCCGCGCACAGGCTACCGCTGCCTCCGCATTTTCCAGAGCCGCTTTTTGGATGGCGCTTCTGGCCGTCGTGGCCGTCTTCTGCCTGTCGAGCGCGTCGCTGCGCGCCGAGTCGGCTAGCACCTTTTACAAGCGCGGCCTCAACGCCGAGGCGCGCGATGACTATGACGCGGCCTTCGACAACTACCAGAAGGCCTACGCCAAGGCGCCCAAGGATTTGCAGTACCGCACCTCGCTCTACCGGGTGCGGATTACCGCATCGGCGATGCACATAACCAAGGGGCGTAAGCTGCTGGATGGCGGAAACGATCAGGGCGCATTGTCGGAGTTTCTGCACGCCGCCGAGATCGATCCCAGCAACGAGGCCGCGCAGCAGGAGATCGCCCGTGTGCGGAAGAAGAACGGCGAGGCGGCGCCACAGACCGAGACCAGCCTTTCGCAGACGGTGGGCAAGCAGGAAGATCTGGAGTCGATGGGCGCTCCGGCCGAGCTGAAACCGGTCTCGAACGAGCCTCTGACGCTGCACATGCAGGAAGACGCCAAGGTGGTCTACCAGGCGATCGGCAAGGCCGCCGGCGTGAATGTTCTCTTCGACCCGGAATTCACCGCCAAGCGGATTCAGGTGGACCTGAACAACGTGTCGCTGCTGGACGCGCTGCGCATTGTGGGCACCATCTCCAATACCTTCTGGCGGCCGGTGACCGACAACACGATATTTGTGGCCGCTAACACAACTGCCAAGCGGAGGGATTTGGATGAGCAGGCGGTGCAGACATTCTATCTGTCGAACGCGTGGCAGGCGACCGATCTGACCGACGTAAATACCGCCATTCGCAATTTGCTGCCCGCCGCCAAGGCCTACCCGGTTCCCAGCCAGAACGCCGTCGTGATGCGGGGCACTCCGGACGAGTTGCTGCTGGCGCAAAAGCTGATTAACGACCTGGACAAGGCGCGGCCTGAGGTGGTGGTGGACATCGCGATCCTGGAGGTCAGCAAGAACTGGGAAAGGACCCTGGGCATTGCCTGGCCCAGCAACGTGGGGATAGCGCTCAATCCGCCCACCAGCGGAACATCCACCACATCCACCACGACCGGCACCACGGGAACGACCGGAACGACCAGCACCGGCACCACCCCTACGCTCTACGATCTGTCTCATTTGAAGGCCTACGATTTCGCCGTAACCGTCGGTTCGGCCACTGCCAATATGCTTCTGTCCGATTCGAATACCAAGATTCTGCAGAATCCGCAACTCCGCTCCACCGACGGGCAAAAGGCGACGATGAAGATCGGCGAAAAAATCCCCATTGCGACCGGCTCTTATGGGGGCGGAGGCGTGGGCACTGGAGCGCTGGGCGGAATCAGTTCGCTGGTCAACACGCAGTTTACCTACCAGGATGTGGGCGTAACCATCGAGATGACGCCCACCATCCACTTCAATCACGACGTGACGTTGAAGATCAAGATCGAAGACACCTCGCAGAACGGCAATGTGACGATCAGCCAGGTGACCGAGCCGATCATCGCGCAAAAGACAATCGAGCAGGTGATTCGCCTGCGCGAGGGCGAAGCCGGCATCCTGGGCGGAATTCAAGACAAGCAGGAGGTTGTGAGCTGGACTGGGATTCCTGGGTTGAGTTCGATTCCCGTATTGAAGTACCTCTTTGGCTCCAAGGACCACACCATTAACGACGACGAGTTGGTCTTTCTGGTGGTGCCGCACGTGGTTCGTTCGCAATCCCTGGAGGAGATGAATCTGCGCACCATCGATACCGGCGCGGGCACGTCGATTGAGATTCGCCACGTTCCCAGCGAAGCCCCCGGCGGTGCGAATCCAGCTTCGAATCCGGACTCAACGCCGGCTCCCACAGTTCAACCGCCGGCCCATGAGCGGCCCAATGTGGGCACGGTTCCGGGCCAGAGCGCGATGGCGGCCGCCCCGGCGGCGCTGGCTCAGATGAACGATGCCGCGCAGACGAATGGAAACACTCCAGCAAAGCCATCTCTGCCAATTCCACCGCAACCTGCAAGGGTGAGCTTCATGCTTGCTCCGCAAGCTGGCCCGGTGACCGTGGGAACAACCTTCAAGGTTCCGGTGATGCTGAATGGAGGAGCGGACATCGCTTCCGTTCCCTTGCAGATTTCTTACGATCCGGCCAAACTTTCGCTGGTCAATGTGGATAGCGGGGACTTCCTGAGCCGGGATGGACAGGCCGTGGTGCTCACTCACCGCGACGACGGTCCGGGCTTGATTCTGATCAACGCCTCGCGTCCGCCGGGAGCGGCCGGGGTGAACGGCACGGGCGTGGTTTGCATTCTCAGTTTCCAGGCCAAGACCGCCGGAGCGAGCGACGTTGTCCTCACCCGTCCGGGGGCGGTCAGCAGCAAGCAGCAGCAGTTGCCGGCCCAGGGCGGGCGGGTCAGCATTCAGGTGAAGTGATCCGATGAAGCCAGAATCGATGAGGGAAGCACGGCCAAACCATACCGGCCACGCAGGGGAGCATGGGCTTACGCTGGTCGAGTTGATTGTGACCATAGTGATTCTGTCGATTCTTGCTTCGGCTGCGGTGCCCATGGCGCGCTTCCAGGCCAAGCGCCTGAACGAGCGCATTCTGCGCTACGACCTTTGGACGATGCGCGACGCCATCGACCACTACAAGGACGCGGCCGACAAGAATGCCTTCCCGATCAAGCTGGACAGCCAGGGCTATCCGCCCGATCTGGAGACGCTGGTCAACGGCGTGGAAGTGCAGACCAAGAAGGTGAAGTTTTTGCGCCACATTCCGGTGGACCCAATGACCGGCAAGGCGGAGTGGGGATTGCGCTCGATGCAGGACGATCCTACATCGGACTCCTTCGGCGGGCAGAGCGTCTTCGACGTGTATTCCAAATCCATGGGCACGGCGCTGGACGGAACCAAGTATTCTGACTGGTAGGGCGGTTAGCGGTGTTAGGGGGTAGCGGGGTTAGCGGAATTAATGGGATTTAACAGCGCTAACACGCGCGCAGCGCGGCTAACGCCGCTAACTCCGCTCTAACGGCAGGCAAGAGGATAACGTGAGCAGGATTCGCAAACTAGACGCGGGCTTTACGCTGATGGAGCTGATGATCGTGATGATGATCATCGGAATCCTCATGCTGATCGCCGTGCCTCGCTTTACCGGCGCCATCAAGATGGCCCGGGAGGCGGTGCTCAAGGAAGACCTGCACGTGATGCGCACGGCCATCGATTCCTATACGATAGACAAGCAGAAGGCGCCGCAGACACTCGACGACTTGATCGCGGATGGTTATCTGCGGGAAGTTCCAGTGGACCCGTTCACCCAGACCAAGGATAGTTGGGTGACCGAGACGGGCGACGCGCTGCACTCAATGGACCAGACCGAACCCGGCATCGACGACGTTCACTCCGGCTCGCAGGAGTTGGGTTCCGACGACCAGCCCTACTCCACCTGGTAAGCACAGAGGGATTATGCTTCGACTGACACATCGCGTACTCACCCTTCTCGTGTGCATGGCCGCATTCGGCGGCTTGTTGTGCGCGCAAAACTGGAAGACCATCACCGTCCGCATGCTGGACGGCAAAACCGGGAAGCTGATCACAACCTCGACTTTCCTGGTTCGCGTGGATCACGATCCAACCGTCCATGCTGATTGGGTGGCGCCGAACGAGGACGGCACAGGCAAGCTGAGCGTGCCCAGGAGCGCTTCTCTGCTTTCGATTCGAGGGACGTACGACAGTTCCATGGTGATCTATGTCAACTGCGACTCGGCAAGCGAGAAGACGAACCCCATCGACCGCTGGTACTCGATCGCGGAGATTCTGACTTCGGGCGTTGCCGCGCCCAACGGCTGCGTAAAACCCGCGGAAGCCGCCAAATTCAAGCCCCTCGCCAAACTCAAGCCCGACGCCATACCCACACCCGCCGCCAAACCTGGAGAGTTTATCTTCTTTGTCCGCAAGCTAAACTGGCGGGAACAGATGCAGGAAGATGAATTCACGCACTGAGCCGTAGTGGCAAACGGGATTGCGGAGGAGAGAGTCTCTTGGCGGTTGATCCCATCCAGGCGGAAGGCTTTGCCCTTCAGGTTGAACGGCTCTATGCGGGCCTGATTCGAACTGCGAGTGCCCGAGGTCTTGCTTCTGAGACCTGGGATCCAGAACCCAGCCTGGGCGGCAAACTTCTTTACGCCGGACAACTCGACGAGGAAGCCCGCGCGCTGCTGGTGGCGGCCAACATTACCGGCGTCGCCTCGCTGGCCGCCTCCGCTGATGCGGCCGGACGCAAGCAGGCGCTGCGCGACGGCGTCGTGGATTTTTTGGTGACCTCGCTCGACGAAGCCCTGCGCATCCTGAAGAACGAGATTCGCAAGCGCGAGACAGTCGCGGTATGCGTGGCGCTGGAGCCGGAGACCGTGGAGCAGGAGATGCTCGAGCGAGGCGTTGCGCCCGATCTGTTGCGACCGGGCGCGGCGGATTCGCTGGTGGATCAGACGTTGCTCTGCTGGCGCGTTGCTTCGTCGCCTTCCATCTGGCTGCCGAAGTTGGACGCCATCGCCCTCGATTGCCTGGAAGAAAATATGGGTGCCCCAGGTCTCGATTCTGAGACCTGGGATTCAGCTCGCCGTTGGCTGCGCCTGGCTCCGCGCTACCTGGGCCGAATGGCGCAGGGTGTTCGTGTGTTGCGTTGCAGCGAAAGCGCCGCGGCAAACTTCCTCGAACGAATGCGCGAAGTGGTGGAAAGCGGGGAGATCGGCGTTGCCGTTGAGATCAAACTCTATGCCGAATGGCGCGCAGAGCAACTCAACTTTATGCCGCCCAGTCGTTAGAAAATACTTACATTAATTACATAGATTACATTTAAGGAATCTCAAATAAGCCGAAAACAGAGAGACTTCCCTTTGCCGGACTCAGTTTTCCCCGCCGCCTGCCGCTTCAATCCGCGCCCACAGTTCCTTCACTCCGTAGCCGGTCTTGGCGGAGACGGGCAGCAGATCGTCCAGCTCCAGGCCCTTCTTGAGCGCCAGCAGATTCTTTGTGCGCTCGTTGCCGCTGAGGCGGTCGATCTTGGTGGCCACCACAGCGAAGTCGCGGCCAGCGGCGCGCAGCCAATCGATCAACTGCCGGTCGCTCTGCTGCGCGGGCACATTCGAGTCCACCAGGCAGACGCACAGCTTGAGTGTCGAGCGAATGGCCAGGTAAGGCTCGATGAAGGCCGGCCAGCCGGCACTGATGGACTTGGAAATCTTGGCGTAGCCGTAGCCGGGCAGGTCGGCAAAGACCAGCTTGCGCCGCTGGCTTTGATCGAGCAACGCAAAGAAATTGATGGCGCGCGTGCGCCCCGGTGTGGAGGAGACTTTGGCCGGCTTCGCACCGGTGAGCGTGTTCAGCAGGCTCGATTTGCCCACATTCGAGCGGCCCAGAAAGGCGATCTCCGGCGCGTCCGGCGCGGGAAACTGTTCGGCGGCCATCGCCGAAAGCAGGAATTGTGTTGTATAGCGCATCAACCTTGAGGATACAGGATCGCGCAGAATGCCTATTCTTCAAAGTTCCGTACAAGCATATTGGAACCAGAACCCGTTCAACCATGCGATGGAGTCAAAATAATCCATCGAAAGGTGCATAAAAGCTCCAGCCAATGGGTCCACGACCTATCGAACTCGCTCCTCTATGGTTCTCGTACCAAGTAAGAAACTTTGAGGAGGTCAAGGTGAAATTTCGCAGAATAATCGCGCAAGTTGCATTCCCCGCAACTTTGTGCCTGCTTGCGGCCCTAGGCTGCGTACAAAAAACTGCGGCGCAAGGATGCGTTGTCGCGCACTCGGTCGGTGAGGTGGGAGGCCCGGAGTCCGACGGCGGCTATCTAGCGCCAAAACACTGGCAATTCACGCTCGATTACCGGCACTTGTACTCCTTCCGTCACTTTGTTGGATCAGTGGCGCAGGAATACCGGCAGCAGAGCAACACCGAGGTCCGCAACCGCATCAACACCTTCGATGGCGCACTTACCTACCAGATCACACCGCGCTTCAGCGTGACCGGAACCGTGCCGGTGCAGTTTGCCAGCCGGCGTTACTTCATTGCTGCGGACAGCCTCAGCCCAACATCGCCCGCAAGCAGTATAGAGGGCGACTGGGGCGTCTCCGGAATGGGCGACATCAGTTTTGTGGGGCAGGGTTGGATCTGGGATCCGACCAAGAATCCGAAGCACAACATTCAGATCGGCTTCGGCTTTCAAACGCCATCCGGGCGCGACAACATCCAGAACAACCTGGTGGAGATTCCCGGTCAGCCCGCGGTCAATGCGACGGCGGACTATTCGATCCAGCCGGGAATCGGCGTATGGGCGATTCCTGTCAGTGTCGAATCGTTTCAAGCAATCAACAACTCGATGCAGGTGTACTTCAATGGAAGCTATCTATTTTCGACGCAGGAGACCAACGGCGTAGCAAACAGCTCGCCGCCGGGATTTCCTCCGCCCGCGCCGCAGAATGCATTTGTCGCAACGGCCGACGAGTATCTGCTGCAGGCTGGAGTCGGCTACATGGTCGCCAAGGTACACGGTCTGACCGTGACGGGCGGTTTGCGCAAGGAAGGCGTTCCGGCGCATAACGCGTTCACAGCCGATGAAGGATTCCGACGTCCCGGTTATGCCTATTCATTCGAGCCGGGAGTGATCTACTCGATGCACGGCGGACACGACTTGATTACCGCGAACATCGACCGCGCCATCTATCGCAACAGAATTGCAAGTGTGCCGGACCTGCAGTTGGGACAGCACGGCGATGCCGCGTTTGCCGACTGGCTTTGGCTAGCCAGCTTCCAGCACCGCTTCTGAGCCCATGACTCTCAATTGCAAGAAGGTCGGGCCTGCGCATTCCCCGTGCAGGCCTGACCATTCTCTGTGATTTCAAGGAGCAAATAAAATGCGTCGAAGTATCTTCTGTTTGATTGCCGTGACGATGCTGAGCATCGCTGTCGCAGGAGAGAGCGCGGAGAGGCCTGCCGCTCTCATGCTCAAGGACATGCAGGGTAAGAAGGCAACGCTGCGTGATTTGCGCGGGAAAATTGTGGTGCTCAATTTCTGGGCCACGTGGTGTGGCCCTTGCAACGCCGAGATGCCGATGCTGGTGAGCGCCGCGAATTCCTACGACACGCAGCGCGTTGCGTTTGTGGGAGCATCCGTCGATGCGCCCGAGACACAGAACAAGATTGCGGAGTATGTGAGCAAGCTGGGAATTGCCTATCCGATCTGGGTGGGCGCAACCGACGATGACATGAAACGACTGCGGTTGGGCAACTCAGTGCCCTGTACGGCATTTCTCGATGCGGATGGAATTGTGCGCGCGCGCATCCTCGGCCAGATGAGGCCGGGAGAGATTCAAGAACGAGTCGATTGGCTGTTGCGTGATCGTGCGGGAAATGCCCCATCTGCGAACATCAAGCACCTTGATGAGAATTAAGTGCCTTATTGCGGCGCGGGAAGATTCGCGTTCAGTTCGCCGGGCGGCACGGCGGTCAGCACTTCGATGGCGGCAGGCAGCGCCGTGGGCAGCGGGCCTTCCAGAGCCAGCTTGAGCACCTCGTCCATCTGATCGACGAAGTGGAGCTTCATCGAATTCTTGATGTTGTCGGGCAGCTCGGCGATGTCCTTCTCGTTGGCGCGGGGCAGAATCACTTCGAAGATGCCGGCGCGCAAGGCGGCGAGCAGCTTCTCCTTGAGGCCGCCGATGGCCAGAACCTTGCCGCGCAGCGTGATTTCGCCGGTCATCGCGATGTCGCGACGCACGGGAATCTTGGCAAGCGCGCTGGCCAGAGCGGTGGCCATGGTGATGCCGGCTGAGGGGCCGTCCTTGGGAATTGCGCCTTCAGGCACATGCAGGTGCAGGTCCACGTTGCGATAGAACTCGCGGCTGAGTCCAAGGGCCTGCGCGCGCCCGCGAATGTAGCTGAGCGCGGCCTGCGCCGACTCCTGCATCACGTCGCCGAGCTGGCCGGTGATGGTCATTTTTCCCTTGCCATCGAGCACCTGTACTTCTGTCGTGAGAATGCTGCCGCCGACCTCGGTCCAGGCCAGGCCGGTGACCAGGCCGACTTCGCTCTTCTCATGCACCTCGGAGTCGCGGAACTTGGCCACGCCAAGAAACTCGTGGATATTCGCCGCGGTAAGCTCTTCTTTGTGCTTACTGCCGCCCTTGACCACGCGGCGCGCCACCTTGCGGCAGACGTTGCCGATCTCGCGCTCGAGGTTCCTGACGCCGGCCTCGCGGGTGTAGTTGCGGATGATCTCAGTAATCGCGTCGTCCTTGAAGATGATGTTCTTCTCGCTCAACCCGGTCTGCGTGCGCTGCTTCTTGACCAGGTACTGGCGGGCGATCTCCAGCTTCTCCTGCTCGGTGTAGCCTTGCAGGCGCAGCACCTCCATGCGGTCCTGCAGCGCGGGCGGAACGGTGTGCAGCACATTGGCCGTGGCGACAAAGAGCACCTGTGAGAGGTCGTAGTCCACGTCGAGATAGTGATCCTGGAAGGTAGTGTTCTGCTCCGGGTCGAGCACTTCGAGCAATGCAGACGCGGGATCGCCGCGGAAGTCGGAGGCCATCTTGTCTACTTCGTCGAGCAGGAAGACGGGGTTCTTGGTTCCGGCGCGCTTCATGTGCTGAATGATCTGTCCGGGCAGCGCGCCGATGTAGGTGCGGCGATGGCCGCGAATCTCCGCCTCGTCGCGCACGCCGCCCAGCGAGAGCCGCACGAACTTGCGCCCGGTGGCCTTGGCGATGGACATTCCCAGCGAAGTTTTGCCCACGCCCGGAGGCCCGGCGAAGCAGAGAATCGAGCCCTTCGGATTTTTCACCAACTGGCGCACGGCAAGAAATTCCAGAATGCGCTCCTTGATTTTTTCCAAACCGTAGTGGTCCGTGTTGAGAACTTTTTCGGCGTAGTCGATGGAGCGGGTTTCCTTGGAGCGCTTCTTCCACGGCACTGCCAGCAGCCAGTCAATGTAATTGCGGCTGACGGTGGATTCGGCCGACATGGGCGGCATCGCTTCCAGCTTCTTGAGTTCCTGGATAGATTTGTCGAGCACTTCCTTGGGCATTCCGGCGGCTTCAATCTTTTTGCGCAGTTCGTCGAACTCGCTCTTCTCGCCGCGGCCCAGCTCTTTTTGAATGGCCTTGATCTTTTCGTTCAGGTAGTACTCTTTTTGCGCGCGCTCCATCTGCCGCTTGACGCGCGATTGAATGTTGCGGTCGAGGTCAAGCTTTTCGATCTCGATGTCGAGCACGTCGGCGATGCGCGCCAGGCGGATCGCGGGATCGAAGAGCGCCAGCAAATCCTGCTTCTCTTCAATGCCCAGTTGCAGATTGGCGGCGATAGTGTCGCTCAGCTTGGCCGGCTCGTCCATGCGCACGCTGGCGATNNATGGTCTCGTAGTTGAGCGACTGCTGAAGCTTGACGTACTGCTCGAAGAGCGTGGTAACGCGCTGCATCAACTGCTCGACGGCGGGGGTCATTTCGAATTGCGCTTTGCCGACGCGCACCGTGGCCACGAAGAAGCCGTCGCCGTCGTTGATCTCGACGGACTTGGCGCGCTCAATGCCCTCGACCAGGACTTTGATGTTGCCGTCGGGCATCTTGACGCTCTGCACGATATTGCAGATCGACCCGACCTGGTAAATTTCCTTGGCCTTGGGCTCGTCCACCGCGGCGTCGTGCTGGGTGGCGAGGAAGATCTTGCGGTCGCCCAAAAGCGCCTCTTCCAGCGCGCGCACGCTGGACTCGCGGCCCACCACGAAGGGCGTCATCAT
>PMTP01000096.1 GCA_003167305.1 Acidobacteriaceae bacterium
CGCGGTGCACGAATTCTGCGCGGCCCAGCAGCTCGGTCAGCCTCTCGTTGCGGACGCGCTTATCCACTTTCTCGACGAAGTCCAGGTACTCGCTCAACGTGCCCATGAAGCGGGAGAGTCCGGCGCCCTCAATGCGGCTGGCAGCCTCGCCGTGGCGGACGATCATGCCCTCAGAGGCGCGATTGACCATCACTTTGACAAACTCTCTCTCGTCCTTGATGTACTGCTCGAAGCGGCCCTTCTTGATTTTGAAGAGCGGAGGCTGGGCGATGTAGATGTTGTCGCGCTTGATCAGCTCGGTCATGTGGCGGAAGAAGAAGGTGAGCAGCAGCGTGCGGATGTGCGAGCCGTCGACGTCGGCGTCGGTCATGAGGATGATCTTGCCGTAGCGGATTTTGGCGGCGTCGAAGTCGTCTTTGCCGATGCCGCAGCCGAGCGCGGTGATCATGGCGCGAATTTCTTCGTGGCCGAGCATCTTGTCGTAGCGCGCCTTTTCGACGTTGAGAATCTTGCCCTTGAGCGGCAGAATGGCCTGGAAGCGGCGATCGCGGCCCTGCTTGGCGGTGCCGCCGGCGCTCTCGCCCTCGACCAGATAGAGCTCGCAGCGCTCGGGGTTGCGCTCCGAGCAATCAGCCAGCTTGCCGGGCAGGCCGGCACCATCCATCACGCCCTTGCGGCGGGTCAGGTCACGGGCCTTGCGGGCGGCCTCACGGGCGCGGGAGGCTTCAATGGCCTTGTTGATGATGCGCTTGGCGATGGGCGGATTCTGCTCCAGGAACATACCCAGGCGCTCGTTGACGAAGGCCTGGACGGTGCCGGCGATGTCGGAGTTGAGCTTGCCCTTGGTCTGGCCCTCGAACTGCGGCTGCGAGAGCTTGACGCTGACCACGGCGACCAGCCCCTCGCGCACGTCGTCGCCACTGAGGTTCTCCTTCATGTCCTTGAAGAGGCCGAGCGACTGTCCGATGGCGTTGATGGTGCGGGTGAGCGAGGTGCGGAAGCCGGAGAGATGCGAGCCGCCATCGACGGTGTTGATGTTGTTGGCGAAGCTGAAGACGGTCTCCGAGTAGCTGTCGTTGTATTGGAGGGCGATTTCGATCTCGACGTTGTCGCGCGTCGCCTCCATCATGATGGGCTTGTCGTGCAGCACGGTCTTGCCGCGGTTGAGGTGCTTGACGAACTCGGCAATGCCGCCAGCATATTTAAACTCTGCCCGGCGGGCCTCGCCGGTTTTGGGGTCGGCGGTGCGCTCGTCGGTGAGGGTGATCTCGAGGCCCTTGTTGAGGAAGGCCATCTCGCGCAATCTCTGAGCCAAGGTGTCGTAGTTGAACTCGGTGGAGGCGAAGATCGTCTTGTCGGGCAGAAAGTGAATCTTGGTGCCGCGCCGCTTGCTGAGGCCGAGCTTGCGTAGCTCACTGACGGGATCGCCGCAACTGAAGTCCATCTCCCAGGTGTGGCCGTCACGCCAGATCTCGACGTTGAACTCCTGCGAGAGCGCGTTGACGCAACTGACGCCGACGCCATGCAGGCCGCCGGAGACCTTGTAAGTGGAAGCGTCGAACTTGCCGCCGGCATGGAGCTTGGTTAGCACCACCTGCACGGCCGACATCATCTTGCCGTTGGAGAGAAGCATCATATCCACCGGGATGCCGCGGCCGTCATCGACCACGGTGATCGAGTTATCCACGTGGATGACGACTTCGATTTTTTTGCAATAGCCGGCCAGGGCCTCGTCCACCGAGTTGTCCACCACTTCATAGACTAGGTGGTGCAGGCCCATTTCGCCTGTGGAGCCGATGTACATGGCGGGACGGAGGCGCACGGCCTCCAGGCCTTCAAGGATCTTGATGTTCTCGCCGGTATAGTTGCCGTTGTCGGCGTTGTCGCCGGGAGGGATGCCGTCAGATGATTCAGTCGCCATAGGATTCCGTTCGCAAGGCCTTCGCTTCGATTTCCACAGGGGGCGCGGTGTCCGGGGTGCGGTTCCGGGCCGGATACGGGGCTCTAACCAATTGAAAGACAGGGGCTTTCGAGCGAAGTTGCCTACCATGATTTTAGCATGCGAGAAGGGGAGAAGCGAGGGGTAAAAAGGTTAAGAAAGGAGGTTGACAGGGGTAAATCCCGGTTCTATAATGGTACGTCAGTAACCGCTACCGTTACTACTTATATATCTACATGAATTCACTTGACTTATTCTTTTTATAGGTCTATGTTTCAGTCTACAGGATCGGTATTTCCTGTCAATCAAAATCCACCTGAGGTTACCAACGATGAAACTCGCCATTCGCATCTTCGTTCTGTTCGTAGTCGTCGCCGGCGGCGCTGCCGCTGCTGTTACGCCCAAAGCCGCTCCCGCTCTCCCTAGCCATCAGTCGGCCTCCGCGAGTGTGCCGGTTCCGGGATGCAGCCCCACCATGCCATGCGCTGTCGAGCCTGCGGACAAGTAGAAACCAAAAGTAACCCGAGAGACGCCAAGAGTAACTACGCGACAATTACCGAAAAACAATTTCGTTTTTGTTTTGTAGTTGTGCCGGTGGGCATTCGGCGCTATTCTGTGATTGTTCTCAGAATGGCGAGAGGCGTGTGATGTCTTCACAGACTGCAATGTCCCTGTTAATGGTGGCTGAATTTGCACTTTGGGCGGCCTTCGGCTTCCTGTTTTGGACCCGAAACCTGCATCGCCGTTTCCCGGCCATGGGGGTCTACTTGGCATTGCGCGTGGTTTCGATGCCCGTGTTCCTGATATTTTTCTATGGCCAGACGCGGCAATGGTTCAACGGCCATAGCTCCAATATGTATTTTTACTTTTATTGGGCTGTTTATATAGCCAGCGCCGTGCTGCTGTTCTTCGTCTGCATCGAGGTCTTCCGCTCTGCGCTGTCCGCTTTTTCCGGGCTCCAGAGGCTTGGAACCGTGGTCTTTCGCTGGGCGGCTCTGGCCTCAGCTCTCATCAGTTTGTCGACAATCTCCTTCGATCACTCCAGCTTGCTCAGCATTCCCGCAATCGCCTTAAGGTTGATGCATTCGGTGAGTGTCCTGGAGCTTTGCCTGCTGGGCTTTCTCTGCCTGAGTATGAACGCCTTGCGCCTCTCGGTCCGCGACATGACCTTCGGAATTGCTCTGGGCTTTGGCCTGATGTCCTCAAGCGACTTTATCCTCGCTTCATTTTGGTCTCGCAATACTTCTCTGACAGATCCCCTGCAATTAGTTTATGAGTCGGTGATTCTGGTCTTACTGGTCATCTGGATCGTTTACGCAGCCCTGCCCGAGCCGGCCCGCCAACCGCTCGTGATGCCGGTCAACTCCATCCTCTTGCGCTGGAACGAGATTGCCTCGGTTCTGGGCTACACCGGAACCCAGGTGGCCGTGCAGCCGGCGGGCGGCTTCATTCTCACCGATGTCGAGAGGGTCGCCGAAAGGATGCCCATCCGGAACCTGAAGTATAGGGAAGAAGTATAGGGAACAGGGAACAGGACGCAAAGAGGCCACGGCTGCGCCGTGGCCTCTTTGCGTGAATCAGTGCCGAAACTACTCGGCTGCTATAGGTTCGATCGAGGCAAAGCGTCCGTGGTTGCCGCGGTCGGCAAACTTGACCCGGCCGGTAACCTTGGCAAAGAGCGTGTCGTCGGAGCCGATGCCCACGTTGAGGCCCGGCTTAATGCGCGTGCCGCGCTGTCGCATGATGATCGATCCGCCGGTGATGAGTTCGCCGCCAAAGGCCTTTACGCCCAGCCGCTGTGCATTGGAGTCGCGTCCGTTTGTGGAACTGCCTCCACCCTTCTTATGTGCCATTGCCTAATCTCCTTTTCCAGCCTTCAGCTATCAGCTTTCAGCCTTCAGTTCTGCCCGCTTGGGCCCATACTCTTCGTTCCCGCGATGGATAAGCTGAAAGCTAAGCTGACAGCTCCGTCTTACTAGGCGGCGGAGTAGGTGACGCCGTCGGCTTCGATAGCCTTGATGCGCACCTCGGTAAAATTCTGCCGGTGACCTTGCAGCTTCTTGTACTGTTTCTTCCGCTTGAGGTGGAAGACCAGGATCTTATCGCCCCGGCCCTCGCCCATCACTTCAGCGATGACCTTGGCGGTGGACGGCTTGGCCACGGTTCCCGGCTCGCCGCTGACGGCCAGCACATCGCTGAACTCGATGGTCTGATTCTCGTCGGACACCACGCTCTCAATCTTCACCACGTCGCCTGGCGCGACACGATACTGCTTACCACCGGTGCGAATAACCGCGTACATAAATCCTCCAGCACAAGTCCGGCCCAGCCGGTGCGCGCCTCAAGAAATTAGCTCGGGCGGATACTTCCGCGCCGCGGTACGCTCAAGCCCCTCAAGTTCGGGGCGAACGTCTGGCTCCACGACGACAGGCAGGAATCGCCAAACTAGAGTAGTGTACCGGTTTTGGGGGGAGAAGGTCAACGTGGCCATTCTCCGGGGCTCGGATTTCATGGAGTTCACGGCCGCATTGGATCGGCGCGGTGAGCAGGGCAGATTCTGTTTTTCCCTTGACATTCGACAGGAGTACGCGTCATTCTATTGTCGAACATCGAGGGGAAGAATATGCCGCCATCGACAGATCTTTTGCAGGGAACACTGGATTTATTGATCCTACAAACGCTTGCTCTGGAACCGATGCACGGGTGGGGGGTTGCCCAACGCATTCAACAGGTATCCAAAGAGGTGTTGCAGATTGGGCAGGGGTCGCTCTACCCGGCGCTGCACCGGCTGGAATACAAGGGATGGATTCAGGCCGACTGGGGCAGTTCGGAGAACAACCGGCGGGCGAAGTACTACGCGCTGACGGCAGCGGGCAGGAAGCAATTGGAGGAGGAGCTGGAGAGCTGGGAGCGGCTGTCGGCGGCGATCGCGTTGGTGCTGGGGCGGAACCTGGAGGCTACGGCATGATGAGGGAATTCTTCACCCACTGGCGCTTTCTGGTTCGGCAAACTTTCTCGAAGCGCAGGAGACAGAGCGAACTCGACGAGGAACTCCGATTTCATATGGAGCAGTCTACGGCGACGAAGATAGCCGCGGGGATGACGGCGGCAGAGGCGCGGCGGCAGGCGCTGATCGAATTTGGCGGCATCGAGCGGGCGCGCGAAGAGTGCCATCGGCAGCGGCCGGGCTGGTGGCTGGGCACAGTGGCGCAGGATGTGCGCTATGCGTTGCGCCAGATGCGGCGGAATCTGGGATTCACTGCGATTGCGGCGGCTTCACTGGCGCTGGCGATCGGGGCGAATACGGCGATCTTTTCGATCGCCAAGAACGTGCTGTACGACCGGCTGAACGTGCCCCACGCGGAACAATTGCGGCTGCTATGCTGGCAGGCGGACGACAGGAATGTCGTTGAAGACACATGGGGCGGCGACCTCTTCTCAGCACCAGGCGGAGGCACAATGGGTTCGGTCTTCTCCCATCCGGTGTATCGGGAGTTACGCGCCCACAACCAGGAGATGCAGGACCTGTTCGCGTTCAAAGAGGACTGGATGAACGCGACCGTTGGCGGGAATGCGCGTCGCGTACAGGTGGAGATGGTATCGGGCAACTATTACCAGCAGTTGGGCGTGCGGCCGCAGTTGGGGCGGCTGATTGAGCCGGCGGACGACGCCGTGCCCGGCTCCGGCGCGGTGGCGGTGATCAGCGACAGCCTGTGGGAGCGGGAGTTTGCCCGCTCACCGGAAGCCGTTGGCCAGACGATGAAGCTGAACGACGCTGTGCTGACGATTGTGGGCGTGAATCCTCGCGGTTTCGGCGGCGCATGGAGCGTGCAGCAGCCGGCGGAGGTGATGACGCCGCTGGCCATGCAGCCGCTGCTCCATCCCCTGTCGATGAAGGCCGAGCGCGAGAGCAGCCTCGATCTGCTGGTCGAGCCAAATATGTGGTGGCTCGACGTATTGGGCCGCGTAAAGCCGGGCGTCCAAGACTCCGAAGCGCGCGCCGTGCTAGACGTACAAATGAAGGCCGCGATTCGCGCGACCATGAACGTGACGGCAGACAAAACCTTGCCCAGTATGGTGCTTGATGCCGGAGGCCGTGGATTGTACTTCGGCTCCGACTACAGGTACAGCAAGCCGGTGTATGTATTGTTGACTCTGACCGGGCTTGTCCTGCTGCTCGCGTGCGCCAACATCGCCAACCTGCTGCTGGCGCGTGGCGCGCAACGGCAGCGGGAGATGAGCGTGCGGCTGGCGCTGGGTGCGGGACGCGGGCGCGTGCTGCGGCAACTGCTGACGGAGAGCCTGCTGCTGGCCGGGATAGGCGGCGTTGGCGGGTTGGGGATGGGCTATCTGGGGCGCAACGCTATTCCCAGGCTGATGGCGCACGCGTGGGATCAAAGCAGCGTCATCATTCCCTTCGACTGGGGCGTTTTCGGCTTCACGGCCGCTGCTACGATCCTGACCGGCATTCTGTTTGGCCTGGCTCCCGCATGGCTTGCCGCGCGTTCCGAAGTTGGTTCAAGCCTGAAAGAGTGCGCGCAGACCGCAACCCGCCGGCGCAAGGGTCTCAGCAGCAAAGCGCTGGTCGGATTCCAGATTGCGCTCTCCACGTTCCTGGTACTTGGCGCAGGGCTGTTTCTGCGCACGCTGCTTGCGCTCGACGCGATCAATGTGGGCTTTCGGCCCGACCATCTGCTCCTCTTCGAGGTGAACCCGCCAGGGAAGCGGTACCCGGGCACAAAAAACGTGCACTTGCACGAACGGATGGAGCAGGCTGTGGCCGCCGTGCCGGGAGTGGATGCTGTGGCCACCATGTCTGAACCCTTGTTGGCAGGCGTAATGTCGAACGATGTTTTTCTGCCCGAGGGTGAGGCACTCAACCCAGGCAAGTGGAAGTCCGCCGACAAAAACGAGGTGGGGAATAACTTCTTCCAGGCCATGGGCATTCCCATCCTTGCCGGTCGCGCGTTCGGAACGCAGGATACGGCGAGCTCGACGCTGGTCGCGGTGATCAACCAGAGCCTTGCGCGCGAGCGCTTTGCCGGTGTCAACCCCGTTGGGAAGCGGTTCCGGTTCGGGGATGTCGAGAAGAACGATTGGATCCAAATTGTGGGCATCTGCGGCGATACTCACTTTGCCAATCTGCGCGAAGAACCGCCGCCGCAGTTCTTTCTGCCGTATGCGCAACGTGCCTGGGGAGGCCGCATGACGTATGCCGTGCGGACGCGGCTTGCCCCTGCCACCATGGCGCCGGCGCTGCGGCGTGTAGTGCAAGGCATCGATCCCGACCTGCCCATGATCGACATCCGTACCCAGGAAGAACAGATCGACGCCAACATGCAAATCGAACGCATGTTTGCCGCGCTGACTTCGGGCTTCGGTGTGTTGGCGCTGGCGCTGGCCTGTGTGGGCATCTACGGGATCATGGCGTATTCGGTGGCCAACCGGCGAAATGAGATCGGTATTCGACTGGCGCTGGGAGCGAAGCCGGGGCAGGTGCGGAGGATGATTTTGCGCGAGAGCGGCGCCCTGGCACTTGCAGGGATTGCGGTGGGAGCGGCTGCGGCGCTGGGGATGACGCGGCTGGTGAAGTCGATGCTCTACGGAATTCAGCCGTACGATCCGGCTACGCTGACCGCGTGCGTGTTGCTGCTGCTGGCGGTGGCGCTGGCGGCGAGCTGGATTCCGGCGCGAAGAGCGGCGGGCGTGCAACCGATGGAGGCGCTGCGGCACGAGTAGAGCAGGAAACAGGGACTAAGGGACTAGGGACCAAGGATGACGCTCGCGCAAGAACCTGGTCGGCAAAGAGGATTTGAACTGGAGGTTGTTGCATGGTGAAGGAGTTATTGTCTCGAATGCGGTTCTTTATTGCCCGCAGACAGTACGGGGATTTGGATGAGGAGTTGCGGTTTCACATGCAGCAGGCGACAGAGGCGAAGATAGCCGTCGGCATGACGGCATCAGAGGCGCGGCGGCAGGCGCTGATCGAATTTGGCGGCGTGGAGCGGGCGCGCGAGCAATGCCACGAGCAGCGGCCCGGTTGGTGGCTGGGCACCGTGGCGCGGGATGTGCGCTATGCGCTGCGCGGCTTCCGGCGCAATCCGGCTTTCACAATCACGGTGATTGCCACGCTGGCGCTGGGCATCGGCGCGACCACGGCGGTCTTCAGCGTGGTGGACCGCATTCTCTTCCGCAGCCTGCCCTATGCGCACGATGACAGGCTGGTTTCGGTTGGCCTGGTCGCGCCGATCATTCCGCAGGAGTTCATGCTGGGCGGTTCCTATTACGAGTGGCGCGAAAATCAGAAGCCATTTGAGGCATTCACGTCCGAAACGGGCGTCCATGCGTGCGACTTGACGGAGCGCAATCCGGCGCGGCTCAGTTGCGCCAATGTGGAGCAGAGCTTTCTGCCTGCGCTGGGCATCTCGCCTGTACTCGGCCGGAATTTTCTGCCCGAAGAGGATCGTCCCAACGGCCCCAAAGCAGCTCTGATCTCCTATGGATTGTGGCTGACGCATTACGGTCTCGATCCCGGCATTGTGAACAAGCTGGTCGATATCGATGGCAACCAGATTCGCGTCATCGGTGTGCTTCCCAAAGACTTTGAGATGCCCGCGCTGGAGGCCGCCGACATCGTTTTGCCGCAGGCTCTGGACGAGGCGGCGCAACGCAAGGCCGCTCCCGGCGCGGTGATGTACGCCTTCGCGCGCCTCAAACCGGGAGTCACCATGGATGAGGCGCAGGCGGCCCTCCAGCCGCTCTTCAATTACTCCCTCAGTCAGGTTCCGTCCCAGTTTCGCAAGGAGGTTCATCTGCGGGTGCGATCGATTCGCGACCGGCAGATGCATGATTTGCGGCTGGTGGCGTGGATCTTGTTTTGCGCCGTGCTGGCGGTGCTGCTGATTGCCTGCGCGAATGTGACCGGCTTGATGCTGGCGCGCAGCACGTCGCGGGAAAGGGAGCTGGCCGTGCGTTCCGCCCTGGGCGCCGGCCGGGGCCGTCTGGTGCGTCAAACGCTTACCGAAGCGCTGGTTCTATCGTTGGTGGGCGCGGTTGGCGGATGTGCGCTGGCAGAGGTGCTGCTGCGCCTCTTTGTCGCCATTGCTCCGGAGGGCATTCCGTTTCTCGAACACGCGCAATTGGACCTGCGCATCGTTCTCTTCGCGCTTCTTCTTTCCCTGCTGTGCGGAGTGGCGTTTGGCATCGTGCCCGCACTACAGAGGCCACGCGCGGCTGCGCTGGTTGCGCGCTCCAAAGGCTCCGGCGCACACGCATGGATGCGTCGCGGCCTGGTGGTGGGACAGATTGCCATCAGCATGATGTTGCTGACAGGCGCGGCGCTGTTGCTGCGCAGCTTCAGAAATCTGGAAAAGCAGAATATGGGATTGCAGACGCGCGGCGTGCTCGCTGTGCACGTGCCGCTCCCGCGCTATCGCTATACAACGGCCCAGAAGCGCATGGAGTTCTTCCTCGCGGCGGAGGCCGCGGTGCGCCGTTTGCCCGGTGTCTCCACCGTGGGCTTGAGCGATTCGCTGCCTCCGGGAGAAGAGCATCAAGAACAGATTTTCAGCCGCATCGCGGTGGACGGCAAACCCGGCACTGCCGAAGGCACAGGCGGCATGGTGGCCTGGCGCTGGGTTACGCCGGAGTACTTCACCTCGCTCGATATTCCCATCCTTCGGGGGCAGGCGTTTACACAGGAGAAGCGCACGTCCAGTGATCGCTTCGTGATCCTGAGCAGCCTGCTTGACGCGCGCCTTTTCGGCGACGAGAATCCTGTAGGCAAACGCGTCCAACCAACCCCCGATGGACTGTGGTACACCGTGTCGGGCGTTGCCGCCAATGTGAAGAACGCCGGCCTCAGCAGTGAGGATGAGCCGGAGTTTTACCGGCTGCGGCGCAACCTTGTGGCGGACTGGGACGCGGATGCCGTCATGGTTGTGAATACCTCGCTTCGGCCGGAGACCGCTGCGCCATGGGTGCGGTCGCAGTTTGCTCAGATTGATCCCACCGTGCCCGTGGAGATCGAAACCCTCTCGCAGAGCATGAGCAAGCTGGCGGACCGTCCGCGCTTCGAGACGGCGCTGCTGGGCTTCTTCGCCTTTTGCGGGCTGCTGATGGCGGTGATCGGGCTGTACGGCGTGATCTCTTTTATGGCCGCGCAGCGGACGCAGGAGATTGGCGTGCGCATGGCGCTGGGCGCGACGCGGGTGGACATCTTGCGGCTGATCGCCGGGGAAGGCATACGGCTGATTGTGCTGGGCGGGGTTCTGGGCTTGGCCGCGGCGCAGGCCGCGGCGCAGTTATTGAAGAGCCTGCTCTACAACGTGAGCACGCACGATCCGTACGTGTATGTAGCGATCGCACTGCTGCTGGCCGTGGTGGCTCTGACGGCCACGCTGATTCCGGCGCGAAGAGCGGCGGGCGTGCAACCGATGGAGGCGCTGCGGCACGAGTAGTCCTGGTGAGCCAGAGGCGAACGGCGCAGATTGGTTTTGATCCAGAGGTGCAAGCATGATGAGGGAATTCTGGACGCGGTTGCAGTTTCTGATTCTGCGGCGGCCGAAGAGCGAGTTGGACGAAGAACTCCGGTTTCATGTGGAGCAATCGATTGCGGCGAAGATAGCCGCGGGGATGACGGCGGCGGAGGCGCGCAGGCATGCGCTGATCGAATTTGGCGGCGTGGAGCGGGCGCGGGAGCAATGCTATGAGCAGCGGCCCGGTTGGTGGTGGGGCACGGTGGCGCAAGACGCACGCTATGCGCTGCGCGGCTTCCGGCGCAATCCCGCATTCACCCTCACGGTAATTGCCACGCTGGCGCTGGGCATCGGCGCAACCACGGCGGTCTTCAGCGTGGTGGACCGGATTCTCTTCCGCAGCCTGCCCTATGCGCACGATGACCGCATCGTCTCGTTGGGCCTGGTGCAATCGCTGGAGAAGCAGGAGTTCACGCTGGGCGGCTTCTTTTACGAGTGGCGAGACAATCAAAAACCCTTCGAATCCATTGCCTCGCAGGGAACCATGCTTCATGCCTGCGATCTGGTCGAGGCCAATCCGGCGCAACTCAACTGCATCCATACGCAGGCCGGCTTTCTGCCGCTGCTGGGGATTTCGCCGGTGCTGGGGCGCAACTTTCTTCCCGAAGAGGACCGTCCCAACGGGCCGCGCGTCGCGCTTATCTCCTATGGTTTATGGCAGGATCATTACAACCGCGACCCAGGCATTTTGAACCGGCAGATCGACGTGGACGGAAGCCCGGCGCGCGTGATCGGCGTACTGCCTAAGGGTTTTGAACTGCCCACGCTACAGGCGCCCGATGTGATGCTGCCGTTGGCGCTCGACGAAGGACTGGAGCGCAAGGCCTTGCCGGGAACGCCGATGCGCGCGTTTGCGCGGCTCCGGCCGGGCGTGAGCATCGCTCAAGCAAAGGCCGAGATGGAGCCGCTCTTTCTCCACACGCAGGCGTGGATTCCACAGGAGATTCGCAGGGACTTTCACCTGAGCATTCGCTCGCTGCGCGACCGAGAGACGCAGGATGTGCAGTTGACGGCGTGGATTCTGCTGGCTTCGGTGCTGGCGGTGCTACTGATTGCCTGCGCCAATGTCGCCGGCCTGATGATGGCGCGGGGTGAGGCGCGGGAGCGGGAGCTGGCGGTGCGCTCCGCGCTCGGCGCGAGCCGGGGCCGGCTGATCCGGCAAACGCTGACTGAGGCTGCGCTGCTTTCGCTGGAGGGAGCCGCGGTGGGGTTGATGCTGGCGGAGGGCCTGTTGCGCGTTTTTCTGGAGATCGCGCCTACCGGCATTCCGTTTCTCAACCGTGCCGGCCTGGATCTTCGCATCGTGCTTTTCACGGCGCTGTTAGCGCTTGCTTGTGGAGCGATCTTTGGTCTGCTGCCTGCCTTGCAAACGCCGCGCGCAGTTGCCCTGGCCGCACGCGCCACGCAACACCGCAAGCGAGCTCCGCTGCGGCGCAGCCTGGTCGTGGGACAGATTGCCATCGGGATGGTTCTGCTGACTGGCGCGGCGCTGTTGCTCAGGAGTTTCGAGAATATGGAGCGGCAGAATCTCGGCATCGAGCCGCAAGGCGTGCTGACGGCGCGGATTGCGGTGCCAGGATTCCGCTATGATACGGCACTAAAAAAGATGAACTTTTATCTTCAGGTGGAAGCGGCGCTCCGGCGTCTTCCCGGGATTCGCGCGGTGAGCTTCAGCGATTCGGTGCCACCAGGAGGCTGGAATAACGATGAACGAATCGAGGGTTTTGCGCCTGAAGGAAGGCGCCCTTCACCGAGTTCCGGAAGCGGCAGCATTGTGGTCGTCCGCCGAGTCACACCCGATTATTTCCGCGCGTTGAATATCCCCATCGTGCGGGGGCGTGGCTTTGCCGAGCAGGATCGCGGCACCAGTGAAAACCTGGTCGTGCTAAGTCGGCTGATGGCCACGCGCCTGTTTCCGGGCGAGGATCCGGTTGGGAAGAGCATCCAAAAGGGTCAAAACGGCATATGGCTCACAGTTGTTGGCGTGGCTGAAAACGTAAAGAATAATGGTCTCACGGAGCAGGACGAGCCGGAGGTTTACTACCTCCGGCGCAGCGTAGCCGAGGACTGGGGCGCGCCCGCGCCGATCATGATCGTCGATGCAATCCTGCCGCCCAAGGCCATTGCGCCGTGGGTGCGCTCGCAGATTGCTCAAATTGATCCCACCGTGCCCGTGGATATAGAAACCCTCGCGCAGACGGTGAGCAAGCTGGGGGACCGTCCGCGCTTCGAAACGGCGCTGCTGGGCTTCTTCGCCTTGTGCGGGCTGCTGATGGCGGTGATCGGGCTTTACGGAGTGATCGCCTTTATGGCTGCGCAGCGAACGCAAGAGATCGGCGTGCGCATGGCATTGGGTGCAACGCGGGTGGACATTCTGCGGCTGATCGCCGGGGAAGGCATACGGCTGATTGTGCTGGGCGGAGTTCTGGGCTTGGCGGCGGCGCTGGCCGCAGCGCAGTTATTGAAGAGCCTACTCTACAACGTGGGCACGCACGATCCGTTGGTGTATGCGGCGGTTGCGCTGCTGCTGGTCGTGGTGGCTCTGACGGCCACACTGATTCCGGCGCGGGCGGCAATGCGGGTTGAGCCGGTTGAGGCGCTGCGCTTTGAATAAAGGCTTGCGCTCCAGGGTAGGGGTCCAATCTTCGCTCAGGGCCGAGCCGGAAGGACATAGAAAAGAATGCCGAAGTAGTGACTGATGCTGCCGGCGAGCACAAACAGGTGCCACAGGGCGTGGAAGTAGCGCAGGCGGTCGAGGGCGAAGAAGATGATGCCCAGCGTGTAGGCGAGGCCACCCGCGCCCAGCCACATCACCCCGTGCCAGCCGAGAGTGTGGACCAGCGGCGCCACGGCGACGACGATGAACCAGCCCTGCCCCAGGTAGACCAGCGCCGAGGCCAACTCGAAGCGGTCCACGGCAAAGCTCTTGACGACAACCCCGGCGATGGCCAGCGACCACTCGACGCCGAAGAGCGTCCAACCCACCGGCCCGCGCAGCGTAACCAGGCAGAACGGCGTGTAAGTTCCGGCGATAAGCAGGTAGATGGAGGAATGGTCGAGGATGTGAAAGACATGGCGGGCGCGGGTGCGCACCAGCGAATGGTAGAGCGTGGAGCAGACGTAGACCAGCACCAGCGTCGCGCAAAAGACCGAACAACTGACCACCTGCCACGCCGAACCGCGCGTCGATGCGGCAATCATGTAGACCGTGCCGAGAATGGCCAGCAGCGCGCCGATGCCATGCGTAATGGCGTTGGCCAGAATGTCGCCGAGCGGGTAGGTTGCTTGCTCTGCTTGCACAGATTGATGATAGCGCCGGGAGCGCCATCTCGCCGTGGTGAGAATCGCTAACCGTTAGGGACGAAACTTGCGCAAGGCTCCCTCGAGCCCGCTTTCGTAGGCGTCGATGAGCTTGTCCCAGGAGGCATTCGCTTCTTCGTCGATCTCCTTGCGCCGCGGGTCCGCATCGAACCACGCAATCGTTCTCTGAATCCCCTCCGCAAACGGCACTTTGGCGCAGTAGCCGGGGACAAAGCGCTTGATCTTGCTGTTATCGAAGACCACGCTAACGGCCTTATCTCCGGTCAAGGTGCCCAGTAAATCCGGAAGGCAAGCGCTGATAAAATCCGACGCGATGTGAATAAGCTGCGGCTCGACGCCCGCGGCTTGCGCGGTAATGCGATAGAACTGATCCCAGGTCATCGCCTCCTCGCTGGTGATGTGGAAGGCGTGGCCGATGGCTTGTTGATGGCCCAGCAAGCCCACCAGCCCCTGGGCAAAATCGCTGATATGGGTGACGACCCAGAGCGAGGAGCCGTCGCCGGGCACGATGAGCTTCTTGCCGCGGCGCATGCGGTCAACCGCCGTCCAGGGCTTCAGCCAGCTATTGACCGCGAGCGGAATCTGCGTGTCGCCATAGGTCAGTGAAGGACGCACAATCGTGATCGGAAAGCCCTCTTCGCGATAGGCCTTCATCAAACGATCTTC
>PMTP01000002.1:0-2757 GCA_003167305.1 Acidobacteriaceae bacterium
CTCGCTCATGCTGTATCCCTGCTTAGCGGGGCCTGAGTCAGCGCGTCATCCTCCGTGGACAACCGGGACCACCTCAGTAGGAACTGAAACCCGTTCCATATTTTCAACACAACGTCAAATAATGCGGCTACCCATGGTCTTTCAGGGCGCTCGGCGTTGCCGGACGCCCTTTTTGAGGCCATGCGCAGACGATATCGCCTCAATCCGCGCGCAGATTTCTTCCACTTCCGGTACGATATTGGAGGTACCTATTACAGAATGAGCCTGAAAGCCAAGCTGGAAGCTGTCATCTACGCCGCGGAAGAGCCGGTCACACTGGCCCAGCTCGCCGCCCTCTTCGCCACCGACGCCTTCAAATGGAAGGCGGAGCAGGAGGCCGCGTCTGCCGGGCTGGCCGACCTGCAACCCTACCTGGGCGAGGAGTTCGCCCTCCTGGATGCGCCGGCACAGTCCCATCCGGAACTGGATTCAACCCTTTCCGATGACCTTGATCTGGAGATCGATTCTGCCGGGAGTCCCACTGAAACTGTCCTGAATTCGGAGACTGCGGCCAGCTCCCCTGCAGACGCGGAAGCGAGTCCGGAAACGCCCTCGGAGAGCCTCCTCGACGCGCCCGAAAGTGCAGAGACCTTGACGGAAGGCGCGGCCACCCCGGAAGCTGAATCCGCCTCAGAAGCCGAGTTGACCGCCGAAGCCGAGTTGGAGCTGAGGCGCATCGCCCGCCTGCGTGACCGCGAGGTCCGCGGCCTCCTTCGCCAACTCCTCGACGAACTCATCGCCTCCTATGCCGCTGACGGTCGCGGCGTCGAGATTCGCGAGATTGCCGGTGGCTTCCGCATGGCCACCAAGCCCGAGTGCCACGACGCCGTCAGCCTCTTCGTGAAAAGCCTCAAGCCAGCGCTCAAGCTCTCGTTGCCGGCTCTGGAAACCCTGGCCATCATCGCCTACAAGCAACCGGTTACCGCCCCCGAGGTCAACGAGATTCGCGGCGTGGATTCGTCTGGTGTCTTCGGTTCGCTGCTGGCCCGCAAGCTGATCACCACCGCCGGACGCAAGCCGGTCATCGGCCGGCCCATCCTCTACAAAACCACGCGCGAGTTCCTGCTCCGCTTCGGCCTCAAGGACGTCTTCGAGCTACCTTCGATGGAGGAGTTTGAAAAGTTGGCCACTATCGAACTGGACGAGCCGGAGCCTGAGGCTGGCGAAGACTCCGAGCAGAGATTTAATCCTGCCTTTGGCCCCGACTTCGACGAAGCCGCCAGCGAGGAGCTGGAAGACTCGTCCTCCGAAGACTTGGAACCGCTAACAGAATCCCCTGAACGCACCGAGACCGCCGAGACGGCGGCCAGCAACGAACCCTCCACCCTCGCAGAGGCCGCCCCTGCCGCGCCTCCCACAACAGAGCAGGCAGAAACTGAGACGTACCCCCATGACGAAGAAAAAGAGTAAGCTCCAGCCCGACGCGACAGCAACCGAAGCCACTGAACCCAAGTTAATAACCGCACCGGAAGCAGCAACCGAAACCAAAGCTGAAGCCGCCGCCGAAGCTGTCTTTGCAGCGGAAGTCGATGCCGCGGCGGAAGAAGAGCTCGAAGCCGAAGAGGCTGAAGCGCANNACAGCGCCGGCTCCGAAGGCGACGCAGTGTTCATTCCCCAGCCGCGTCCCCCCGCCAAGCTGGAGCGGCTGCAGAAGATTCTCGCAGCCGCGGGCGTCGCCAGCCGCCGCCGCGCCGAAGAGCTGATAGAGCAGGGCCGCGTGCAGGTCAACGGCAAGATCGTCACCGTGCTGGGCACCAAAGCCGACGCCGCCCGCGACCACATCCGCGTCGACGGCAAGCTCCTCCAGGGTCCCGAGCGCCTCCGCTACTTCGTCCTCAACAAGCCCCGCGGCTTCGTCACCACCGTCAAGGACCCCGAGGGCCGGCCCACGGTGATGCAGTTCTTCGACAAGATGAAGGAGCGCCTCTACCCCGTCGGCCGCCTCGACTACCTGAGCGAAGGGCTGCTGGTGGTCACCAACGACGGCGAGCTGGCCAACCGCCTCACCAAGGCCTCCTCCGGCGTGGAAAAGACCTACCTCGTCAAAGTCGCCGGCCAGCCCACCGAAGCCGAGCTCGACATTCTCCGCGGCGGCGTCTCCATCGCGCTGGGCGCTCCAGGCTCGCGCCAGATCCGCACCTCTCCGGCCCGCATCCGCCAGGTTCGACAGGGCGACAATCCCTGGTACGAAGTCGTTCTCATCGAGGGCCGCAACCGCGAACTGCGCAAAATGTTCGAGGAAATCGGCCACTTCGTCGAAAAAATCCGCCGGACCGGCTACGGCCCTCTGGTCCTCGATCAGGAGCCGGGCAACCTACGCGAGTTGCAGCCGGAGGAGCTGGCCGCGCTGCGGCTGNNCCGCGCCAAGCCGTGCCTCTGGCTAAGCCGCCGGTTGCCGCTTCCCGGCTAAACCCTGATCGCCCCAGCGACTACCGCCCTAAGAAGTTCGGCTCCGCCCGTCCCACCCGCGCGGCGGACTCCTTCGCCAGCGGTGAAGCCAACAAATTCTTCCGTCCGGCCCGTCCCAGCGCGGAGAGATTCCGCCCCGCCGCTGGACGCACTTCAGCTCCCAATCCCGTTCGCAGCTTCTCTCGCACGGAAGAAGAGCGTCCCAGCCGCACAGGCACGGGTTCTACAACGAGTTTTGGCTTCAATCGCCCCGCCGGACGCAGCTTTGACCGTCCGGATTCGCGCCCAGCCGCCCGCCCCGCCGCACGA
>PMTP01000002.1:2827-6110 GCA_003167305.1 Acidobacteriaceae bacterium
CGAAGCGCCAGCACGCGAAGCACGAGTTTTTGACGAGGATCTCGGTCCAGTCCGGCCTCCCAACCTTCACATTGAGGAGATCACGGGTCCGGATCGTCCCAGCGCGCCACGCCCCAGCCCATCCCGGTCGAGCACTCCTCGCGCAAGCTACAGTCGGCCCGGTTCAAGTCCATCCGCCGCCAGCCGTCCCAGCGCGCCCCGCTCCTATTCTGACCGGCCCAGGCCCAGCCGTCCCAGCTTCGACCGCACAACCTCCTCGGCTCGTTCCAGCGCGCCCCGGCCCCGCCCGGACCGCCCATCGGGCGACCGTCCCAGCCCCAATCGCTCCAGCTTCGACCGGCCCGCCCGCGCCGAAGGCACTCGCCCCTCCACCACCAGTAGCGGCAAACCCCGCGCCGGCGGAGCGCGTCCCAGCAGCAAGCCCGGCACCTTCGCTAAAGCCGGCCCCGGCTGGAAGCCCAAGTCCAGCTTCAACCCCGGTAAGCCCGCCTCCGGCTCGCGCTCCAAGCCCAAGCCCGGCAGCTCCGCCAAACCCAGCCACCGAGTCAAACCCGGCGGCAAGCGCCCCACCGGCAAACCCGCCGGAAAGAAGCGCAACTATTGATCAGTCCCAAATTGTTTGCATAGCCGAGTTTCTGTCATCCTGAGCAGCGCGCAGCGAACCGCTACGCAGCCTCAACAGGCCACCAGGAACGATCACTCCACCAGACTCAACAGCGTCTTTACATTGCGCTCCTCGTCGCCGGGTGCATCCACCGGGGTTTCGGCGATGAAGGCGGCGTGGGCGAAGCGGGTGTCGTTGAGCAGGCGCCGGAAGGGTTCCAGCCCCATCGTGCCCTTGCCGATCTGCTCATGCCGGTCGAGCTTGGAGCCGCGCGCGGCCTTGGCGTCGTTCATGTGCCAGACGCGCACTGTGCCGAAACCCACCGTCGCCGCGACCTGCTTCATCGTCTCCTCGTAGCCCTCGGGGGTGACCAGGTCGTAGCCGGCGACGTGGGTGTGGCAGGTGTCCAGGCAGACGCCCATCGGCGCTGTCGGCTTGAGCCGCTCCACCAGCTCGGCGACCTGCTCGAAGCTGCCGCCCAGCGAGAACTCCGACCCGGCGGTGTTCTCGATCAGAATGTGGAATGGAGTTCCCTGCCATTTGAGGCCGTCGATGGCGCGGGTGATCGAGTCGGCGGCCAGCGTGAGGCCTTCGTCACGCGTGAGTCCCTTCCAAGAGCCGGGATGGAGCACCAGAAACTCGGCGCCCAGCGCCAGAGCCCGCTCGATCTCGCCGCGAAAGGCGGCGACGCTCTTCTCGCGCACTTCGTCGGTCTGGCTGCAGACGTTGACCAGGTAGCTGGTATGGATTACCAGCGGGCTCACATCGAGAGCGGCGCGAAGCTCCTTCATGCGGACGGCCTGCTTAGGGTCCACCTTGGGCGCGCGCCACATACGCGGGCTCGACGAAAAAATCTGAAGGGTGTTGGCGCCAATCGCCCTTGCCTGCTCGACGGCGTTCGAGGCCCCGCCGGTTGTGCCGAGATGGATGCCGATGCGTTTTGCCATGGAAACAGTCTAATTGGTGATATGCGTCACCAAAACAGATTACTAACGGTTGGGCAGCCGTAATCATGCATTTTTATTAATTTGACCTTAATATTTCTTCATGAATGAACCTCTTGTTTCACTTTCCCGGATTCTGACCGACGCCATCCTGCCCAACCTGAAGTCAGTGCAGACGAGCCAGGCCGAGCAGATCGCAGCCAACGACCGGCTGGAGAATGCCATCGAAGAACTGCGGCTGCGTCTGGAGTCGGAATTCGCCTTCCTCTCGGCGCAGTTGACNNTTTTCCCGTAGAGCCTGTAATAATCTCCAGTATGCGAACCGTGCTCACAGCGCAGCGGCTTTGGGATGGGACGAGGCTGCTCGACTGGCCTGTGGTGGTGATCGAAGACGGCTGGATCGCGTCCATCTCCTCACGCGCGGCGGTCGAACTGCCCACTGATGCCCGCGTTCTCGACTTTTCCGGCGCAACGCTTGCGCCCGCTTTCTTCGATGTGCACATTCACGGGGCCATGGGCCACGACGTGATGGAGGCTACGCCCGCGGCGCTCGGCGCGATGGGCAGCTTTCTGGCCGCTCACGGCACGGGCAGCTTTCTGGCCACCACGGTCACCGCGCCGCTCGATGCAACGCTGCGCTCGCTCTCCGGGCTGGCGAAATTGCTGGCGCAGCCGCCGAAGACAGGGCAGGCGCAGCCCGTCGGCATTCATCTGGAAGGCCCATTTCTCTCCCACACAAAGCGCGGCGTGCAGCCGGTGGAGCATCTGCTCGCGCCTAACATCGCCACCTTCGACCGGCTCTTCGAGGCCTCCGAAGGCCGCATCCGGCTGATGACGCTGGCGCCGGAGCTGCCCGGCGCAATCGAGCTGACCGCGCACGCGACGGCGCGCGGAGTTCGCGTCTCGCTGGGCCACTCGAACGCCACCGCTGCCGAGACCCGCGCCGCCATTGCCGTCGGAGCGGTAAGCGCGACACACACCTTCAACGCGATGCGTTTGCTCGACCATCGCGAGCCGGGGATTCTGGGCACGGTGCTGACCAGCGATGACCTCTTTGCCGAAGTGATCTGCGACGGCGTTCACATTGCGCCGGAGATGGTGAAGCTATGGTGGCGCGCCAAAGGCCCGGAGCGCGCGATTCTGGTGACCGACGCGATCAGCGCCGCAGGTATGCCTGATGGCGAGTACCGCCTGGGTGACATTGCAGTCCGGGTTGCTAACGGCAGAACTACTGCCAACGGCGTTCTTGCCGGCAGCGTTCTCACCCTGGCCCGTGCGCTGACTAACTTTATCGAGTTTACCGGCGCGCCGCTGGAGCAGGCTCTGCGCCTGCTCACCGTGAATCCGGCTTTAATGACCGGACTCGGCGATAAGGCTGGTTCGCTCGGCGTCGGAGAAGCGGCTAATCTCGTGGCACTCGACGAAGCGGGAACACTGGTTGGCTCGGTCGTGCATGGACAGGCAGTGTTTGCCCGGCAGTGAACGGGGCAAGTGGGGGATTGTGGTTTCCCCCAGGAGCTGCAAAAAACCGAACACTTTCGGCTCAAAAAGGCGGTTTTTACCCCAAAAAAGGCCTCAAAAAGGGGAAAATACAAGGTTTTCGGTTACCTATTCGTTACTATGTAATAATTACAACCTATTGATTCAGTGTAAGTTACAAGCGATGAAAGGGCCAAAATAACGTTTTCCACAGGGAGGGGGGTGGGGTCAGGCGGGTACGGACCGGTCACATCCC
>PMTP01000153.1 GCA_003167305.1 Acidobacteriaceae bacterium
AGTACTAGATCGATTCGCCGGATTGCTCCTCAATAAACGCACCGACAATGCGCGCCGCTTCTTCCAGAAATCCGCGGTCGATCTCCGTAAAGGCGGCCGGCGTGTGGCTGTCAATGTCGATCTCGCCCACGACTTTGCCGTACGCGCGGATGGGGACAACGATCTCGGATTTTGTCTTGATGGAACAGGAGAGATAGCGCGGGTCCGCGTGCACGTCGTCCACCACAACCGTCTCGCCCAAAGCCGCCGCCGAGCCGCAGATACCTTGCGTAACAGGGATGCGCACGTGCGGCGTCGGCTCGCCAGCAAAAGCGCCGAGGACCAGCGTCTCCGCATCGCCGGGGTCGAGCCAATAAAAGCCGGTCCAGTTGTAATGAGGGAGCCGCTCGGAGATGGCCTCGACGATGCCACTCTCCAGCGCCTTCAGTGAGGAAGCAGCCGCAGTCGCCTCGCGAATGCGAGCTAGCAGCATGTCGATCATATCCTTTGTTAATTCTTGGATGGGCATGCTCTTCTCAATTCCCTGCCCTAATACCGCTGCGAGAACTCCGGTTCGACGGGATTCTCGAAGAGCGAGGCGTCGCGGGTGACGATGGTCAGCCCCGATGGCGTCACAAAGTAGCGGCGCTTGTCCTCGACCGGATCGTAGCCGATGATGGTGCCTTCGGGAATGTGCACATGGCGGTCGATGATGGCTCTCCGGATGCGGCAGTGCCGCCCGATGTTCACGTGCGAGAAAATGATGCTGGCGTCCACCGTCGAGTAGGAGTTGACGCGCACATCCTGCGAGACCACGCAATTGGTCACCGACGCGCCGGAGATGATGACGCCGGCGGTGATCACCGAGTTGACCGCCATGCCCGAGCGGCCCGGCTCGCCAAAGACGAACTTGGCCGGCGGATACTGGCGCACGCGGGTGCGGATGGGCCAGCTCTTGTCGTAGAGGTTGAAGGTCGGCGAAACCGAGCAAAGGTCCAGGTTGGCGTCGTAGTAGGCGTCCAGCGTGCCCACGTCGCGCCAATAGAGCGCCTGCTTCTTGTTCTCATCGACGAAGTTGTAAGCCATCATCTTCTTTTTGCCCAGCATATTGGGCAGAATATCGTGGCCAAAGTCGTGCCTCGAAGCCGGATCATCGGCGTCGGCGATCAGCGCCTTCAGGAGCACTTCAGTATTGAAGATATAGATGCCCATCGAGGCATCCACGGCGCCTGAATTGAAGGGTGAGCGGAACGTGGTGGAGGCAGGCTTTTCCAGAAAGCCCAAAACCTCACCGGTTTTGGCCACCTCCACCACGCCGAAGCGCTTCGTTTCATCCGGCGAGATCGGCAGCGTGGCCAGCGTGACCTCAGCCTTGGTCTCCTTGTGATATTCCAGCATCCGGTTGTAGTTCATCTTGTAGATGGCGTCACCCTGGAGGATGATCATGTGCTTGGGCTGCTCGCTGCCGATTGAATAGATGTTCTGATAAACCGCATCGGCGGTGCCCATGTACCAATTGGCGCCGGTGCGCTGCATGGGCGGCAGCAGTTCAAAGAACTCGCCCAGCTCCTGGGCCACAATCCCCGTCCACCCTTCGCGGATGTGCCGGTTCAGCGAGAGCGCCTTGTACTGCGTCAGGATGAAGACCTTGCGCAGGCCGGAGTTGATGCAGTTGGAGAGAGTGATGTCGATGATGCGATAGTGTCCGCCAAAGGGCACGGCCGGTTTGGCGCGATCGCGGGTGAGGGGGAAGAGCCGTTCTCCCGCGCCGCCCGCTAGCAATACTCCAAGTGTGTCTCTCATCGCTGAACCCTGCCTTCGTGCTGATGCTCGCCGGGTGCATCCCTGCCGGGGGCGGAAGCGCCGCTCTCCAATCCAGCATAACCTTCCGGCAACAATATTATCCAGGAATTGCCGGAGGATGGAGAATACCACAGCCCAGAGACTTCGGCTGCCCTTCACACATTACCGAAGCTGGCTGCCATAGAAACATGTCCGGAGCCGCCGCCGGCAAATCTTCCTCGAAAGAAACTCCGGAAAGGGAAAAATGCAGTTTGGGTGCGGCTGCTGCCGGCTCACCCAAACGCTGTCCGAGGCGCCGGTCTGCTAGCGCTTCGTCTTGAACTTGTACTCCACTCCAACCGAAATCCCGAAGTTCCAGTTGTCGTGCGGGCTTGAGGTCGCGGGAACGACGGGATAATTAAAGCCATAGCGGGTAAACAGCGCGTCGGGCGAAACGCGGAAGACCCAGCGCGACGTGCGGTTCAGGTCGATGTGGCCGCCGAAGACCGCGGCCGGAGCGATCTGGTTATCGTAGAAGCCTACACCTGCAGGCGTCTGCGGCCAATCATGCGAAAGAAAGTGCGCTCCGCCCGCCAGCACATGCAGCATAATATCGCCGTGCTTGTTGTGCGGTCCCAGCCATTCGGGCCCGGCAACGAAAAGATATTGGCTTACGAAGGGGCCTCTGACATCATTTTGCCCTGAATTGCTTCCCCCCACGCTAGCGACGCCGCTGGTGCCCAGATAGCCGCGGCCCGAGCCTTCCAGAGCCCAGTGCTTGCTGAACCAATAGGAGGCGGAGAGATCGAGTCCGCCCAGGTTGGCGCCTTGCAGGGCGACCGGTCCGGCATGGATGTGGCCGTAGGCCGCGCCCAGCGAAAAATCGAAACGGTTGTCGTAGCGCACATTCGCCAGCGGGTCGGTGGCGATGTAGGTGCCATTGCCGGCCGTCGGAGAGGCGGTGCTTTGCGCCTGGGCCTGGGCGCGAGGTGCAAACGACATAGCCAAAGCAGCTACGGCGGCAAGAGCAACGGTATGACTTACGGAGAGACGCATCTTATTCAGCTTACTAGACGATGCCGATGGGGGACAATGCACACCGGGCAGCCTCTACGGGGGTCTTCTAAAAAAATACCGCCAACCTTCGCAGCTTCCTAGTCCCTGGTCCTCCGGTCCTATGGATCGCAGCGCTCGCTCCAGCGTGTCCAGACCAGGTAGCGCACCGTCTTCAGGTCTTCGACGGTATCAGCGGCCCATTGGTAAGCCGCCGGTTGCGGTTCCAGCGGCGGCGCGGCGTGGGTGCGCCAGGCAAGCGGCAGGCCGCTGAAGATGATGCCAGCGCGCGGCAGATGGGGGGCGCTGGAGACCACCTCCGCCGACCGCCAGCCGTGCGCCTTCATGATCCGCACCGCGTAACAGGCGTTCTGAATCGTATCCCGGGCCTCCGGCTCAAGAATAATGGCCTGCTCCGGAATGCCCTGTGCGTGCGCGGAGCGCGCCATCACCCGCGCCTCCACAAACTGGTTGCGCGCCGCTCCGCCGGTCAGGATCAGCCGCGGCGCCACGCCCCGCTCATACTCATGCACGCTCTCGGTCACGCGGGCCAACTGTAGCGGCGTGGGATTGCCGTCGCTGTCTGCCGGAGAGCCCAGCACAATGATGGCGTCAAAGCGGGTGAGCGCGGTGTTGGAGGCGGGCGCAAGCAGGCGGCCAACCACTCCCCAGGCCAGCAGGCCAACAACCAATGCGAGCGCGACCAGCGTCAGCCGGCCCTGCCAGCCCATGCGGCGGCGACGCAAGGCCATGCGCCGGGGTCTGAGCCGGCGTACGGGCGTCTTACGGATGGTGCGCGCGTTGGTCAAAGCAACCCTCAGCTACCACTCTAACGCCGCCGTCACATTGGGTGGCCGAGTAGGCTCTTGCAAGATTAGTCGAGGCGCCAGCCCATCAACCATTCAAAGAGTACCTATTATGAATCATTGTCATGATCGGTACGCATGAAGTGTCAGAGCACGACTTCAGTCGTGCC
>PMTP01000094.1 GCA_003167305.1 Acidobacteriaceae bacterium
CCCGCCCCGTAGGGCCAGGACGAATAGGCTGGATAATGTTCATGCCAAGGCGATTAAACATCAGCCGAGAATCGATTCTTGCGATATCGGTGTTTACGAGGATCGATCTGACAATCGCCCCCTAAAGCACGCTCGCTGAGTGCGTGGGGCTGTTCCCGCCAACTGAGATTGAACTTAAGGCTTGTCCGCCAAAAAGGGGGAGAAGCCGGAAAGCAACGCCCCCGCGACGGTACGGCCTCTCCAAGGGACCAAGGCGGTTTCTGGGCATGTTCGTGTTAGTTTGTGGCGACTGCGCGTCAATTCACAGTTGCATCGATGATATTAACTGTTCGTTTGCGGACAGCAATCTTCGATTTCGGACATTGGGCTGTAAACGATCGTAGAGCCTTGAAAGATTAACTACTTAATAATCAATTACTTGCACTGCACCAAGTTTGGCCGTACAAATGCAGGAATACACCTCGGTTGATTATGCCATCAGGAGTTTTCCATGCCAATGCTACTTGATGACCTGCGCTATGCGACACGCCAGTTGCTCAAATCGCCCGGTTTCACTCTGACTGCCATCTTGACGCTGGCGCTCGGTATTGGAGCGACGACCGCCATTTTCACGCTGGTGTACGACGTGTTGTTGAGGCCGCTTCCCTATGCGCAGCCGGGGCAGTTGGTGGTGATGGAAGAACAGGTTGCGGAGTTCCGCGACATTTACCCGACGCTGCCGATGAACGCCAGCAACTTCACCTTCTGGCAGCAGAACAGCCGCACCATGCAGTCGATGGCGGTGATGGAAGAAGAAGCCGTGCCGCTGGGATCGAGCGGCGCGCCGCAGAAGATAGGCGTGCTGCGCGCCACGCCGGGCATCTTCTCGGTGCTCGATGTTGCGCCCCAGTTTGGCCGCGCATTTACGCAGCAAGAGGCCCAGCCTGGGCACGAGCGCGTCGTTGTCCTGATGGATGGGCTTTGGCGGCGTCAGTTTCAAGCCGATCCAGCGATTCTCGGCAAGACGGTCACGCTCGATGGATTTCCGTATACGGTCCTCGGCGTGATGCCGGCCTCGTTTCATCTGCCCCACATGCAGCCTTTCGCCAACACATCCACCGTGCGTCCGCAACCGGTGGAAGCGCTGCTGCCGAAGGCATTTTCCGCCGAGCAGTTGCGGGAGCGGAATGGCGACTTCAATTATTTCGGCCTGTCACGCTTGAAGCCAGGCGTCACCCTGGCGCAGGCCAGCGCGGAGATGAACGGTTTTCAGCGAACGATCACGGCCAGCCTCTCCGCCGAGGAGAAAGGCACGCTTTCCGCCGTGCTGACGCCCTATCAGCAGGCGCTGGTGGGCGGCAATCGCAAGCAGCTGTTGATTCTGCTGGCAGCCGTGGCGGGCCTGCTGCTGGTCGGCTGCGTCAACATCACCAATCTGCTGCTGGCGCGCGCGGCTGGACGGCGCCAACAGATCGCCGTCGCCGCTGCTCTTGGGGCCAGCCGCGCCGAGTTGCTGCGCATGGCCATGCGCGAATCAGCTTTGCTTGCGGCTATGGGCGGCGCGCTGGGCATTCTGCTGGCCGCGGTGTTAGTGCCTTTGATGCAGCACTACCTTCCTTCCGCTTTGGATTTCCGCGGGCCGCTGCATCTGGATTGGGCCGGCGCGAGCTTTGCTCTCCTGTTGGTTTTGCTGGCGACTTTGCTGGCGGGAGCGGCTCCGGCGTGGATGGTTGCCCGCACCGGGCCGCAGGAGGTGCTGCATAGCGAGTCGCGGCTGGCCAGCGAGTCGCGCGGTAGCAAACGGATGCGCAGAATCCTGGTCACCGTGGAAGTCGCGGTTAGCATGACGCTGGTGCTGATGACTGGCCTGCTGACCACGAGCCTCTACCGGCTGCTCCACATCGAGCGCGGCTTTCAGCCCGAACACACACTGACGGCGACCATCGATCTGCCCTGGAAATCCTATCCCAGAGTGCAAACGCGCATTGCGTTTTATCGGGAAGTTCAGCGCCGATTGACCCAGCTTCCAGGCGTGGAAGACGCCGCAGCCATCAGCGTGCTGCCCCTCGACGGCGATCGATGGATCGACATGATTCGCGTACCCGGCGACTCCCGGCCCTTCATGCAATTGCCCTCGGAGCACTTTCGCTGGATCAGCCCCGGATACTTCGAGGCCATTCACCAGCCTCTGATCGCCGGGCGTTTTCTGAGCGCCAGCGACGAAGGCAAGAGCTATGTGTTGATCTCGGAGCTGACCGCGCGTACGCTTTGGCCGGGCAAAGATCCTGTCGGCCGGCAATTTCACCGTGCAGGCGACGATGAAGAGGCGCCGTTTACCGTGATTGGCGTGGTGGGCAACGCACGGACGATCTCGCTGTCGAGTCCAGACCCAATGATGGTGTATATGCCTTATTGGTATCGCTGCGATTCAACTGGCGGGCTGCTCTTGCGCACCCGTCAGGATCCGGCGATGATGGCGGATGCTCTGCGCAAGACGATCTGGAGCGTCGATCCTGAAGTGCCTGTCCCCATGGTGCGTGCGCTGGGCGGCGTGGTCGCGGACTCGCTGGCGAATCAGCGCTTTGAGATGGACCTGCTTCTCTTGTTCGCCATCAGCGCCTTGCTCCTGGCGGGCCTGGGTGTCTATGGCGTCGTCAATTACTCCGTAGTGCAGCGACAACGGGAGATCGGTTTGCGGCTGGCTCTCGGCGCGCAACGAGGAAATATCTACCGTTTAATGCTGCAGGATGGCCTGACGCCGGTGCTGGCCGGAGCGGCTGTTGGAATCGCTGTCTCGTTTGGCTTTGCGCGAGTGGTGCGCAGCTTGCTGTTCGGAGTAAGTCCGTACAACTCAGGCATCACCTCGGGCGCTCTCTGTGTGCTCGCGGCGGTAGGAGTTGCCGCGTGCTTGCTTCCTGCGCGCCGCGCCGCTTCGATCGACCCAATGCAGGCGCTAAGAAGGGAATGACAGACGCTAAGCCAACGGCGATTCCCAGCTACCAGAAATCTTCCCAGTGATCCCAGATGCATCGAGTGAGAACTCGGGAATAGCTGAAATGTGAATGCTACCCCTGCTTAGTCCCAATCAGGCAATTGAATCAGCAAGGTTGATTTCAGTTACTGCCAAATTGCCAATGCACTCGTTGACAGCAGATCGGTCCCGATAAGTCGGCCAGCGTTCATCGAATTGCACCAGATGAATCTCAATGGCCGCCTATTTCATGAAGGTAGGGCTTGCCCTGCACCGGCCGGTGATCGCCCAGGTCAACTGCCGGGTTGCCAACCACCGGGGAACCAGCCCACCACCAAAGAACCGCCGCGCAGACCGGATAAAACATTCATGGATCACGCTCTGCGAGGAATCGGTAAACCCTGGGCAGGCATCGCCGCCGCAATCAAACCTGAATGACCAGCTCGCTGTACTGCTTGAGCTGCGGATCGACCGTGACCAGATGCAGCGGTTCGCTGATGGCCTGAGCGATCAGAATCCGGTCAAAGGGGTCGGAGTGATAGAGCGGCAGGTCGGCCACCAGTGCGGCGTGTCTTGAAAAGACAGGCAGTTCGATTAACCCGCCTGCCATGAATTCTTGTGCAATTCGGTGGGGATCAGCGTTGATCTTCCCCAGACGGGCCTTGATGGCGATCTCCCAGACCGTGGCCGAGGAGACGTAAACAGCATCGGCGTTGACCATGAGACGCCGGGCCATCTCCGGCAGGCGTTGCGGCTCGTAATATTGCCAGCAGACGATATGCGTATCTAGAAGAATCTTCATTAGCGGCCTTCAAATCCAGCCAGAATCTCATCCGGCAGAGGCGCATCAAAGTCTTCCGCAATCCATCCCTTGCCTTCCAGCAGACCAAAGACAATGGGCCGTTTTTCAGGCTTGAGGCTGGTCAGCCGCGCCACCGGCTTTCCATTGCGCGCGATCACCACGTCGGTGCCGCTGGAGGCCAGGTCAACGAGCTTGGAAAGCTGGGTCTTGGCTGCGTAGATGTTCACGGTGGGCATGACAGTCTCCTCAACTTGACTAGGTCTAGTCTAGTCTGATTTTCAGCCTCCCGCAACTTAACCCCACAAAAACAACCCAAAAAGGCCGGCGCAGGGGGAATTACCGGGCAGAATTTGGCCAATAAAACGCCAAAAAACCTGCATCTCGAGATGCAGGTTTTTTGGCGTGCAATTTCTCAACAACGGTGCGGGTGCCCGCGGTCTCGATTCTGAGACCTGGGATCGTCGAAGCTCTACCAGCCCAGAACGTAGGCAAAGAGCAGCGGCGCGACGATGGAGGCGTCCGACTCGATGATGAACTTGGGCGTCGCCTCGCCCAGCTTGCCCCAGGTAATTTTCTCGTTCGGAACGGCGCCGGAGTAGGAGCCGTAACTGGTTGTGGAATCACTGATCTGGCAGAAATAAGCCCAGAGAGGAACGTGCTCGCGCTGCAAGTCCTGATGCAGCATCGGCACCACGCAGATGGGGAAGTCGCCGGCGATGCCGCCCGCGATCTGGAAGAAGCCCAGCGGCGTTTCCGCCGTCGTATTGGTGTACCACTCGGCCAGCTCCATCATGTATTCGATGCCGGTGCGCACCGTATGGACGTTCTCCACGTCGCCGGAGATGCAGTGACCGGCGAACATATTGCCCAGCGTTGAATCCTCCCATCCGGGGACGAAGATGGGCAGGTTCTTCTCCGCCGCGGCCAGAAGCCAACTATCTTTAGGATCAATCTGATACGACGCCTTCAGATCGCCGGAGAGGAGAATCTTGTATATGAATTGATGAGGGAAGAGCCGCTCCCCCGCCTGGTCGGCGCGCACCCACTCCTTCAGGACTTCGTTCTCAATCCGCCGCATCGCCTCCATCTCCGGGATGCAGGTGTCGGTGACGCGATTCATGTGCCGATTCAATAACTTGGCCTCGTCGGCAGGAGTCAGATCGCGGTAATGCGGCACGCGCTCGTAAAAGTCGTGCGCGACGAGATTAAAAACATCTTCTTCGAGATTAGCGCCTGTGCAGCAGATGCCATGAATTTTATCCTGGCGAATCATCTCCCCCAGCGAAAGGCCCAGCTCCGCCGTGCTCATAGCGCCACCGATGGTGACGAACATCTTGCCGCCCGCAGCCAGCAGGGCGTTGTAGGCTTCAGCGGCATCCACCAGCGCTGCGGCGTTGAAGTGGCGATAATGGCGCTTGATAAACGAGGTAATCGGTGGCATAGTGCGGATAGTTCTCCCACATCCAAACTACCACAAGCGATTTGCGGGATACGGCTGGACGAAGCCGCGTAGACCCTTCCGGCAATTCATTGGATGACTTGTACTCCGCTCTCCATTATGATCGTCTAAGAATAGAGCAGGGAATACGCCAAGCACCTTTTTCGCAGTCTGCCCCCAGACTGTGCCTGTCTTGTAGTGGATGGAACAGCTCGCGCTGCTTCTGTCCCTGTCTACTCGATGAACTAGCAAGAGGGCATTCAGGAGAAGAGTCCTTGATCAACGGAAAGCGTATTGCGGTTGTGATGCCGGCCTACAACGCCGAGCGAACCCTGGAGCAGACTGTCCGCGAGCTGTCCGACGTTGTGGACATCCGGATTCTGGTCGACGACTGTAGCCGCGACCAGACCGCAGCGCTTTCTGAAAAGCTCGGCGTGCTCACGTTTATTCATGATGCGAATTACGGTTATGGGCGCAATCAGCANNCATCCCGATTACCAATACACGCCTACGCTGGTTCCCGCGATTGCGGGCATGGTGGCCAGCGGAGCCTATGACATGGCGCTTGGCTCTCGCATCCTTGGAACGGGGGCGCTGAAGGGCGGGATGCCGCTCTATAAATACATAGCCAACCGTATATTGACGGCGGTGCAGAACCTTTTTCTGGGCGTGAAACTCTCGGAATACCATACCGGATTCCGGGCATTTTCGCGGAAACTCTTAGAGACTTTGCCGCTGCTGGAAAACTCCGACGACTTTGTTTTTGATAACCAGATGATCGCCCAGGCGGTCATGTTCGGCTTTCAGATAGGAGAGATCTCCTGCCCGACGCGTTACTTTGAGGAGGCATCTTCCATCAATTTCAGGCGGAGCGTGAAGTATGGCCTGGGAGTATTGAGCACGACCGCCGCTTTCGTCGCGCATCGGATGGGATGGCTTCACGCTCCTATCTTCAACAAATCGGGAAGAAAAGTATCTATGCCCTATTACTCCGGTACAGCGCCGGCTTCTGATCTTTCTGTCGAGAAAGAAATCAAGGGAGAACAATGAAACAATGACGACTTCTACCGGTCATACCCCGCGAGCGGAACACGCAGGCTCGCGCCGCTGGCTGCTCCCCGTCATCATTCTTGCCGCATTTGCCCTTCGCATGGTGGTGGTCTTATTTACCTATCGCGGACTGCCCTTCGCGGAAGAATACTTATCCCACGCGCAGTTTGGATGGGAGATGGGCTGGATTGCGCGCGCGCTGGCCAGCGGTCATGGATTCAGCTCGCCTTACTATCCATGGAGCGGACCCACAGCGATGCAGCCGCCGCTCTATCCTTTCCTACTCTCCTTAGTCTTCAGGCTCTTCGGCATTTATTCGATCGCCTCTGGATTCGTCATCCTCTCCATCAATAGTTTGCTCAGCGCACTAACATGCATTCCCATTTACTACAGCGCCAAATACTCCCTGGGCGCGCGCGCTGCCAAGATAGCCGCCTGGATATGGGCCTTGTATCCCTTCGCCATCTATTTCTCCGCTGGCCGTGTCTGGGAGTATGCGCTGACCGGCCTGCTCTTCACCACCTGCTTCTGCATCGCGCAGCGCATTCACCACTCCGCCAAGCCCCTCGCATGGCTGGGATGGGGCGCGCTCTTCGGCCTCACCGCGCTCTCCAACCCCTCGGTGCTTTCCACGCTGCCGTTTCTGCTGCTGATGGCGCTCTACAGAGTGCGCCGCTCCGGCGGACGCTGGCTGCTCTACGGCGCGCTTACGGCAGTTGCCGCTATCGTTGTCCTAACTCCGTGGACGGTGCGCAACTACCGCGCCCTGGGCATTCTCTGCCCGGTGCGCGATAACTTCTGGCTGGAGGTTTACGACGATAACTCCGGCGATGCTTCCCTCGATCCGAGTTCAGCGCATCCGGACGCCAATCCGGCGGAGATGCAGAAGTGGCTCTCCATGGGAGAACCAGGCTTTCTCAAGGAGAAGCATGACTTAGCCATGAATTATATTCATCAGCATCCGGAGTTTGTGATTCGTAAAACAATGCGCCGTGCTTTCTATTATTGGACGGGTTTCTGGAGCCTCTCTGCCCAGGAATTAAAGGAGCAACCCTACGAGCCGGGAAATATATTTTATGTTTGTTGCATTTCATTTTTGATGCTGCGCGGCGTCCTACGCCTCTGGCACCGGAACCGCGCCGCCGCTCTGCCCTACTTGATCCTTATCGCCGTGTTTCCGCTGACTTACTATATTACTCATTCGCTGATGGATTATCGCCTACCCATCGAGCCGGCCATCCTGGTTCTGGCCGTCTCCGGCGCGCTGCCGTTTAGACGCCTCCACCCCAGCCGCGCCATTCACTGGATCGGCGCCGAGCGCGCGCTCGAGCCTGTATTCGCCGCGGAGTCGACGACGGCATAGCGTCGCACAGCAGACGATGAGTTTCCCACCCTAGCCGCAAAAACAAAAACGCGGCGAGGGTGGGGCACCCACATTCTTATAACTGAGAAAATGCACTAAGTTTTGGCCGCTTCCAGCAGCGCGTTGAGTTTGGCCATCACCGGGAAGGCGTCGGCAACATAGACCACGTCGGCTTTGCCGCGGGTCCAGCCGCAGTTGGGGTCCAGGCTGATGGCGCGCCGCGAGCCGATGAAGCGCCAGCCCACCACGTGTGGCTCCTCGCCGTGGCAGCATGTGGACAATCCCTTGGCGTGGCGCGGCGTCGCGCCGGTCTGCCCAATCTGATTCAGGTGCGTCAAGAAAGGAAGAACGGAGTTCCCTTCGCCGCCCTGATCGACCAGCGATTTGCTGCTGCCCAGCGACGCGCTGGTGGCGTGCAGGAAGCCGAGAATCAGCTCGCCCGCCTCGGCGACATGCGCCTGGCCGTCGGGCTGCTTCTTGGTCCATCCGGCGCCGGCGACGAACAGAATCTTCGCGTCGGGACGGATGGTCTGCGCGCCTTGAGTGGGGGCGCGGAAGCCGCTGACGGTGGTGCGCAGCGCGGGGAGTTCGACGGAAATGTTTTCGATCTGAGCCGGGCCGGGTTCACCCGCGTAGGTTGCATGAGTGCCCGCATCGAGCAGCAGGAACCAGGGGCGCGCGCCGCGGCTGAGGACGGCTTCAATGCGTTGGCGATAGAACCAGCGGCTGGCTTCGATGTTATCCGTGCCGCTCAATGCGGTTATATGCGTATCGACGAAGCCGCCGAGGCGATGGGCGACACCGGCGGCGATGCGCGCAAAGCGCGAAGTGCCGGGGGCTAGAACGATGGTGGCGCTGGCGGCGCGGCAAAGGGCTTCAGCGGCGGCGGCGTCCGAGGCGTAGCGCGCCTGGGCGAAGGCCTCGCCCGAGATGGCCAGCAGGCGCGCGCCGCTGGAGGGAAGGGAACTGGCCGCAGTTGCGGCATCGGCGGCAATAATGCCGATAGTGAGCGGAGCGGAGAGGCGCGAGGCCAAATCAATGCCGGCCGTCACGGCTTCAAGCGAGGCTTTCGTGAGGGCGGAGCCGGATTCGTCTGCGTGGGTGAGTACAAGGATGCTTTCCATTATTCGGCTCCAATCCATTCGACCAGCTCGGCGGCAATCTGATCGGGGGTCATGTCCTTCACCACGCGCGTGGTGCGCTGCTGTTTGGGCAGGCTCACGGAGCTGTAGCTGAGGCCGTTCGCTTCCAGCTTGGCGACTTTGGCTTTGGCAAGCGCGGGCATGATGGTGCGCATATTCGCCATGCCGACCTGCGGATTGTTTCTTGGCTCAGCCAGATTGCCGGTGGCCCAGCCCAGAACGGCGGGCGCTCCGGCGCAAATCGAGACCTGATGCTTGCCGCCTTCGACGCGCTCCAGCACTTCAAAGCTGCCGTCGTCGCGCAGATCGATCTGGTCGACGCCCTGAAACTGGTCGGTGATGCCCAGGCGCTCGCCGACGAGTTGCAGCGTCACGCCTGCCCCGCGCGTCGCCGACTCCCAGCCGCCGAAAAGCAACAGCTTCTCGCGGTCGAGTCCGGGCAGCGCGGCGATGGTCTCGGCCAGAACGGCTGCGGTCGAGTGCGCGTCGGGAAAGCCGCCGATGGGTCCGTCGAGGGGAACCAGTTCGAAGGCCACCTTCTGCGCGACGGTCATCATCACCTGTTGCAGCTTTGCCTTGGGGCCGAGCGAGACCAGCCAGAGCTTGCTGCCGGGGTTCTTGGATGCGAGAGCCGCCGCTTCATAGAGCGCACTGGCGGCCCAGGGGTCGAGGACCGCGGGCAGGACCATCTCGTTCTTGAGGCCAGGGCCGGTGGGCGTGGTGATTGGTTCCAGCGTTTGCAGCGGATCGGGTACGATCCCCGCGCAAACCACGATGTGCAAAACATTTGCCATTCTTGGTATCCCTTTTCGTTGCTGCAAATTGTTACGTTATTCGGAGATTCCGGAGGTATAGCAATGCCAAGTGGTGCCATCTGGCAAAAGAATGTCATATTCCTGACTGAACCAAGCGCGATCTGGATTCTGACCGTCTTTTGTGAGTTTGGCCGTATAGTCGCCAGGGATGAGTAACATGTCAATCCTCTTATAGGTGACAGCAGACCCCGTTAATTCGATTTTCTTTCCGTTCAAATTCGTATCTACGTGGAGGTAGGTGCCTCCGGAATATGGCTCGATGTGAGATCCGGAGATATGCATCTTGATGGCGTAGTCGGCTGGGTTGGGTTTGTCTTTTGCCTGTAAACAAGTGGCGCAGAGCAGCAGGAACAAAACGGCAACGAACTTTTTCATCTCACATTCCCTCAGGGGCTGAAGCCCATACCCTTCAAAACACGAGCACAACATAATTGTTGCGGACAATGTCGATAATGGTCAATTTTCCGCCGAGTGCAGGCCGCCGGAACCGGCGCGGAACTCGATGTTGGAGTGCTCGCCGTCGGGGGATTGGCCGCAGTTCCACAAGCAGGCGCCGCAGTGGATGCACTTTTCGCGCTCGAAGGCGGGCGCGCCGTCTTCGCCCTGCGTGAGGGCCTGGCCGGAGCACATCGCTATGCAGGTCTTTTCGCCGCACGCGATGCAAAGCTCAGGGTTGCGGAAGACGACGTGATCTGCAAAGCCGGGCATCGCCTGGACCTTGCCGCCGAGCAGCAGTGCATCTTGCTGCGTGACCAGCAGGCGGCCATCGAGCGGAATCTCCGGCCAGCCGCGCACCGAGAGCAGCGCATCGTGGAAGGTGCGCCCATCGGCATGTGCCAGAGCCACGGCCTGTTTCAGTTGCAGGCCTTCGACTGACTGCGAAGCAAAGGGGCGAATCTGCTTGTGCGCCGGAGGGACCTTCGCGGTCAGCGAAAGTTTTCCATAGGATAGCCCAGCGAGGGCCATGCCGATCATGCCTTTCACGATGCCGTCCTGGAAGCCGTTGCGGGCGTTCTCGGCCTCCTTTGCGCCGCGCTCGACCCAGCTTGCGCGGCGGCGGGCTTCGTAGGTGGCGGCGAGATTCTCCTGCGTGAAGGGCTTGCCGGCGCGGAGCAGTTCAATGACCGCTTCGCCCAGTTGCGTGCCGGTTGCCCAGGCCTCGTCGACGCCGGAGCCGGTGAGCATATTAGTCGAGCCGGAGCCTTCGCCGATGCGCGCGTAGCCATCGCCGACAAGGTATGGCTCGCCGTGCTTGCCCGACTCTTCCAGCGACTTCGCGCCCCAGGAGCGCAGGGTTCCGTCCTTCAGGTACTTCCACAGCGCGGGGTGCTGAATGTAGTGCTGCAAGTAGCGGTAGGCGGTGCGCGAGGGGTTGCTCATCCACGAAGGGACGAAGATGCCCACCGAGACGAGACGCTCCGGATGGACGTAAAGGAAGCCAAAGACCTCCGGCTCCGGGTAGCCGAAGCTGTGCCAGACAGTTCCGGGCTGGAGCGGGGAGTTTTCAAGATTGGAGTCTTCGGGCAGCTCGATCACGAACTTCATTCCCAGGGCCCACTCGCGGTGAGCGTGACCTAAGGGCAGGCCGAGCTTATCGTCGATGGCCTGGCCGACTGCGCCGACCGGGCCGTCGCCAACGACGGTGAGCAGGGCGCGCACATCCATTCCGGCCATGAACCCGTCAGTGGGCGCGCCGGATTTGTCTACACCCTGATCGGCGAGTCTAAGTCCCTCAACCCTGTTCCCAGAGAAGAGCGGTCCGGCTACCGGACTGCCGGGCCAGATCTGGACGAGGCCTGTGGCCATCAGATGCGTGCCGATCCACTGATTAAACTGGCCGATGGAGAGAACCAGGCCGCCGTGCTTGTTGAGGAAGGCCGGAGTCCAGGGCAGCGTGAAGGCATGGTCGCGGACGCCGAGCAGAGGGCCGGCTGCCCGTAGTAGCCTGTCGCCGAAACGCAAAAGCGCGGAGCGCCGGCTGGCGCCGATGGGATCGAGCAGGTACATCACCCGTTCGCTCTTGACCGGGACGGCCATGGGGATTTCGGACGGATCGAGGTTGGGGAAGCTGGAGCGGATGGCCTGGGCGCGCGTGACGACGCCGCTGACGCCGGAGGAGATGTCGTCGGCGCGTTCGTAGCAAAGGACTTGCAGCGGCATTCCCGGCGCGACCTTGCTCTCGAAGGCCGGATCGGCGGGATTGTCGGTCCAGGCTTTTGTGAGCGTGGAGAGAAAGCCGCCCGTGGCGGGGCCAAAGCCGGCGCAGGCGATGTCCACTTCCATGGATTGACGGTCGATGACCGCTTCTGTTTGTTCTTCCGCGCTCATCCGGGTCTCCCTGTTTGCCGATAACTCTCGGGTGCAATGAATTCAGTTCGTAAAAAGCTCAATGTTTCATAATAGGTGGATTTATGTTGCTTGGTCTTTCACTCTTAGGAATATCCAAGTTATAAAATGGAAGATATGTAAATGGGCCAATCGCAATCGACGAGTTATTTAGGTCCAAAGCAAACTTCACGCGCAAATACCAGTATTCATCAACATGGTTCAATGGAAAGCTGATAAGGATTTCCTCGCCCGGCTGGACTCTGACGACACCAGAAACCTCAAAAGAATAGCCTACGGGTTTAAGTATTAATCTCTCTTTTCGCCGTTTCAAATCACTCTCGTAATCCTTCATTTCTTGATCGGAAGAGATGATTTGCATAATCGGCTCGTCTTCGACAACTTCATCCTCCAACACCGCCTCTGGAGTTCCTGGAAGCCCACCCGACGCCCGAAAAACTATCGGAATACGACAGTTGTTTACGACATTCAGCCAAAGGCCGGTTTTGATTTCACCATCTTGGTGTGGTTTCCGTGGCCCAATATGATCGAACTTCAGATACACATAGGCTTTCGACGGATCGATAACGAAATCAGATGGTTTCAATACTTGCGAAAACGCGCTTGCTCCGAAAAGAAGGATGAAGATTGAAACAAATTGTTTCATTTGCGGCCTCCGCTCATGCCGGATAATCCAGCGCTTCGGGAATCATCACTTTGCTGACCGTCTCGGCGGCGCGGTCCTTGGCGAGTCGAGAGCCGGTCAGGCAGGCGGTCAATCTGTTTTGCATGCGCAGGAAGTCGCTGTTGCCGGCGCAACCGGCGCAGGGTCCGGCCTTCTGCGGATGGGAGCCGTCGGCGGCCAGCACATCGAAGGCCATCGCGCTGATGCCGGGCATGGTCTCCTCGTACTCTTCCAGCTCGCTGGCCAGGAAGCAACTGCGATGCTCTTC
>PMTP01000052.1 GCA_003167305.1 Acidobacteriaceae bacterium
CCAATCTCCGCCGGCATCCAGCCGGAGCTGGAGTCGATGCTTTCAACCGCGTCCACATTGAAGTTCGAGAAAGTGGCGCCGCCCATCTCAGGATCGCTGATATCCGCGCCGTCCATCGCAAAGGTCGCCTCCACGCCGCGCTGCCCGTTGATGGCGAACTGCGCCGTGAAGTTGGTGGCGCCGTTGGTGTCGGTCATGGTGCCGGCAGCCAGCAGCAGCAGCGTGCTGAAGTCCCGCTTATTCAGCGGCAGCTCGCTCACCGCCTGGCTTGACAACTCCTCGCCGCCCGTGGCCACAGGAGCCTTGAGGATAGACACAGTCAGTTCGCCGCGACCGGAGAGCGTGATGGCAACTGTGGGCCCACCGCCGGGAAGGCTGGCAACCAGGTCGATGGGCAGCGCGTAGTCGATCCTGCGGCCCTTGGATTCAATCGAGAGCCGGTATTGTCCCGGCGCAAGATTCAGCAAGCGAAAGCTGCCGTCGGCGGCGGTGACCGCTTCGGCGGCGGCGACGACCGCTTCCAGCCGGACCGTCGCACCGGGGATGGGCGCTCCGGACGCGTTGCGCAGAATACCCTGCCAAACGGGCAGCGCTTCCGGTTGCGCCCAGGCTCCCGCCACAGCGAACAGCCAGGCCGCTATTACCAAAACAAGGATCGACTTGCCCGTACAACCAGCTTTCCCGCGCTCGTTCTCGAACTCGACTTTCAAAAGAATCCCTGCCTTTGCTGGGGAATATTACGACTTATTTAGGGTATACCCCTGCCATAGGGGGCGCGGCGTTGGTTTGGATTATTGCGTTGCCATTGTTGGCGATGGATTTTCAATCTCGCTTTCAGCCGCATTATCTACACTGTTTCCAGCCAATGACTCTTTCCGGTTCAGCTACCGATACCAACGACGCAAAAACTTCATCATTGAATTCAAACGCGCCCGCGTCCGGCAACCGATTCTCCAGCCAAATCTCCGCTTCTCTATTTCAGTGCTTTCTTGAGCTTCTTCCTGTATTGTTTAAAGGCTTCGCGGCCGGACGCCGTCAGACTCAAGAGCGTTTGCGGAACCTTTCCGCGATAGGTCTTCACCACCTCGATATATCCGGCCTCCTCGAGCCGGGAGAGATGGCTGGACAGAGTGCCCTTGTTCATTTCAGTTTCGTGTTGCAGATAAAGAAAGTCGCATTGGTCGATGGCGAACAGGAGGGCGACTATCATGAGCCGTCCCGGTTCGTGAATCACTCGATCGAGCTCATTAAACGTCTGCGTTTGCCGGTTCATTGGCCTCCTTTGCCGGGGCTTGTGTATGGCAAAGATAGAGCCAAAAACTGATCGCGCCCGAAATCAATAACAGCGTGCCATACAGCACGAGCCAAAGCAGAAATGCCCCGGCGCTACTGGCTGAAAACCAGGCGGGCAACGATGAGCCGCCGGACAGAGCGGCAGTCAGATCTTCAGGAAGTAAAGCAATCAGCAGCGAGCCGATCACCTGCGCCAAGACCACTACCCATTTCCATCGAAAAAGTGCATTCACACCACCTGACCTGGCGATACCGAAGGCGTAGCCCGCTGCAAAAAAAAGGCCAATGAAAAAGACCGGCATCACAATGTGCCTGTGCGAATGGGCGGCAAGAACCAAACCCGCGACAGACAGCGCTGACACGACGGATGCAATGATCGCCGTCCAAATTCTGTTTTGTGCTCTGTACGCGACGAATCCGGTGCGAGGATAGGTGATGTGGTTCTTGATCGCCTTGGTCCCGAAGTGAATAATCGCAACCATTAACCCAACCCAAATGAATAGCATATACATCTGGTTCCAAATGGAGTCCTTGGGCGTATGCATCTGCAACCAGATGATCAGCGCGTAACCCAGGCACATGAAGCCCATACCCAACTCGCCAGCGCCATCGATGTTGTAGTAGGCCTTGGGCCGCTTCAATAGACTTTCGACTTGATCCATATTCGTTCCTCCATGATCGCCAAAGGCAAGCCTTCAATGCGCTTAATGAATCTGGCTGCGCCGGGCTTCCATTGTTTATAAAAACTAGTTTGCAATACCAACTTGTTTCTGTCAACAATATTCTTCCATCATCGATCATTTTCTGTTACGACGGCTTCCCGGCGGCAGCTAAACTCTCTAGCAAAACCAGGGATGGCGTATCCCGAAACCATCACACTCAAGTCGACGCGACCAACAGCCCGGGGTCCCCGGCGACAGGTCTTCGTCGCTGGGGTGGAGAGAGCGGCGACCTTCGACGAGGCTAATCAGGCTACAGTATCCCTGGTTTTGCTCTGGCCGAAGCCCAACGTCCGGTTGCAGACTCTACACTAGGAGCAGCGAATGACCGGACCTAAGCCAATTACGGATACCATTGCCGCCATCTCCACGCCGCCGGGGCGCGGGGGTATCGGAATCGTGCGCCTGAGCGGTCCCGAGGCGGCGTCGTTTGCCGCGCAGCTGGTTTGTCTGCGCCAGCCGCTCGAACACGCGCGGACCCGTCTGGCCGATGTACTCGACGAAAATACCAGTGCGGATGCCGCCCGGATCGACGAGGCCGTGGTCACCTTTTTTGGCGCTCCGCACTCCTACACTGCCGAAGATCTGGTTGAAATAGCCGCGCACGGCTCGCCGGTGGTGCTGGAGCTGCTGCTGGGCCG
>PMTP01000041.1 GCA_003167305.1 Acidobacteriaceae bacterium
GTGTCGCCCGCGCAGAATCTGCCTGCAATCAGGAAAGCCCTGGAAGACGGCGGAAACAAGCATTACGAAGTGGATGAGTTACCGGGGCTGAACCATCTCTTCCAAACGGCCAAGTCCGGAGCGCCAAGCGAGTATGGGCAGATTGAAGAGACCATCTCGCCGGTGGCGCTGGACAAGATGGCTAGCTGGATTCTGAAGCAGTGAAGGGTGAAGACGCGCTCGCATGATTTCCTTGTATACTGACGAAATTACATTGATGCAGGATGAATTGCAACAGAAATGATAGGAGTAGAATTCCTTTTATGAAATCCGCGTTGGTTGCAATGTCTCTCTTGGCTTCCATACTCGTCCTGGCAAGTGGACAACAGCCCACTCCCGTCTCCAACCCTCACAAGGCATCTTTTGATTGGCTGTTTGAAGGGACACAATGGCTTGATGAGAAAGATCAGATCAAGGTCACAAAAGCTCTTACTCCTGAAGAGCGCAAGGCCCTCATTGAGGCGATCTCTGTTTTATTAAGACCCGGCAGAAAGATCGGGAGCGCCGCTTCGGAAAAGAAACTCCTCAACGACGTAAAGAATACTAACGTGAAGCTCGTTGATTTAAATGGAGACGGAATTCCAGAGGTTATTGCTCAGGGATCCGGCGAGGAATATTGCAGCCCAACCGGGAACTGCGACTTTTGGGTTTTCATGCGGTCGGGTAATGGATATAAGCTCATCCTTAATAAGGGAGCAGTCCAGACGTTTGCAATCAGTTCTAAGCGAACCAACGGCTTCAATGACCTGGTTCTCGGACAACACGGTTCAGCCTTTGAAAAGGATTTGTTCGTATACCGGTTTGCCGATAGGAAATATCGCTTGGGTCCATGCTACAGCGCGAGTTGGGAAAGTTTGGTAGGAGATGAATGGCAAGAGTTGAAAAACCCTATAATCTCGCCTTGCAATCCGTAAGATTAATAGTCTTAAGGGAAAATATCTTTTGGTCTATATGCCGAAATGCCCTGCTCATGCGAGCAGGGCATTTCTATCGGAAACAGTATTCGGTGAAGCAGTCCTAGCGCTTTTCCGCCGCCGAGGCGATCTTCGCTTCAGCTTCATTGATGATGCGGAGAGCCTCGGTGTAGGCGTCCGCGCTGTCGCCGGCTTCGTCCCATTCCTTGTGGCCGCGGGCCAGTTGCTCCTGAGCGCGGGGCACGTCGATCTCCTCGGGCTTGAGGGCGTCACTGGCCAGGATGGTGACGCGGTCGCCCAGCACCTCGGTAAAGCCCCAACTGACGTTGTAGCGCTGCACGTTCTCCGGGCCGCCGGAGGTAAGGTCCGCCCCGGTGTGGATGATGACGTCCCCGGCGCCCAGCTCGGCCACCAGCGGCGCGTGTCCGTAGAGCACCTCGAAGTAGCCGTTCTTCGCCGGCAGCTCGACCGCAACGGCCGCGTGGTCGAAGAAGATGCGCTCGGGCGTGACCAGCCGGACGCGAAGTTGATTGGTTTCGTCAGCCATAGATTCCTTTGAGTCCAGCTCCTAGCTTCTAGCTCCTAGCCTCTAGCTAGAAGCTAACGGCTAGAAGCTAGAGGCTTTTTTACACGCTCGCCTTCATCTTCTCGGCGGTCTCCAGCACTTCTTCAATCGCGCCCTTCATGTAGAAGGCCTGCTCGGGGATGTCGTCGTATTTGCCCGAGATGATCTCCTTGAAGCTGCGCACCGTGTCAGCCACCTTCACATAAGCTCCCGGAATGCCTGTAAACTGCTCGGCCACATGGAAGGGCTGCGAGAGGAACTTCTGCACCTTGCGGGCGCGAGCGACAGTGAGCTTGTCTTCTTCGGAAAGCTCGTCGATGCCCAGAATGGCGATGATGTCCTGCAAATCCTTGTAGCGTTGCAGAATCTTCTTCACGCCCTGGGCCACGTCGTAGTGCTCATCGCCCACGATGCGCGCGCTTAGGATGCGCGAGGTCGAGGCCAGCGGATCGACGGCGGGATAGATGCCCAGTTCCGAAAGCGGACGGCTGAGCACGGTCGTCGCGTCCAGGTGGGCGAAGGTCGTTGCCGGCGCCGGATCGGTCAAATCGTCCGCCGGCACATAAACCGCCTGCACCGAGGTGACAGACCCCTTGCTGGTCGAAGTAATGCGCTCCTGCAATTCGCCCATCTCGGTGGCCAGGTTAGGCTGGTAGCCGACGGCCGAAGGCATGCGGCCCAGCAGCGTCGAAACCTCCGAGCCGGCCTGCGTGAAGCGGAAGATGTTGTCAATGAAGAGCAGCGTGTCGGAGCCTTCCACGTCGCGGAAGTACTCGGCCACGGTCAACGCGCTCAGGGCCACGCGCAGGCGCGCTCCGGGCGGCTCGGTCATCTGGCCGTAAACCAGCGCGCACTTCGAGTTGGCCCAGTCGCCCGGCTTGATCACGCCCGACTCGGTCATCTCCAGCCACAGGTCGTTGCCCTCGCGGGTGCGCTCGCCCACGCCGCCGAAGACCGAATAGCCGCCGTGGTTCTTGGCCACGTTGTTGATCAGTTCCATGATGACGACGGTCTTGCCCACGCCGGCGCCGCCGAAGAGGCCAATCTTGCCGCCCTTGAGGAAGGGTTGAATCAGATCGATGACCTTGATTCCGGTCTCGAACATCTCTTCGTGCGTGACCTGTTCGTCAAACAGAGGCGCGGGCCGGTGAATGGGCATGCGCGTTGTTTCGCCGATGGGGCCGAGATTGTCCATCGGGTCGCCGATCACGTTGATCACGCGCCCCAGCGTCTGCTTGCCCACCGGCATACTGATGGGGCCACCAAGGTCGGTGGCCTTCATGCCGCGCACCATGCCGTCGGTGGCTTCCATGGCCACGGTTCTGACGCGCCCCTCGCCCAGATGCTGCTGGACTTCGAGGATCACGCTGATGGGCGTGGGCACGGTGAAACCCTCGCTGGTGACGCGCAGCGCCTGATAGATGGGCGGCATCGTCGCTTCTTCAAACTGCACGTCCACCGCCGGACCGGAAATCTTGATTACCTTGCCGATGTTTTCTGCCATTTTTTCTGCCTTTTCGTGACTAAGCTTTCAGCTTTCAGTTTTTACTTCCCCTGGTACTGCATCAACTTTTCTCCCAAGAGCCTTGCACTGCGGATAAGCCAAAGGCTGAAAGCTGACGGCTGATAGCTGTTTCCTACTGCGCCGCCGACGCCCCGCTGACGATTTCAATGATTTCCTTGGTGATGGCCGCCTGGCGCACGCGATTCATGAGCAGCGTATAGGCGTCGATCATATCCGAGGCGTTGTTGGTTGCCGAATCCATCGCCGTCATGCGGGCCGCCTGTTCCGCGGCCACCGACTCCGTCATCGCGTGGTAGAGCATGGAGAAGATGTACTGCGGAATCAGCCCCGCAAACAATTCTTCCGAAGGCTGCTCGTAGATGTAGTCCACCTGGTTGGTGCCGAACTTCTTTGCTTCCTCGTCGGCCTCGGTGGTGTCGGCCTCCTCAATCA
>PMTP01000045.1:0-6702 GCA_003167305.1 Acidobacteriaceae bacterium
TCGAACTCGACCTCCTTCTCGTGGACGGCGTGAGGGGCGTGGTCGGTGGCGATGGCATCGACGACGCCGTCGAGCAGAGCCTCGATCAGGGCGTCGCGGTCGGCGGCGGAGCGCAGCGGCGGGCACATTTTAGCGTTGGTGTCGTAGAGGCCGACGTGCTCGTCGGTCAACAAGAAATGATGCGGCGCGACCTCGCAGGTGACGCGCAGGCCGTTGCGGCGGGCCTGGCGCACGGCGGCGATGGCGGCGGCGGTCGAGATATGGGCGACGTGCAGATGCGGCCGTGCCTCGCGCAGCTCGCTGACCAGTCGAATATCGCGCTCGACGATGCCGGACTCAGCCTCGTTGGGCCAGCCGCGCAGGCCGAGCTTGAAGGCCGTCACTCCGGCGTTCATGCTGGCAGTCTTGTCGCCGATGTGGGTAAGGCGCGTGTCCTCGGCGTGCTGGATCACTGTGAGGCCCATGCGGGCGGCAGCGGCTAGCGCTTCGCGCATGACGTTGTCCTTCAGGATTGGCAGTCCGTCGTCGCTGACGGCCACCGCTCCGGCGGCCTTGAGGGCGGCATAGTCGTTGATGGCCTCGCCCTTTGACCCGCGCGTGGCGGCGGCGATGGGGAAGACGCGGACGACGGCATTGCGCTCCGGAGCTTGCATCCAGCGGGTGGTCTCGGGCGAGTCGTTAACCGGTGTGGTGTTGGGCATCGCCGCAACCGATGTAAAACCGCCCGCGGCGGCGGCGGCCGTGCCGGTGGCGATGGTCTCCTTGTAGCCCTGGCCGGGCTCGCGCAGATGGACGTGCAAATCGATGAGGCCGGGAGCGACGGTGAGGCCGGTTGCGTCGAGAACTTCGGCGTCTTCGGTGTGCTTCAGCTTGCCGGGACCGGCGATCTCGGCTACGCGGCCGTCCTTGAGGAGGATGTCCTTGAGGGCGTCGACGCCGCCGGCCGGGTCGATCAGATGGCCACCACGAATAACCAGTGCCGTCATGCGCGGCCTCCTTGGTCTGTGGCCAGCGCGCGCTCGACTACGGCCATGCGGATGGCGACGCCGTTGCGGACTTGTTCGAGAATGGCCGATTGCGGGCCGTCGGCTACGCCTGCCGTCAGCTCCAGGCCGCGAATAATGGGGCCTGGATGGAGGATCACGGCTGTGGGAGCGAAGGCGGCAAGGCGCTGGCCGGTGAGCTGGTAGGCGGCCTTGTATTCGTCGAGGTCGAGTTGCAGGCCGACGACGCGCTCGGCTTGGATGCGCAGCATCATCACCACTTGTGACTGGCGGAGCGCAGCTTCGAAGTCGCGGACGATTTCTATGCCGGGACCGGCCTGGGCAGCGACTTCGGGCAGCAGGGTTGGCGGGCCACAGAGGATCACACGCGCGCCCAGACGCGGCAGCAACAGCATATTCGAGCGGGCGACGCGGCTGTGGAGGATGTCGCCGGTAATGCTGACGGTGACGCCGGAGAGGGTTTCGGCGGTAATCTCTTCAATGCCGGGGCGCAGGTGAGCGAGGATGGTGCGCAGGTCGAGGAGTGCCTGGGTGGGATGCTCGTGCATGCCGTCGCCGGCGTTGAGGACGGGCAGACGCGTCTCGGCTTCGAGCTGCCAGGCCGCGCCGGAGCTGGGGTGGCGTATGATGATCGCCTCGGCGCCCAAGGCGCGCAAGGTGAGGCCGGTGTCTTTGAGCGACTCTCCCTTTTCGATGCTGGAAGACTTGTCCGAGACCAGCGTGGTGTCGGCGCCCAGTCCCTTGGCGGCCAGCTCGAAGCTGGTGCGAGTGCGGGTGGAGGACTCGTAAAAGAGCAGAGCGATGCGGCGCTTGGCGAGGATGCGGGCACGGGTGAGCGGGTCTTGATTTTCCAGAGCGGTGGCGCGGGCGAGGAGATAGCTCAGGGCTTCCAGGGTCAGGTCATAGACCGAGAGCAGTGAGCCGGGGTTGTAGGGAAACGGCGAGGCCGCGATGGGCGGAGTGGCTAGCGGTCGGCGGGTTTTGGTGGTGGTCGGGGTCATGTTTTTCAGCTATCAGCCTTCAGTTATCAGCCTCCAGCCAAAAGCCCCAGCGAAAAGCTGAAAGCTGATGGCTGAAAGCTATTCTTTTAGTCCATTCGCTCGACGAGCAGAACCTGCTCGTCGCTGTCTACCTCCTGGAACTTGACCTCGATGATCTCACGGCTGCTGGTAGGCACGCGGCGGCCGATGTAGGTGGCCTCGATGGGCAGCTCGCGATGGCCGCNNCCGGTGTAGAGCACGTCGTCGCAGAGCACCACGTCGCGGCCGTTGATGTCGATGCCGATGGCGCCGGGGGTGACCACGGGACGCACGCCGGTGGTGGAGAGATCGTCGCGGTAGAACTGAATGTCGAGGATACCGGTTTCAACGGGGCGCTTCTCGATGGCGGAGATGAGCTTGCCCAGGCGCTCGGCCAGCGGAACGCCGCGACGGCGGATGCCGACCAAGGCCAGGTCTTCGCTGCCGTTGCTTTTTTCGACAATCTCGTGGGCCAGGCGCACCAGTGTGCGTTCGACCTCGGAGGCTGACATCAGCCTGCCCTTAACGTGCAGGGCAGGATTGCTTTCGGTTTCGCTCATGAATATTCTCTTGGCCTGTCTCTGGCAGGATGATACGAGGATTCCATGCCTGCGAGCAAGTTGTGGAGAAGAGGGACGGAATCCAGAGGGTTGGGTGAAGCCGGAAATCACGAGTTACGCATCAGGCCGGCGAAGAATTGATGTTTCCCACCCTTTCGCAAAGAACGCAAAAGGATGGGGCACCCATGACTTTCAATTAGACCTCCGGTCTGCGGGTGCGAGCCAGCAGGCGCGCTCCCAAGGCGCCTCCGGCGACGGCGAAGAGGAGCAAGAACAAGGAGCTGACTGCAATGGAGCCTGCCCAGATCCCGGCATGGCCCTCCGGCGACATCATCCAGGTTTGCATACTGGAGAATATGGCCTGTGCCTGTGCCGCGTCCGCCGGCGTCATGCCCTCGATCGACAGCTGCGCCCTTTGCTGAAAACTTTCCATGAAGATACGGTGATAATCGGCATCCATCTGGCTGGACTGGTGGAGAACAAATCGATCGACAAACAAAGCGCCGCTGCTGACGGCAAAGGCCAGCCATGCGCCCATCAGGCCGGTGACCAGGCCAATGCGGGCGCCGGCTCCGAGTGTGATCCATGCCGGTCGCTGGCCGCGCGCATAGAGCATCACGGCCAACCCCGCGGCTGTGGCCATCCAGATCAGACCCAAATGTCCCGCCTGCGAGGCCTCGCTGGAGAGCACTCCGGCGGGAATCGCCATCATCAGAGCGGCGCGCAAGGCCGGCTTCCAATCGACGCTGCTTGCATCCCGCGTGGCCTCGTTCCAGCGCTCCTGCTGGGCTTGTCCGGGGGCACCGTCGGTCGCGTAGACCAGTTGCGGCAGGCCGCAGACAGGGCAGTAGCAGTTCTCGGCCTGGACAGTCTGGTGGCAGCGGCTACAGGAGATTTCCATACATCTATGAGCCTATAGCATTTTGCCGCTCCAGGGTAAGCAAGCAACTTCGTTCCAGGAGCTAAAGCGGGCCGCGGCGCTCCCTGTGGCCTTCCTCTTGGCTCTCGCCGCGCTCTTTGCGCAGTTTGAGGAAATGCGTGAGGGAGGTATAGGTCCTTTCCTCGCAGGTCAAGCAGCGCACCGGCAAGCGCAAGAGGCTTCACAAGAGCATCTGGGCAACACCGATGTAGATCATGGCTTCCGCTGAGGAAGTGACGGTAGAGAACGCCAGGGTGATTACCGGCTTGATCGTCCAGCCGGTGCTGCGTTTTTCGCCAGATCGCAGGCTCGCCACAGGTACCAACTGGCCACAGAGCGGAAGGGCGCCCAGCGCTTTCCTCTTTTGAGCAGCACCTCCGGCTTGGGCAAGTCCTCTGCGGCCAGGGGGCGGGTTTTGGGGATGCGTAGGAAGGTCAGGGCGAATCCCTTGCGCACACCGTAGTCGGTCACCGGCAGCACGTCGGGCCGGCCCATGCGGAAGATCAAGAGCATCTCCACGGTCCAGGGGCCGATGCCCCGCACCTGAGTGAGCCGCTCGACGATCTCCGCATCGGACATTTTGCGAATCGCCGCGTGGGTGGGAACGGTGCCGTCCAGGGTACGGGCGGCCAAGTCTTTCAGGGCGCGCACCTTGTTCCCCGAAACGCCCGCGGCGCGCAGAATTTCGTCCGGCGTATCGAGAAGGAGTTGCGGGGCCGGGTCGCCGCCATAGTATTCGCGGACGCGCCGGTGGATGGTGGCCGCGGCCTTACCGTGCAACTGCTGATAGAGGATCGACTCCAGCAGCGACTCAAACGGCGATTGCAAAGAGTCAAGCCGCAGCGTGAACGGGCCGGCCCGGTCGATCAGCGCGCCCAGCTTGGCGTCGCGCGCGCGCAAATGCGCCAGCGCCTCGACGGCGTCGAAGGGGAGTTTCGGGCTGCGGCCATCGTGAATCATAGGGGAACAGTGTACCGCGCCGGGAGTTCATTCCGGCAAGACGGGCGAATGCTGCCAGAAAACTGCGCTTGTCCCGCCCCATCACTGTAGAATCCATGGCAGAGACGGACGAGGAGTCGAACGCCATGAAGATGCGGCCGGGAACACAAACGGGATTTTTGCTGTGCGGCAAGGAGTGGACGGATGGTGATGCTCTTGACGTGCGCTCGCCGTGGGACAACGGGCTGGTGGGGCGCGTCACTATTGCCACCCGCGCCGACGCGCGCCAGGCCGTTCACCATGCCGTGGCCAGCCTGCGCCGCGCCCGCGCCCTGCCGCACTGGAAGCGCCGCGAGATTCTGGAGGACGTGGCCGCCGCGCTCATTGAGCAAAAGGAGCGCTTTGCGCAGTTGATCGTCGCCGAAGCAGGCAAGCCGGTGCGCATGGCTCGGACCGAGGTGGATCGCGCCGTACTCACCTTCAAGACCGCGGCTGAGGAGGCCTCGCGGCTGGGCGGCGAGAGCCTTCCGCTGGACTTGATGGAGGGCAACGAAGGCCGCTGGGGGCTGGTGCAGCGCTTTCCAGTGGGGCCGGTGCTGGCCATTACGCCCTTCAACTTCCCGCTGAACCTGGTGGCGCACAAGCTGGCCCCCGCCATCGCCGCCGGTTGCCCGGTGATTCTGAAGCCCGCGCCTCAAACCCCGTTTACCGCGCTGGCTCTGGGCGAGGTGATTTTGAAGGCCGGCTGGCCGGCGGAGGCGCTGGCCGTGCTGCCGTTGAGCAACGCCGACACCGCCTGGCTGGCCGAAAAGGAAGACAGCATCAAGCTGGTCAGCTTTACAGGCTCATCCCAGGTCGGCTGGGAGCTAAAGGCCCGCTCTGGGCGCAAGCGCGTCCTGCTGGAACTGGGCGGCAATGCCGCGCTGATCGTTCATGGCGATTGGCCAGACTTGGACGAAGCGGCTCTGCGTACCGCGCACGCGGCCTTCGCTTACGCCGGCCAGTCCTGCGTGAGCGTGCAGCGGGTTTTTGTGGAGCGCAGCATCTTCCAGACCTTCCTATGGAAGGTGGTAGAGGCGTCCGACACAATGGCGGTGGGCGATCCAGCCCTGGAAGCTACTGAAGTGAGTCCGCTGATCCGGCTGGCCGATGCCGAGCGCGTGGAGTCCTGGATCAAGGAGGCTGTCGAAGGCGGCGCCAAGCTGGTGGCCGGCGGCGAGCGCCACGGCTCGGTGATGACACCGGCGATTCTGACCGGAACCAAGCCGGGTATGAAGGTGCGCGACGAAGAGGTCTTCGGTCCGGTGCTGGCGATTGAGCCTTACGAGGACTTCGAGCAGGCGCTGGCCGACGTGAACCACTCGAAATATGGCCTGCAAGCCGGCTTGCTCACCCGCGATGTCGGCCACATACTTACCGCCTATCGCGAGCTCGAAGTGGGCACGCTGATCGTAGGCGACACGCCAAGCTGGCGCCTCGACCCCATGCCCTTCGGCGGCGTCAAGGACTCGGGGCTGGGACGGGAAGGCATCCGCTCAGCCATCGAAGAGATGACCGAGCCGCGCATGCTGGTGATCGCGGGGCTATAACTCGGCGCAGCGCGCAGGTTGAATTGCCGCGCCGCGCCGTGAAGGCAAGACTCGCCCTTGGCTATGCTTCTTGCTAGGCCTTGGCTTTCTGTGCTGCCCAGCGCTTGCGCTGCGCGTCGGCAATCCGCTGGCGAGCCTCGGGGCTCAGCACGCGGCGCTTCTTCGCTTTTGCAGCCTTGGCTGGCTTAGCGGCCTTTGCAACCTTTGCGGGTTTCTTGGCCTTCGGGGCCTTCTTGGTTAGGCGCTCAGTGATCGTGGCGGCGATTTTGCCGGTGTTAGCCAGCAGGGAGCGAACCTGCGTGAGCTTTGCGATTTCTGCGTCGATTTGGGCAAGGATGGAATCAATAACCATTAGTTAAGCATAACTCAGAAATTCGCTGTTGCACAGTTTGTGGGATCAATTTCCCATCTTATGCCGGCGAAATCCAGGCTATTTCATTCCGGTTTGCCGACGGTTTTCTCTTTGTAGGCCTTCTGCAGAATGAAGAACGCCTGCTTTTTCTGGCCTTGATCGGAGATAAGTCCCTTGCGGTTGAACTCATCCTGAATGCCTACCAGAGGCCGGTTTGGCGAACGAAAATCCATCAGGACCCACGGGCTCATGCCTCTCAGTTGCGGTATCCGGTTGAGCATTCCGAATTGATGGCGGTAAATGCTGGCCTGATACTCCTC
>PMTP01000045.1:6742-7039 GCA_003167305.1 Acidobacteriaceae bacterium
GTCCAGCGCCTTGCCCAGCGGATCGTCGATGATCTTGGTGTGTCCCTCGCCGCGCACCAGCAGCGCCGCGGTAATCAGCCGCGTGGGGTCAAGCTCGCGAGCATGAGCGGCCTCGGTTTCAATAAAGCGGGTCCGCGCCTCGGTGTTCGGTGTTTCATTGGCCATCGACCACAGGATGATCGCCGCGTGATTGCGCGAGGTTCCTATCTCCTCGTCCAACTGCTGCTCGGCCTTGGCCAGTACCTTTGGATTGTCAAACTGCAATGCCCAATAGACGGGATTCTCCGACCACACCAG
>PMTP01000165.1 GCA_003167305.1 Acidobacteriaceae bacterium
TCGCCCACCCAGCGCGTCGGCGGCAAGCCCGCCGAGGGCTTCCGCAAGGTCGCGCACTCGCGGCCCATGCTCTCGCTGGACAACTGTTACTCGCCCGAGGAACTGGCCGCCTGGGAAGCTCGCTGCCGCGAGTTGGCCGGCCCGCTCACCGTCGAGTACATGGCCGAACTCAAGATGGACGGCCTGAGCGTGGCGCTGCGTTATAAGCCGGCAGACGGCGGCGGCTCGCGGCTGACGACCGGCATCACCCGCGGCGACGGACAGACCGGCGAGGACGTCACCTCGAACATTCGTACCATCCGCAGTGTGCCGCTGACCATCTCCGCGGATAAGCTGAAAAAGGTCAGCCTCCCGCAGGGATTTGAAGTTCGCGGCGAGGTGGTGATGCCCGAAGCAGCCTTCCTGCGCCTGAACGAGGAGCGCGAGCAGCAGGGCCTGGCGCCTGCCGTCAATCCCCGCAATGCCGCCGCCGGAACGCTGCGCACGCTGGAGCCGAGCATCGTCGCCAATCGCCGCCTGGACTTCTACGCTTACTTCCTGTTGATTGAGGGCGAGTACTGGCCGCGGGGCCAGCGCACCACTCTCGACACGCTGGCCGCTCTCGGCTTCCGCGTCAATGCGCAGCGCAAGCTGGTCGCCTCGGTCGAAGAGATGACCCGCTTCATCGACGCCGCCGAGGCCGCGCGCTCGACTCTCGGCTACGAGATCGACGGCGTCGTCTTCAAAGTGGACGCGCACTCGACGCAACAGCGCCTCGGGTCTACGGGCCGCGCGCCGCGCTGGGCGATCGCCTATAAATTCACCGCAAAATCCGGCATCACGCAGGTCAACGCCATCACCGTGCAGGTGGGCCGCACCGGCAAGCTGACCCCGGTGGCGGAACTTACGCCGGTCTTCATCGGCGGCACCACCGTGAGCCGCGCCACGCTGCACAACGCCGACTTCATCGAGCGGCTGGGACTGAAGCTGGGCGATACGGTCAAGGTCGAGCGCGGCGGCGACGTGATTCCCAAGGTCGTCGAAGTGATAGAAGACGCCGAGCATCCGCGCGGAGCGTTTTACTTTATGTTTCCGACAGAATGCCCGGAGTGCCACTCCGCCGTCGTCCGCGCCGAGGGCGAGGTGGATTTTCGCTGCGTCAACGCCGACTGCCCCGCCAAGCTGCGCGAGAGCCTGCTGCACTTTGCCTCGCGCGGAGTGATGAACATTGAAGGGCTGGGCGAGGCGGTGGTGCAGCAGTTGCTCGACCGGCAAATTGTGAAGAGCATCGCCGACCTCTACAAACTCAAAGAAAGAGAATCTGATCTGCTTTCGCTCAAGAAAGAGGTCATCCGCATAGACAAGAAGACAAAGGAAAAGAAGAAGACAATTGAGCGGCTGCTTGGCCCAAAAGCTGCGAAAACCCTCCTCGTCCAAATTGAAGACTCAAAGCAGGCAGGTCTGGCACGCGTACTTATCGGCCTGGGCATTCGTTTTGTCGGTGAGCGTACGGCCGAGCTTTTGGCTGAGGAGTTTGGCGACATCAAAGAACTTGAGAATGCCATTGCCGAAAAGCTGGAGGGTGTGGAAGAAGTGGGTCCTCGCATCTCCCAGGCAATTCTTGAGTTTTTCGCTGATAAAGAGAACCGTGATCTGGTGAAACGCCTCGCGGACGATGGTTTGAACATGACCGCAGAGAAGAAACTGCGCTCGGCCCGGTTGGCTGGGCTGACCTTCGTGCTCACCGGCACGCTGCCCACGCTCACGCGTGACGAGGCCAAGGCCAGGATCGAGGCCGCCGGCGGCAAGACCGCAAGCTCCGTCAGCAAGAAGACCAGCTACGTGGTGGCCGGCGAAGAGGCCGGCTCCAAGCTCGAAAAGGCGCGTGAACTCAAGCTTCCGGTGTTGGATGAGGCCGGCCTGCTAGCACTGCTTGCAGGCACACCGGCAACGCGGTAATCCCCTTATCCCCGCGCGCATACAGGGTTCCGGAGTTGCGCACAAGAAACCTGGTAGTGCGCATCAAGGGAGAGATGGCCAAAAGAATCAGCAACAAATCCAGCCACATGGGGCAACCTCACTTTTCAGCGAAGTAAGCGAGACGGCGAGTGTGCCAGGCTAACATCACTTATATCACTGGCACTAATTACATAGCTTACATCGCTAACACTATTTACGATGAACTGAAGTGGTGGCGACCGGCTACGCCGGCGCAACCAGTGCGGGCGCGGTTATAGTCCCGCGGAAGCAGCCGGCCTTGGCATGGCGATCAGCCGTGCGGAAGACTCGAATTCCTTGTAGGTTGCGTCCGAGGTAAGGCTGGTGTCAGCGCCCATGGACTGTTCCATGTATTCGTCATCGACATCGATTTGGGCTGCCTGCGGCACACGCGTCGTCAAGGCCCGGGCCATGAAGTCGCCACCAGCTTGTGCACGCAGGCTTGCCCGCACAGATGCTTCGACCCCGGGCGCAGCCGGTTACGCGAGTTCCACCCGCTCACCCGCAGCTCCTCTCCCTGGTCATAGGCCACAAACCAGTGGTTCGTCTGCTTCTTCTCCGTTCCGCAGATGTCGCACGATATTGCCTGCCGGATCACCGCATCTCCCCCTATCCGCACAGTCCTCCCGCGGCCGGGCCGATTCCCGTCTTCCCTTTGATCCCGATGCGCCAGACAATCTCGAAGAGCCACGAGCCCTCGACAAGCCACGAGCCCTCGAACTGCCGCAAGCCAGGCAGACGAACCCCATGGAGTACTTTGGGGGGCGTCTACCTCTATTTCATCGCGTATCCGACGAAATCAGTGAGATGTGACCAGAAAAAATCCAGGAGTGAAGCAATTGCGGACAGCAGGAAGCGGAACTGTTCTGAAATGGAACCCGTAGCGGGCTTCGATAGAAAATACCGGAGATATGGAGGAATGAATCCTGATGAACGGCTACACAGGATGCGGGAATGGTCAGTCCGGAAGGAGGCGGGGGTTTCAACCCCCGCGTCACGCTCCTCGCCGCCCGCGCGTCTATACTTGAGCAATATGGTGCCGAATATTCACCTCGGGTTCTTTTCCATTCACACCTTCGGATTGATGATGTGGCTGGCCGCTGTGGCCGCCGCGTTTGTCATGGACCGCAGCTTCCGCCGCGCCCACGTCACCGTGAAAGATCAAGGGGCCGATGCGATGACCATGGTGGCCTTTGCCTTGGTGGCCGGAATCGTCGGCGCCAAGCTCTGGCACGTCATCGACACGCCCTTGGAGTTTCGCTATATGGGTTGGAGCGTGCTCTGGGATACGGCCGGCTTCGCCTGGTTCGGCGGGCTCACTTTCGGCATCTCCGCGCTGCTTTTTCAGGGCTGGTGGGCGAAGATCGGCGCTCTGCGCACTCTCGACCTGGCCGCGCCGGCTGCCGCCATCGGCTATGGCATCGGCCGCATAGGCTGCTTTCTCTCAGGCGACGGCTGCTACGGCATCGCCATCACGCCGGTGCATCTCATCTCCTTTACTTTCACGCCCTGGGGCATGGCCTTCCCCCACGGCATCGAGCCGGTCTTTGTTCCCGTCTACCCCACCCCGCTCTACGAACTGGCCGCCGGTTTGCTCATCGGAGCGTGGCTGTGGTGGCGCGCCGGCAAGCCGCAACCCACAGGTGCCATCGTCGGCCAGTACCTGCTGCTCACCGGAGCAGCCCGCTTCCTGGTCGAGTTTGTCCGACGCAATCCCAAAGTCCTCTGGGGGCTGTCGAATGCCCAACTGGCCAGCGCCGCCTCGGTCCTCGCGGGCATCCTGCTGATCGCCTGGGCCGCCACCCGCCCTACGCGCTCTCCGCATCAGGCTTGACAACCGAGCGGCGCGTTATCAGACAAAGCCGCACCTTCGCGGGTACTCGGAATTATTAGCAAAGGAGCTTACACTGAAGTTGCTCTGGATTCTTCGCGCGCTCACCATGCGCCGAACCTCCTTCATCTTCATCTTTATCTTGTTGGCCGTGTTCTTCACGGCCTCATTCGGCGGCCCGCCTGCTCATGCGGCCAGGACGCACAGTCGAGCCTCGTCCGCGGCAGCATCCCGCACTGCGCACAACAAGAAGAAGCCCGCTGTACAAAAGGTCAAAACGCGGTCCAGGAGCTGCAGGACCGTTGGGCGTCTGCGTTCGGCCGTGCTTATGCGGCGACACCGCGCGCGGCCGTCCAACGAGACCGAAGCCGCCGGCAGCGAATACGCAGATCGGCAGCCCTCCGTCGAAGAGGCTTCATTGTCAACCCCGCGGAGGGCGCTGCCGCTGCCACTGCGCGGCTCGTATGAATCACTGGTCCGGCAGAACGAGAAGACCGAGGACGACGGCCTAGAGCGGATCGAGGACGACGACGATCTGGCCGACCGCATCGCGCGCAAGATGCTGGTTCCGGTTCCGGTCTCCGCGGCGCTCAATATAAATGGCAACCTGCCTGTGAACCGCCGCTACTGCCGGCCCTGGACGGCCAGCTTTCTCACCGACCTCGCGCGCGCCCATGCGGCTGAGTTTCATGGGCCGCTTGAAGTCAGCTCGGCGGTGCGCACCGTCGACTATCAAAAGCAACTGATGAAGGTGAACGGCAACGCCACGGCGGCCGAGGGCGACGTCGCCAGCCCGCATCTGACCGGCGCAAGCATCGACATTGCCAAGCAGGGCCTCACGCAGCAGGAGATCGGCTGGATGCGCGCCTGGCTGCTGCCTTTGGAAACGGCCGGCAAGATCGACGTCGAGGAGGAGTTCCGCCAGTCCTGCTTCCACATCACCGTCTACAAGAGCTACGTGCCGCCCAAACCGGCGCGCAAACCGGCGGCGCAGGCCACGGCAAAGCCCACCAAAACTGGCAACTCTGGGCTTTAATCCCGTTGTCATCAGATTTTTATTGCGCCAAGCATACCCTCCAAGGTTACAATCTCGGCCAAGGCCCCAAGGGTCTTTGCGAGGCGGAATCATGAGCGATATGAATATTCAATCTGTGGCCGGGGAAGCCCCCGGCCTTTCCCAGTGGCAGCGCGTTACAAATACCTTCTCCGCGCCGTCGACAACTTTTGAAGACATCAAACGCGGCAACCGTAGTTGGTGGATGCCGTTCCTCATCTCGATCCTGGCCGGCTATGTTCTGTTTGCGGGCATCACTCTCAAGATCGGCTGGGCGCAGGTGGCGGAAAACATGGTTCGTCTCAGTCCATCGTTGGAAGAGAGGCTTGCGCAAGCCCCCGCAGCTCAGCGGGAGGGAACACTCAAGGGCATGCAATACGGCCCGGAGATCGGCTTTGCGGCCAGTCCGATCCTCGTCCTGGTTGTCGTTGCGTTGGGTTCGCTTGTTCTGTTGGGCACCATCAACTTTGTCTTTGGCGGCAAGGCTACCTTTGGAAGCATCTTTACCGTATGGATGTATGCGGGTCTTCCGGGAATCTTCAAAGCACTTCTAGGAGCAATCGTGATCTTTGCGGGAACGGCTCCAGAGTCCTTCAACTTGAACAACTTTGCTCCTACCAGTGTGGGAGCCTTTCTGAACCCGCTGGAGACCAATGCGGCTCTCTACAAATTGGCCAGCGCGCTGGACGTGACTACGATTTGGACCCTGGTTCTTCTAGGGATTGGCATTGCGGCTGTGGCGAAGGTCAAGCGCAGCTCCGGCTACTTTGCGGTCTTCGGCTGGTGGGCGCTCATCGTGCTGATCGGCGTGGGGTGGGCCGCAGCCTTCAGTTGATGCAAGAACAAGGCCTGCAAACGCCAACAGCGCGAATCCGGATAGGGATTCGCGCTGTTGGCGTTTTTGACTGACCACTGTTCACTGACCACTGTCTTACTCCGTCCAGCGCCGCATGATCAGCGAGGCGTTGATGCCGCCGAAGCCGAAGGAATTAGACAGCCCGACGTCGAAGCTGTGGGCGATGGCCTTGTTGGGCACATAGTCCAGATGGCACTCGGGATCGACGTTTTCCAGATTGATGGTGGGCGGAAGCATCTGGTTTACCAGCGCCAGCACGGTGATGCCGGCCTCCAGTCCTCCGGCGCCGCCCAGCAGATGCCCGTGCATCGACTTGGTGCCCGAGACCTTGAGCGTGTGGCTCAGCGCGTGTTCGCCGAAGACCGCCTCGATGGCTTTCGATTCATTGCCGTCGCCGGCCGGGGTCGAGGTGGCGTGGGCGTTCACGTAGCCCACCGCCTCCGGCTGAATGCCGGCATCCTTGAGCGCGGCCCTCATGCTGCGTTGCGCTCCCAGGCCCTCGGGAGCGATGCCGGTGATGTGGTAGGCGTCGGAGCTCATGCCGTAGCCAATGATCTCGGCCAGAATCTTTGCGCCGCGCGCCTTGGCGAACTCCAGCTCCTCAAGAATGAGAATGCCTGCGCCTTCGCCGATGACGAAGCCGTCGCGGTCCTTGTCAAAGGGTCGGCTGGCGCGGGTGGGTTCGTCGTTGCGTTGCGAGAGCGCGCGCATCGACGCGAAGCCGCCCACCGACAAAGCCGTGACCGCAGCCTCCGCGCCGCCGGCGATCATCACATCGGCGTCGCCGTGCAGGATCATGCGCGCCGAGTCGCCAATCGCATTGGCAGAGGTCGCGCAGGCTGTCGCGGTGGCCGAAATCGGCCCTGTCGCGCCGTAGCGGATGCTCACCTGGCCGGCCGCCATGTTGACGATGGCCGCGGGAATGAAGAAGGGCGAAATCTTGCGTGGGCCGCCCTGCATCAGGTTGGTATGTTCGCGTTCGATGATCTCAAAGCCGCCGATGCCAGAGCCGATAAAGACGCCCACCCGTTCTGCAATCTCCGGGGTGATCTGGAGACCAGATTGGACCATGGCCTCCTGGGTTGCCGCAAGGGCATAGTGGATGAAGCGCGCCATCTTGCGCGCCTCTTTTTTGTCCACAAACTCGAGCGGGTCAAAGTTCTTGACCTCGGCGGCGAAGGTGGTCGTAAAGCCAGTGGTATCGAAGCCCGTGATGGGCCCCATGCCGCTGGCGCCGGCCATAAGCTGCTGCCAGATCTGGGGCGCGGTGTTGCCCACACCGCAGAGCAGCCCCAGGCCGGTGATGACGACTCGGCGGCTCAAGGGCTACTTGCCGCCTTTCGCGTTCTTTTCGATGTAGTCAATCGCGTCCTTGACGGTCTTGATCTTCTCGGCGCTCTCGTCGGGAATCTCAATGTCGAAGGCCTCTTCGAACTGCATTACCAGCTCGACAACGTCCAGCGAATCCGCGCCCAGGTCTTCCTGGAAGCTGGCGCCGGGAGTGACTTCGGCCTCGTCGACCTGCAACTGCTCGACGATAATCTGTTTGATCTTGTCTGCAACGGCCATGCGTGCTTCTCCTCTTGATCTGTGAATCCTGGGAATCTCTCCGGGGCTCGCCTTTTCAGGCACCGCTTGTTTACCATACCGGCTCAAGGCACAGAAACACAACTGGCCTGCCCGAAAAAATGCGCGGCTCCCCGAGATCACAGTCTATCGGGCGCGCCGGAGGCGTGTAAAGGCAGGGAACAGGGATCAGGGATCAGAGATCAGAAAACTTGCTGAAAGTTAGCCGAAAACCTGCAAAATAGGCGTACATTAGGCGAAGAGGATTCTTTCCGTGGGAAACGCTGCCTTAGTCTTTGCTGAAATTACCATCGCGGTTATTGTCGTTGGATTCCTTGGATACTGGTTGGGGAAATCCTTCGCTGAAAAAGGTCTGACCGGTTTGGAGACGGACAAATCCCACGCTGAGCAGCGCATTCAGGAAAAGACGGATGAACTGACGGGAGTCCGTAATGAACTAGCACAGGTACGTTCCGAGTCGGCTGCGCGCGCCGGATTTGAATCGTTGGCTGGGGAGCGGGGGAATACGATCTCTCTTTTGACGGCTGAGCGGGATGGTTTGCGGCAAGAACTGAAAGCTGAATCCGAAATCGTGCGCACACAAGGGGGGCAGATAGAAGGGCTGAATACTGAGCTGACAGGAGAGCGCAAGAATCTGGCCGAAAAGCTGGCGCTGCTGGACACGGCCAAAGAGGCGCTAGCCAACCAATTCAAGGCATTAGCTGACGAGATTCTGGAGAGAAAAACCAAGAGTTTCTCCGAGAGCAGTCAGGAGAAGTTGGGAACGTTGCTGACGCCGCTCAAATTGCAGATAGAGGATTTCCGCAAGAAAGTTGAGGAGGCGCAGAGCGATTCAAAGACAGGCGTCACTAAACTGGAGACGTTGGTCGGCGATCTCAGTGGCCTCAACCAAAAACTGTCGCAAGAAGCGCATAATTTGACGACGGCGTTGGTTGGATCGTCGAGTGACCAGGGAAAGTGGGGAGAAGAGGTAGCCAAAGATCTGCTCGAACTCGCCGGTTTTATCGAAGGCGTTCAATATCGCTTGCAGCAGACAGTGGAGGCAAATGCCGGAGATGACGGAGGCAGACAGCGCAATGTGCGTCCGGATATCATTATCAATCTTCCTGGTGGCAGGAACCTGATTATCGACAGTAAAGTATCACTTACGGCATATTACGATTCCGTTAAAGCTGAATCGGAAACGGAGCGCAAATCAGCAATTAAGAAACACCTTTCAAGCGTCCATAAACACATAGACGAATTAACCGCTAAGGATTACCACAGGCTACAGACGATCGAATCGCCTGACTTTGTAGTCATGTTTGTTCCCATCGAACCGGCTTTTCTCCTGGCGATTCATGAAGATGAGACGTTATGGCACTACGCCTATGAAAGACACATATTGCTCGTTGGTCCTACAACGCTACTCTTCGTCATTCGAATTGTTGATAATCTCTGGCGGCAAGAGTTACAGGCTCGAAGCGTGAAAGACGTAATCAAACGTGGTACAGCACTGTATGAAAAGTTTGCTGGCTTTGTTGCTGATATTGAGACCATCGGTAAGAACCTGCGCGGTGCTACAGAGAGCTATGAAAATGCAAAGAGTAAGCTCAGCAGCGGCCCAGGCAACCTAATTCGCCAAGTGGAGATGCTCAAACAACTCGGCATAAGAACTGTAAAGTCCGTGCCGCAGAATCTGTTAGATTCTGCAGGCTTCGAGGAGACAGGTTTGGCACTGGCCGCGAATGCAGAAGAGAGCGGCGAAGCGGAATAAGGCACACGGCTAACTCGCTAACCCCCAAACGCCGCCCGCATCCGCCTCCAGGTCGTCACCAAATCCTCCGGAAGGATGCGCGTCTCGGCAATCGTCGTCATGAAGTTGGTGTCGCCCAGCCAGCGCGGCATGGCGTGCAGATGAAGGTGCCCGGCAACCCCCGCGCCGCCGGCCCGCCCTAGATTGAATCCGAAGTTGAAGCCCTGCGGGTGGTAAAGCCCTTCCAGCGCCTGTTCTGCGCGTTGCGCCAGATCCATCAGCTCATGGGCCGCCGTCGTGGGAAGTTGCGCCAACCGGTCCAGATGCGCGTAGGGCATCGCCATCACGTGGCCGGAGGTGTAGGGGTAGGCATTCAGGCAGACAAAGCAGTGTTCGCCGCGATAGACAAGCCCGCCGGCGGCTTCGGCCTCCTCCGCGTCCATACCCTGAGCAATCGCAAAATCGATGCACGCGATCAGGTTGCAGAAGACGCAGTTGTGGTCGCCGGGCCAGCCCGCCAGGCTCGCCGGAACGCCGGGGCGGGCGGCGCTGTCGGTTGAGGTGATGTAGGCATAGCGCCAGGGCGTGAAGAGTTGGTCCATGGGTGGAGTTCCGTCTGCATCAGTATAGAGGGTGAATGCCCGGGAGGTGCACTGATTCCCACCCTCGATCACCCCAGCGACGAAGACCTGTCGCTGGGGACCCCGATGACGGCAAAAGAAAGACGCCGCGAGGGTGAGGCACCCGGCAGCCGCAACTCCATTGTTTTGCCCGTGGCACGCGTGAATTTTCGCTGACAATGCGGTTCCTGCCAATTTGTTGCATTGACGGGAGAAAGCCGCGGTTGCTAAACTGATGAGCGTAGCTTGCTGCGCGGATTCCAGCAGCGAGTTGCGGCCACTCTCCAGCATGCCGATGCCTGCCGGGTGTATCCCAAGGAGACCAGACGCCTTCCACTCTAGCCTGATTGGCTGGGGGAAGTATCCCTTGTGATGACCATCCAATCACAGACACGCGTTTACGCGCCGGGAGATGGCATCCGGCTTCCTGGTTGACGGTAATCGCAACCAAGGGACCAGACCCAGCGGCAAGATTGTTTGCGTCGCGGGAGCAAGGAATCCCGGAGCTGGCACGTGATGGCAAAACTCCTCAATCCCGAAACCGAGAGTACAACCCTGAACACTGCATTGGAAATCCCAACCCTCGAACCTGCGACGGAGCAAGAACAGCCGTTGCCCGAATCCACGTCCAACCCTGAGACCGCCGTAGCAGTCGAAAACCCCGCGCTGGACGCCGATGCCCCATCCAAGCCTCTAACCCCTGTAGCCGAGGCATCGCCCGTGGTGGAAGCCGCGGCAGAGGCTGAAACCGCTCCAGTTGCAACGGAAATCCCCGCGCAAGCAGAGCCCGCAGCCGTGATTGAGACACCCGTTGTCCAAGCGGCGCCGCGTGCCAAAGCAAGAACTCACCGAGCCAAAGCCGAAGCGGCCCCAGTAGTCGAAGCAACTCCCATAGTCGAAGCAACTCCCGTAGTCGAAGCGGCTCCCGTAGCCGAGCAGGCTGTAGCCGCACCTCAACCGCAAGCGGCCGAACCGGTTGCCGCGGCGCCGGCGCCCGCCAGGGCCGCGCGCGCGGATCACAGCCTGGATACCATGGACGACTTCTCCGCAGCCCTGGAGGCTTTTGAACGCGAGCAAGCCGCCGAGGCCGCCGCCGTGGAAGCCTTCGGCGACAAGATTGTCTCCGGCACGGTGATCAAGGCGACGGACAAGCACTTGGTCATTGATGTGGGCCTGAAGTCCGAGGGGCTGGTGCCGCTGGAGCAGGTTCTGGATCACACCGGTGCGGTGAAGTTTCAGCCCGGCGACGTGATTGATGTAGTGATCGAGCGCGAGGAGTCGGAAGGCGGCTACCTGGCCAGCTACGAGCGGGCGCAGCGTTTGCGCGTCTGGGATGCGATTGAGAAAGCCGCCGCCGACAAGACGCCGATGATGGGCACGGTGGTCAGCCGCGTCAAGGGTGGCGTGACGGTGGACATCGGGCTGAAGGCATTTTTGCCCGGCTCGCAACTGGAGATTCGCCCCGTCCGCAACCTCGACGGCTATATTGGCCAGAAGATTGAAGTCCGCGTCATCAAGCTGAACAAGAAGCGCGGCAATGTCGTGGTCAGCCGCAAGGAGATTCTGGAAGAAGAGCAGAACGCCAAGCGCTCCGGAACGCTCAAGCAGTTGGGCGAGGGCGTCGTGCTCACCGGCACGGTGAAGAACCTTACCGATTACGGCGCGTTTGTTGACCTGGGCGGGATTGACGGTTTGCTGCACATCACTGACATGAGCTGGGGCCGCCTCACCCATCCCCGCGACCTGGTGAATGTGGGCGACGAGATCCAGGTGAAGGTGCTCAAGTTCGACAAGGACAAGCAGCGGGTTTCGCTGGGCTTCAAGCAGTTGACGCCCGACCCGTGGCTGGACGCGACCGAACGCTACCCGGTGGGCGCGCATGTGCATGGCCGCGTGCTTTCAGTCACCGACTACGGCGCGTTTGTCGAGCTGGAGCAAGGCATCGAGGGCCTGGTTCACCTATCCGAGATGACCTGGTCGAAGCGGTTGAAGCATCCGTCGAAGCTGGTCAAGCCGGCCGACGAAGTCGAGACCGTGGTGCTGAGCGTGAATCCGGCGGACCGCCGCATCTCGCTGGGCATGAAGCAGTTGCTCGATAATCCGTGGGAGAATCTGACGGAGAGGTATCCAGCCGGCACGATTGTCGAGGGCCGGGTGCGCAACCTGACCGACTTCGGCGCCTTCATCGAAATCGAGGACGGAATCGACGGCCTGGTGCACGTCTCCAACCTGAGCTGGACCAAGCGCGTCAAGCATCCCTCTGAGATCGTGAAAAAGGGCGAAAAGGTGAAGGCAGTCGTTCTCGGCGTCGAGCCGCAGAACCGCCGCCTCTCGCTGGGCATCAAGCAGTTGCAGCCCGACGTCTGGGAGAGCTTCTTCGCCACGCATCGTGTCGGCGACCAGGTTCACGGCAAGGTGCTCAGGACGGCGCAGTTCGGCGCGTTTGTCGAGATCGCGGAGGGCGTGGAGGGTTTGTGCCACATCTCCGAGGCCGGCGACGAAGGCGGCGGACCGTCCAAGCTGGAAACCGGACTGGAGCATGAGTTCAAGATCATCAAGATCAACGTGGAAGAGAAGAAGGTGGGCTTGAGCCTGCGCGCCGTGGGCCACCACGAAGCCAGCCGCGCCCAGGTGGAGAGCTACAAGAAAGATGCCCACAAGGCTCCTATCTCCAGTTCGACCACGACCCTGGGCGATCTGATCAACTGGAAGAGCGAGAAGAGCGAGAAGAGCGAGCAATAAGGCGCTTTTATCGAAGCAACGCCAGCAGGCGGCCATCCTTCGGGGTGGCCGTTGTGTGTTTACGGGCAGGTAGAAGCGGATCAGAGCGGAGACTTCAGACCGGAAAATGGGCCTGATTTCGGTAAGGTAATTTGAGCGTTATCATTCAATAAGAGAGATTAAATCGCTAATCAAGATGCAAATGTTTGCATATCGTCAATTTCTATATCGTTCAAGTTATTGATAAATAAGCGTTTCATATTGGTGCTTGACGTGCAAGTAACGCTGTACTCCGTTTGTGTGCGCACGGCTGTGAGTCGAAGACGATATGCCCCAAACGTATCCATCCCCAGGCCTTCCTCTTAGGCCTCACCGTTTGAACAACGGAGAGTCGATCATGAAAAGAATGGGTCTTGCGGTTTTGTTCCTCTGCCTCGTTGGCGCGCTTGCCGTGGTTCCCGCCATGGCAGACTCAACCTTGTACGATAACACCGGGCCAACCAGCTACGGATTGAACAGCAACGGGGGTTTTACCATCAATTTCGGATGGGAGGTCGCTGATTCATTTACACTTGACTCCAATTCCACACTCACCGGCGTTAACTTGGTTGCTTGGCTCAACCCAGGGGACACGATGACGAACGTGGACTGGCTCATCACGGATACTGCCTTTGGCGGCAATACGGAAGGCTCGGGGACGGCCAGCGTGACCGACACCTATACCGGCTCGCAAGCTTTTGAATACTATGATCTAGATCAGGAGTCGTTCGCCCTTCCCGGTTTGTCACTGGCCGCGGGAACTTACTATCTGCAACTACAGAATGCAGTTACTGGGTATGGCAATCCCCTGTACTGGGATGCCAGCAACGGCTCCTCGGATGCAGCCCAGGCCGGAAATGGTAGCGACCCTTATGATTTGAATGGCGCGAATAGCAACCCCGGCTCGAATTCGGAAACGTTCCAAATCCTGGGCTCGCCTGATTCGGTGACGCCGGAGCCGTCCAGCTTCCTGCTGCTCGGCAGCGGGTTGCTGGGGCTGGCCGGACTGATCAAGCGCAAGCTGCCGGCCTGAATGTCTTGCAGTGTGAGATTTTGAATCTAAAAGGAATGACCGTGAAAAGAGCAGCTCTTGCAGCTTTGTTCCTCAGCCTGGTGGTCGCGATGGCCTCTCTACCCGCCTCCGCCGACCCACTCTTCACCACGCTGGGGCCACTCAATTCGTTTGACGCTACCGGGGGCTGGAGTGTTTCTGGCCCCGGCGACTTCGGTGGTGTAGTGGAAGGCAATCTCTTCACCCTCACCTCTGCGGCCACCGTCTCGGATGCGGTTCTCGCGTTGGGCAACGTCTTTGGCTCCGACTCGCCGGTGGATGTGTACATCGAATCCGACAACGGCGGATCGCTGGATAGCGTTCTTGCGTCCTTGACGCAGGTCGGAACGATACCTCCGTTTCTGATTGACGATGAATTGTTGGGTAGCGGACTGATTACATTTACCTGTAGCGGAGTCGCCTGCGATTTGGCAGCGGGCAATTATTGGCTGGTTGCCGTAGAGACGGACCCTTCCACATTACAGAGCTGGGATTTCATCTATAACGATGCAACTGCGCCTCTCGCACAGGGCAATAGCGCCATCCCCACAGGCCTGACTGTGATTCCCGACTCTGCCGAAGAGGCCTTCCAGATTGATGGAAGCCCTGTTGCGACGCCGGAGCCGTCTAGCTTTCTGCTGCTGGGCAGCGGGCTGCTGGGGCTGGCCGGTCTCGTCAAGCGCAGGCTGACGGCCTGAGTTTCAACCGGATTTGAGCCAGAAAGCGGGGCTGGTTTGGCTTCAACGCGCCAAGCCGGCCCCGTTTTGTTTGGCGAACTCCCGCTGAAGACTTGGAGCATCCGGCAGCCGTAGTGGGCAGGTCTTAGACTGAAAGCATGGCAGGCAGCTTTCACATGGAGCATTTCGGTTGCCGGGCCGCGCGCGCGGATGGCGAAGCGGTCAGCGAGCGGCTACGCGCTGCGGGGCTCAGCGAGCGGCAGCCCTCTGTGGCGGATGTGGTTGTGGTCAACACGTGCAGCGTGACGGCGGAAGCAGACCGGGCGGCGCGGGCCTTCATCCGGCGGGCGCACCGGCTGAATCCGGAGGCAAGCATCGTGGTGACCGGCTGCTACGCACAGCGCGCGCCGGAGGTGTTGGCTGGGCTGGCCGGAGTTGCTGCCGTGGTGGGCAACAGCCACAAGGCCCTCGCGCCGGAGATTGTCTTGGGGCTGTTGGGGCGCGCGGAGCAGCACGCAGATCACGAACTGATCAATATTCAGGCGGCGCAAGCCGCTTCTGCCCCACCGCAGGTGGTTTGGGCGGACGACCGGTTTGCCCACTCCTTTATCGAAGCCGCGCAGGTCGTGCCCGTCGCGCAGACCCGGCCCAATCTCAAAATCCAGGAGGGCTGCGGGAACCGCTGCACATTTTGTGTCATTCCCCAAACCAGAGGCTCATCGAAAAGTCTGCCCGGCGCAGCCGTTCTCAGGCAGGTGGAGGGGTTTGTGGCCGCCGGGGGCAACGAACTGGTGCTTTCGGGGATCAACCTGGGGCGCTGGGGGCGGGATTTTTCTGACACCGGAGGCGTGCCTCCGCGGACGCTGGCGGGGCTGGTGCGGAAGATCTTCGAAAGAACGCCGCTTCCCCGGCTGCGGCTCAGCTCGATTGAGCCGATGGATTGGGACGATGAACTGATTGGGTTGATGGCGGAGTTTGGCGGAAGACGCATGGCGCGGCACGCGCACCTGCCCTTGCAGTCAGGCTCCGACGCGGTGCTCCGCCGCATGCACCGGCGCTATCGGCCGTGGCACTACGCGGAGAAGGTCGCTGCGCTGCTGCGCGGCTGCGGACCGGAGCTGACGCTGGGCGCGGACGTGATGGTGGGCTTTCCCGGCGAGAGCGACGCCGAGTTCGAGGAGACCGTGGCGCTGGTGCGAGCGCTGCCCTTCGGCTATCTGCATCTGTTTCCCTTTTCGCCGCGACCGGGGACACCGGGCTGGGCGCTGCACGCTGAGCGGCCGGTTCCGGCGGAGGCGGTCGCCGGGCGGATGGCCATGCTGCGCGGGCTGGCGGCGGAAAAGACCCTGGCTCACCGCAGGCGCTTCATCGGCCGCGAGCTGGAGGCGATCACGCTGCACACGCCGGCGGAGATGGAGGCGCGTGGCCGGACTGTCGCGCTGACGGAGAACTTTCTGCCGGCGGAGTTGGAAGGACGGGTGGAAGCCAACCGGCTAGTGCGGCTGCGGGTGAGCGGAGTGAATGCCGAGGGAACGCTGGAGGCAAAGGCGAGTGAGAATTCCTTCTAGACCCTTTGTTCAGTAGAGCCGGGCCAATGCTATACTCAGTTTGCGCTCATGTGCCCGCGGCGCTTCCGGCAGATCCGGGAGGCGGGCAACGGCGACTTTTGGAGGAGCACCATCGCACTCGACAAACGTTCGGCCAAGTCCTTTATCCGCATCAACGAAAAGATTCGTGCGCGCGAAATCCGCGTCATCGACGAAAACGGCGAACAGCTCGGCATTCTTCCGCCTTTTGAGGC
>PMTP01000081.1:0-10225 GCA_003167305.1 Acidobacteriaceae bacterium
AGGAGGCATATACGATGGTCAATGGTTTGCAGGATTTTCAGCTTGGACAGGTGATCACCGCCATTGGAGGCCTGGGAACGGCGGCCTTCGGTCTGGTGGACGCGGCCAAGTCGGCCTTTAGCGGCATCAACCGTGTCGGATTGAAGCACATCCATGAGGTCGTATCAGAGTTGGCCCCCGAGGGAGCGAACGCGGGTGGCCCTGTCAATGCATTGCCGCTAGCCAACATTCTGGATTCGCTGGAGGCCAACTGGGTCAATGGCAATGATCTTGCCAGTCAGAAGGCGATTGCCAAGTCGCTCATCAAGCTGCACCTGAATTCGGCCAACGCATCGACTGTCGCGGTCAAGGCCACCGTCGATCCGGCTGTGCTGACAGCGGTGGCATCCAAACTTGAATCGGGAACGCCTCTTTCGCAGGCCGAAAGCGACACTTACTCGCGCTTCGACCTGATTGTGACCGCTCTGCTGGATGAGGCTTATCAAGTCTCCGACCAGGTTTACCGCAACTTCACCAAGACGCTGGCGGCCCTGTTGGCTGTGGCGCTGGCCGTGGCGGCCGGATGGAGCCTGGAGGGCGCGAATTTCTGGTCGCCGAAGGAAATCGCTCTGGCTGTTCTTGTCGGTCTGCTCGCCACGCCGCTGGCACCCATCGCCAAGGATCTCTCCAGCGCCCTGGCGTCGGCTGTGAACACGATGCAACTGGTGAAGAAGTAGGCTGCCATGACGCAATTTCTCGATCTTCGCATCCAGCCGGTCGGCGGCGGCCTGGCCACCGCGGTGAGCATCAACCAGGGTACGAGTATCAGCAACTATGCCGGTCTGAGCCTGAGTGACCTGCTCGACTCGATTCAAGGCCGGCATGTGCTGATCGCCAGCCATGGCTTCAACGTGAATCGCGGGGATGGAATTGACTGCCTGTCGAACTGGGAGAGCCTGTTGCAGCTTCCGCAGCCGTACTCCGCTTTTGTCGGCTTGCTGTGGCCGGGCGACTCGGTGTGGGCGCATGGGCTCGACTATCCCGATGAGCCGAAGGTCGCCGATGAGGCCGGCAAACTGGCCGCCGCGTTTATCGACGCCCACTTCCACGGCGCGGCCAGCATCTCGTTTGCCTCGCATAGCCTGGGGGCGCGGGTAGTGCTGGAGACCATCTCCCAGCTGAGCCTGCCGGTTCGCCGCTTGATCCTGATGGCACCGGCCATCGACGACAACTGTCTGACGACCGAGTTTCAGGCCGTGGCGGCCAAGGTCGGCGCCATCTCCGTTCTGGCCTCGATGGAGGATAGTGTGCTGTCGGAGGCCTTTCCGCTGGGCAATCTCATTGCCGGCATCCTCGCCGCGGGGCACCCGTGGTGGCACGCCGCCCTGGGCCATTGCGGCCCGATAAAGCCCTGGCCGGCAAACTTCCAGGCTCCCTTCGAGCTTCCGGACGACTGGAAGTTCAAGCACAGTAATTACCTGCAAATCGATAAGCCGCAGCCCGGCCCTCTGACGCTCCCGGTCGATGTGCCGCCCCAGAGTACGCCGCCGCCCACAAGCAATGGCTGGCAGGAGGCCTTTTCCTCGGCCTTTGCTTCCACGCGCTTTCGGTAAGCGATAGAGCCAATAACAGGCAGAAAGAATTTATCGCTTTTTCTTCGCTTTTTCTATTGCGCTGCTGTATTCTGGTTTCGCAACATGGGAGGTTGCACAATGGACTTTCAACAAGAACTGATTGCCGAATACGACCGCGAGACCGCCAAGACGCGCAAGATGCTTGAGGCGATCCCGGCGGATGCCGATTTCACCTGGAAACCCCACCCCAAATCCATGAGCCTTGGCCAGTTGGCCGGACATATCTCGGATACTGCCGGGGAGTGGGCGATTACGACTTTTACCACGGATAAGCTGGAGTTCCCAGCGGACCACAAGTTCAAGCCATACGTTCCCGCGTCCGACAAGGCGATGCTGGAGAAGTTCGATAGCCAAGTTGCAGAGGCCAAAGCCGCGCTAGCCAGCTTTGCGCCGGCCAAGTGGGACGAAAATTGGAAGTTCATCGCCGGTGGCCAAGCCTGGATCGACGATTCGAAGTACCGCGTCTTCCGCGACTGGGTGCTCGACCACTTGATCCATCACCGCGCCCAGTTGGGCGTCTACCTGCGTCTGCTCGACAAGCCGATCCCCGGCACGTACGGCCCGTCAGCGGACGAAATGTAGAAAAACAGGGAATAGGGAACAGGGAATAGGGAATAGTTGCTAACTCGCCGTGGAACTGTTGTCGGTTGATCGTAGAAGCCGTGATTGGACTTCGCGATTGCTACGAACAGAGTCAACGCTTCTATTCCCTACTCCCTGTTCTCTCGTCTACTCTTGTTCCATGGCCATCTCACTTCCGAAGGTTTACCCCATTCTCGATGCCTCGTTCATCCCCGCCACGGGCCGCGCTGAGTTTCTGCGCCGGTTGGGCGGCTCACTGGCCTCGGCGGGCGTCACGCTGCTCGAGTACCGCAACAAAACAGGCGNNGTGAAGTTGATTCTCGATGATCGCACCGATCTGATTGAGCAGATTGGCTTTGATGGCGCACATGTCGACAGTGGCGACCTAAGCCCAGCCGAAGCCCGAAAGCTGCTGGGCCCGGAGCGCATCGTGGGAACTTTTGGCGGCGGGGCTTCGGGATTCAACCCTGGAATTCTCGCTACTCCAGCGGATTACTTTTCCATCGGTCCGGTCTTTGCGACGCGGACCAAGCAGACCAGTTCGCCGCTGATCGGAATGGACGGCATTCGGCGGCTGCGCGAAGAGGCCGGCGCTGGTCCGGTGCTGGTGGCGATCGGCGGCATTACGCTGGCCACGGCGGCTGAGGCGCTCTCCGCCGGAGCTACGGTGGTGGCCATTGCCGGGGCGCTCTTTCGCCAGCCCGATCCGGCAGCGGAGTTTCGCCGGTGGCTTCGAGAGCTGGAATGAATGCTGCCTGCTCCGCTCGTGGTTTTACTCCCATGAGAATGCAAGGACGGTATATAAAGTGAAAATGCGCCGGACCGTCTCCCCCGGCTCACAATCTTTGTGTGCTGGGATGGAGACAATCGGCGCTCGTAATTCTATCCGACACTATTACTGAGGCATAGTCAGATAGTGGTGATGGTGATGGTGATGGCGATGGTGGACGACTACCACAACCTGCGCTGACGCCGCAATTGGTACTGCGAGGCAGAAGGCGAGAAGAGTTCCAAGCAAAAACTTTTTCATGCCTTAGGATGACGCACTGCGCGGCTCTTTGCTGAGCTACTATGACCTACGCGCGCAAATGCCGCATCCGGAGCAGTTCGGCACATGATTTATTCTTCTGATCATGGCGAAACTGAATCACGGTTCAAGTCCGGCGGCAGGCACGCCCCAACTGGTGCAAAGCCTTGGCTTGTTCAGTTCTACCGCGCTGGTGATTGGCTCGATGATCGGCTCGGGCATCTTCATCGTCGATGCGGAAATTGCCCGCGGCACCAACTCTCCGGCGCTTTTTCTGGGCGCGTGGGTAGTGACGGCGATCCTGACGATGATCGGCGCGCTCAGCTACGGCGAACTGGCGGCGATGATGCCACGCGCCGGCGGGCAATACGTCTACCTGCGTGAATCGCTGGGTCCGCTGTGGGGCTTTCTCTACGGCTGGACGCTCTTTCTGGTCATTCAGACGGGGACCATCGCCGCCGTCGCGGTAGCCTTCGGCAAGTTTCTCGGCGTCTTTTTTCCCTCGGTTTCGACGACCCATTGGCTGTGGCACATCGCCCATGTTCCCGCGCTCAGGGTGGGTCCGATGGTGCTGGGCAACATGGAGATCGGAGTCAACACGGCCAACCTGACCGGGATCGTTGTCGTCCTATTCCTGGCGATTCTCAACATCTTCGGCGTCAAGCTGGGTGCGCTGGTCCAGAACGTCTTCACCACGGCCAAGGCGCTCAGCCTGGCGGCTCTGATTCTGCTGGCCTTCACGGTGGGACGCAACGCTGCGGCGATTTCGGCGAACTTCGGTGCGGGCTGGAGCGAGTTCTGGCGGAATGCCGGCTGGAGTTCGCTGCACCCCGTGCAGGTGGGCGTCGGCGGGCCAACAGTGCTGGTGAATCTACTGGTGATTTTGGCTGTGGTGCAGGTGGGTTCGCTCTTCTCGGCAGACGCCTGGAACAACGTCACCTTCACGGCCGGCGAGGTGAAGAATCCCAAGAAGAACATTCCGCTCTCGCTCATTCTGGGCACGGGATTCGTGCTGGCTGCCTATTTTCTCATCTCGCTTGGGTACATACTGGTTCTTCCCATGCACGGCGACCTGAATGGCGCTACGGTTTGGGCACGGGGGATTCAGCACGCGACGGAGGATCGCGTGGCGACGGCGGTGCTGGAACAGATCTTTCACTCCGGCGGAGCGTACCTGATGGCCGCGGCCATTCTGATCTCGACCTTCGGCTGCGCCAATGGAATGTCGCTGGCCGGAGCGCGCGTTTACTATGCGATGAGCCGCGACGGCCTCTTTTTCAAGTCGGTCGGCAAGCTGCATCCACGCTACAAGACGCCCGCCGCGGGCTTGCTGGTGCAGGCCGCTTGGGCCACCGTGCTGTGCATCTCCGGCTCGTACGGCCAGTTACTGGACTACATCATCTTCGCGGTGCTGGTCTTTTACATTCTCACCATCGTGGGCCTCTTTGTGCTGCGCTTCAAGAAACCAGATGCCCCGCGGCCTTACAAGGCCTGGGGCTACCCGGTACTGCCCGCGCTCTACATCGTGATGGCCGGTTGGATCTGTGTCGTATTATTGCGTTATAAGCCCCAGTACACGTGGCCGGGGTTGGTCTTGGTTTTGCTCGGCATACCGGTCTATCTCTTCTGGTCGCGGAGGACTTCTAGTACCCCACCCTTCGCAAAAAGCGCGAAGGATGGGGCACCCATCAATTAGTAACAGTGAAAGTTTTTTTTGCGTTTCAAAGCCCGGTGGAGGGAGTCACTTATTTATGTCCAGACTGCTCAGAATCAAACCGATGTCGATGCTCACGCAAGAGGCCGGTGAAGTAGGCACGCACACGCTCAAACGTTCGCTGGGCGCATTGAATCTGATCACCTTAGGCATAGGCGCCATCATCGGCGCGGGAATTTTTGTGCTCACCGGCCAGGCCGCGGCCTTGCACGCCGGGCCGGCAGTCTCGCTGAGCTTTGTGCTGGCCGGCATCACCTGCGCCTTCGCCGGCCTCTGCTATGCCGAGTTTGCCTCGATCATTCCGATTGCCGGGTCGGCCTACACCTATGGGTACGCTACGCTGGGCGAGTTCGTGGCCTGGATCATCGGCTGGGATTTGGGGCTGGAGTACGGCTTTGGCGCGGCCACCGTGGCTGCCGGCTGGTCGGGTTACTTCAACAGCCTCTTGCAGCAGTTGCACATCTACTTTCCGCCACGACTGACCGCAACGCCGGGTACGGTGCTTATCTTCTTTCATGAGCGATGGCTGCCACTGACCTCGCTGCCGCCAGGCGCCGAAACAGCCGGGCTGCCGCACGTGAGGGCACTCTTCAATTTGTTGGCCATACTTGCGATTCTCGCCGTCACTACTGTCCTGGTAATCGGCATCAAAGAGTCGGCCAACCTCAACACAGCGATTGTTTTTGTCAAATTGAGCGTGGTGGGCATTTTTATTGTTCTGGGAGGATGGTTCCTCTTTCAGCACCCAGCCCTGGCGTCGGCTAACTGGCATCCGTTCATTCCGCCCGCGGACGGGCACGGCAATTTTGGCTGGCACGGGATTGCCACGGGTGCGGCTTCGATCTTCTTTGCGTATATCGGCTTTGACGCCGTCTCTACCGCGGCCCAGGAGGCCAAGAATCCGCAGAAGGATATGCCGCTCGGCATCCTTGGCTCGCTGGTCATCTGCACCATCCTCTACATTGTGGTTTCCACGATCCTTACCGGCCTGGTGAACTACCATTCGTTGAATGTTGCCGACCCGGTGGCGCTGGGCATCGATGCAACCGGCGTCAGTTGGGGATCGCTGCTGGTGAAGATTGGAGCGGTCTTCGGCCTGGGAACCGTCATGCTGGTCATGTTGCTGGGCCAGTCCCGTGTCTTCTTCTCAATGTCCAGAGATGGGCTGTTGCCCAAGTGGGCTTCGGCGATTCATCCCAAGTTCCGCACACCGTGGATTTCAACGATTGCGGTGGGCGCGGTGGTGGCAATCTTGCCTGCATTTCTCTCCGTTGGCCGGCTCGCTGAACTGGTGAATATAGGCACTCTGCTGGCCTTCACGATCGTCTGCGCAGGGGTGTGGGTTCTGCGCGTGCGCCATCCTGACCTGCACCGGCCCTTCAAAACGCCGTTTGTGCCTCTGGTGCCCATCCTGGGGATCATCACGGCCGTTTACCTGATGTGCAACCTGCCACGCATCACCTGGATGGTGATGATCGGCTGGCTGCTGGTGGGTTTGGTGATTTACTTCAGCTACTCGATCCGCCATAGTAAGGTGCAAAAGCTGGAAAATGCCGCCGAGGGAGATTGATTCAGCGAAGATAGACCGATGCTCATCGAGGAAAACAAGCCGCTTGCGCCCTTCACGACCTTCGGCATCGGCGGCCCTGCGCGCTGGTTTGTCGAGGCCGCCAGCGAAGAGGAGATTACCGAGGCCGCCGCCTGGGCTAAGAAGCATTCCGCAAAGCTCTTTGTGCTGGGCGGTGGCAGCAATCTGCTGGTCTCCGACTCCGGCTTCGATGGCTTGGTGCTGCGCGTTGCGTTGCGCGGGATTTCGGCGCAGGTTGCGACGACGCCATCGGGCCAGACAATCTATCAAGCCGCCGCCGGCGAGGACTGGGACTACTTCGTAGCGTGCTCGACACAAGCTGATTGCGCAGGAATAGAATGCCTTGCAGGCATTCCCGGCACGGTGGGCGGAACTCCGGTGCAGAATGTCGGCGCTTATGGGCAGGAGGTCGCCTCGGCTATCGAGCGGGTGCGGGCCTTCGACCTTCAATCGCACACCTTCGTAGAGTTCGCCGCGGCCGAGTGCGGCTTTGCCTATCGCCGCAGCCGCTTCAATTCAGAGGATCGCGGGCGCTACATCGTCACCCGCGTGGATTACCGGCTCATCCCCGGCGGCACGCCTACGGTGCGCTACGCCGACCTGCAACGGGCGCTTGCCGAGCGCGGAGCCGAGAGCGGCGAGCCGAGCCTCGCTGAAGTTGCAGCCACCGTCCGCCGGGTTCGCCAGGCCAAGGGTATGTTGTTGGTTGACGGCGACCCGGATTGCCGCAGCGCGGGCAGCTTCTTTAAGAACCCGGTGGTGAGCGAGGAGCAGCTTCGGCAGATTGGGGCCGTCAGCTCAAAGGAGCCGCCGCGCTTTCCCGCCGGGCCGGAGGCGGAGAATCTGGGCCGGGTCAAGGTTCCCGCCGCATGGCTGATCGAGCAGGCCGGCTTTAAGAAAGGCTACGCGCTGGGCGCTGCCGCCATTTCTACACGCCATACGCTGGCACTGGTCAACCTCGGCGATGCCAGCGCTGCCGAAGTCCTTGCGCTTGCCGAACAAATCACCGCTGCCGTCGAGGAGCACTTCGGGCTTCGGCTGGAGATGGAGTCTGTGATGGTGGGGTTTTGAAGCGGAATTCCTGAGATTCTATCGAGTGGCCGACGCGGATTTTCCAGGTATGGGCTGCTGTCTGTATATTGACTGGAAGCCGAAAAGCATGATGGAAGGCGTCGGCTAATTCTTTTCAGATCGGCACGGCCACAATATGCTCAAGCTCAGAAGGTTTTTGTGCGGCTGGTTTGGGTTCATGGCATTGATGTTTCTCTTGGTGCCTGCGTTCACTATTTGGTTTTTTCTGCGGTCCGTCAATGTACACGTACCCTCGTCAATTATCCGCGGCTACCTGTTTTTCTTTACGTTTACCTTTTTGTTAACTGTTCCATATGGTATGGCGTGGTGGACTGTCAAGAAGGGGAAGGCCTTCGCCCGATTTTGGGCGATTGTTGCAAGCCTCGAGATGATTCTGATGAGCCTGTCGCCGCTGATCTTGATGAGCCTTCCGGCAGCATATCAGAAGCATTCAGCGACTCATCGACTGCATCACTTCGGAATCTTCGAGGGACTTCTGCTCGCTCTAGGGATTGCCGGTCTCCTCGCATTCGCGCGGCGCGATGCGATGGCGCAGCCTGTGATCGCCGCCAAGCCCCCTCGGATTGCCGGGGATGGAACCAGCCGTCTGCTCGACGGAATCGCTTGGATAGTTGGAATCGCCGGATACCTTTGGGGCCGGCATTTATGGGTGCAATGGGGTTTGGCACACGGTCTTATCTGGAGCAGCGGATTATCGGTTTACCTGTTGATCCTGGCTGCCGGGCTTATCACAGTTGTTCTGCATGAGTCCGGTCACGTCGCAGTGGGTCTGGCTCTGGGAATGAAGCTGCGTGCCTTTATTGTGGGGCCGTTCCATTGGCGCATCCGCGATGGAAGATGGAAGTTCCAATTCCTTCCCGCAAAGATTCTTTCGTTGGGAGGTGCGGCCGGCCTCGTTCCCACAGACCCAAAGCAAAGTCATTGGCGCGAGATCTGGATGGGCGCGGCTGGCCCACTAACGAACCTGGTTACTGGACTGATTGTGACGGTTGCCGTGCTCACCTCCGTAGGACGGCCTTATGAACAATACTGGCAGCTTCTTGCTCTTGTCTCCACACTGTCTTTGATTACCTTCATCGTGAACCTGATCCCCCTTCGCCCCGAATCCCATTACTCCGACGGCGCACAAATCTATCAGCTGCTCCGGGGTGGTCCGTGGGCCGATCTACACCGGGTTATGAACCTTGTTGGTTCAACGCTCGTGACGCCTTTGCGGCCTCGGGATTATGACATTGACGCGATTCAACGCGCGGAAATCTCCTTCAACGAGGGGCGACAGGCTCTTCTGTTGCGGTTCTTTGCCTCGTACTACTTTTTGGATCACGGCATGATTTCTCAAGCTTGTGCGGCGTTTATCGATGCGGAATCGATCTACGGTCAGTCCGCTTTGGAGCTTCCTGCCGAATTGCACACCGATTTTGTCTTTGGCAGCGCGTTTCTGCGCCGCGACGCCGCAGACGCGCGCCTGTGGTGGGAGCGTATGGAAGCCAAGAAACCAACTCATTTCGGCGTGGATTACTGGCTGGCGCAGAGCGCGCTCTTCTGGATTGAAGGACGCAAGGAGGAGGCGCGCACGGCGTGGGAAAAGGGGAATCAACTGGCACAGAAGCTGCCCGCTGCCGGATGCTACGAGTTCGACCGGTATCGTTACTCCTTGCTGCATGATTGCATTGAGAAGGAAGAGATAAACGCAGCCAGTTAGCTCCTCTGCGCGGAGATGGCCGGTTGGCGAGCTGGCGCGGCGAGGGTCGTTACCGGGAAAAGGCCGGTTGAGATTCGAGGTTTCCCAGGTGCCCAAAAGCGAGGCACTTGGGGCACCCATATTTGTGGTTGTTCAGACCTGGGGCACCCGCCAGAGTTAAAATATATTTGAGGTCACATGCCAATAGCCATGAATATATGGTGCTGGTTTAATTCCAATTCGGCAGTAATTCAAGGCATTGCGGCATTGTCCAGTGTCGCGCTTGCGGCCGTAACTATATGCGTATTAGTCATTACATGGAAGGCGATCAAGAGACAAGCCATTGCGGCAGAAGAGCAGGCCGGGGCGGCGCGTGCGCTGACTCAAGTCGCCAAAGACCAGACTAAGGCGGCAATAGACGCCGCCGAATCCGCCCGGAAACAGAGCGACTTGCTATCATCGCAGATTGAGCAGAGTTCAGCCCCTCTATTAGTCGCTGAGCCTGACGACAGACCGAACATGAAGAATTACAAATTGGTTAACCGAGGCCCTGGAGTGGCGTTCAAAATCTCATATTGGAAAGGGGAGCTTGATTTGAAGAACCATGGCCCAGTTGAGGCTTTCTCGGTTCAACCTTCTACTCTAGGTTCTGGAAATTCTTCGTATCTTCAGATTCCACCTGGCTGGGACGTGATTACTGTGCAATATAAGGGAGTTGACCGCTATATGCGTTGGACCGTTGTTTACCGTGATATACGCAAATCTCAGGAGCATATTGTACAAAGGGGTCTTCAGGAAATTTATCTTTCGTAAATTGCATCATTCCGTCATGCAGTCGAATGCGCGGCGGGCAAAAAGCGGCGTCTGCTGGTAACCTATCAGCAGACATGAGCGAGAATTTGCATCAGTTGCGTTGTTTTGGATGCGG
>PMTP01000081.1:10270-17005 GCA_003167305.1 Acidobacteriaceae bacterium
TGGCGCTTCCGCGAGCTGCTGCCGATTCTGGAGAGCTTTGGCAATGCGGTGACGCTCTTCGAGGGCAATACGCCGCTCTATCATCTGCCGCGCGCCGCCAAGAGGCTGGGGATCGACCAGCTCTTCGCCAAGCACCAGGGAATGAATCCGACCGGCTCCTTCAAGGACACGGGCATGACCGCGGCAATGAGCGTGGCCAAGGAGCGGGGCTTCGAGTGGGTGGCCTGCGCGTCTACCGGAAACACTTCGGCGGCGATGGCCGCTTATGCCGCGCGCGCCGGGTTGAAGAGCCTGGTGCTGATTCCCGACGGCAAGATCGCCTGGGGCAAGCTCTCGCAGGCGATGGATTTTGGCGCGGTGACCTGCCAGTTGAAGGCCGACTTCGACGACTGCCTGACGCTGCTGACCGAGATTGTGAACGAAGCGCCGATCTACCTGCTCAACTCGGTGAATCCTTACCGGCTAGAGGGGCAGAAGACGCCGGCCTTCGAGATTGCCGAAGCCTTCGACTGGAATGTGCCCGACCACCTGATCGTACCCGGCGGCAATCTGGGCAACTCTTCCGCGCTGGGCAAGGGCTTCCGCGAGATGCTCGAACTGGGCCTCACGGCGCGGATGCCGAAGATCTCCGTGATTCAGGCCGCGGGGGCGAATCCGCTGGTGCGCAGCCTGGCCGAGAATGGCGGCACGTCGCTTGAGCCGGTGGAGGCACACACACGGGCCACGGCGATTCGTATCGGCAATCCAGCCTCGTGGCGCAAGGCCGCGCGGGCGATTCAGGAGACGGGCGGCTGGTGCCTGGATGTGACCGAAGCGGAGATCGCCATCGCCAAGGCCGAGATCGGCGCCGAGGGGCTGGGCTGCGAGCCGGCCTCCGCGGTGACGCTGGCGGGGTTGAAGAAGCTGCGCGCCGAGGGCAGGATCGCATCCAGCGAGACGGTGGTTCTGGTGCTGACCGGGCACACACTCAAGGACGCCGACTATACCATCGACTTCCATCGCGGAATCTTGCTGACCGCGGACGAAAGCGCGGGCCGGGAGGCGGAGATCGCCAGCTTGCAGCGCAATGCGCAAGTCGTGGAGGCTACGCCGGCCGCGGTGCTGGCCGCGCTGAAGGGCAGAGCGGAATGAGCGAGGGATTGCAAGCGAACCCGGTCCGGCTGCGTTTGCCGGCCTCCTCGGCCAATCTTGGCTCCGGCTTCGACGCCGCGGCCGTGGCTCTTGATTTTTATCTCGACATCGAGGCCTCGCCTGCCGAGGAGTTTTCGATTGAGGCTACGGGCCGCGACCGGGAGCGCTGTTCCCGGCTTGAGAACAATCTCATTCTGGAGATTTATAAGGGACTGCTGGAGACAAACGGCCGGCCAGCGATTCCTCTGGCGATTCGCATGAACAATGAGATTCCGCTGGGGATGGGCTGCGGCTCGTCGGCGGCGGGACGGCTGGCGGCGATCGCTTTGGCGGTGCATTTTGGCCGGCTGGAATGGAGCTCTGAGCGGATTCTCGAAGAGGCTTCGGCGCTCGAAGGCCATCCGGATAACGCCTCAGCCTGCTGGCTGGGCGGATTTGTGGCCGCAGCCTGCGAGGGCAATTGCGAAGAGAGGCGCATTCACCTGGCTCGCGTCACGCCCCCAGTCGAGTGGCGGGCGATCGTGGTACTCCCCCCCGAGCCGTTGGCGACCAGCAAAGCGCGCGCCATGCTGCCCGACTGCTACCCCCGCGCCGACGTGGTGGCCAACATTCAGTCGGCGGCGCTGTTGGGGCTGGCTTTTGCTCAGGCGCGCGGCGACCTGCTGCGCATCGCCATGCAGGACCGCATTCACCAGCCCTATCGCGCGCCCTTCTGCCCATTACTGCCCCGGCTGCTGCCGCTGGCCGGAGAACACGGCATTCTGGGAGCGGCTTTGAGCGGCGCCGGACCCTCGGTCCTGGTGATCGTCGGCAGCGCGGAGAGCGTGCCTGAAGCGTCGGCTGCCATCCGGGCGGCGCTGGAAGGCGTGACGGAGCCGGAACTCAAGCTCTGCCGTTTTGAGCCGGTGGGAGCAAACCATTCCTTTGAGGCCTCGTGCCCGGACTAAGCCTTGACCAGGGAGCATCCCTTACGTCGGTTACAGTACTTTTTGTGCAATTTTCTGCGCAAATGTTACTTTTTTGCAGCACAATCCTTGATTGGCATATTACTTTATTTATTACTCAAGATTGCTTGCTATTCGGCCTGGAAACACCTACATTTTCACCGTGGGCAGTTCTGGGGGAGGGCTGCTCTAGCGCCCGTGATCCCGTAGGGATCCGGGCGCTTTTAATTGCCCGTTCTTCGACACAGACATTTTATTTACAATATCTTACGGAGAATTCCTGCCTTGTTTCGGTCTCAGCGGCTCCGTTGGCTGTTGACGATCTAGGAGCGGTTTGCGACTTTACCTCCCGCTGACGCATCCCATGAAGGCCCGGTAACCGCGTACACTGGATGCAAGCGGTTGCCGCAAGGAGGATCATGTCTGGAGTAGGAGTTCTGGAAGTCAATGATGCAACGTTTGACCAGGAAGTGCTCAAAAGCGAGCTGCCGGTGCTGGTGGATTTCTGGGCCGTATGGTGCGGCCCCTGCAAGGCGATTGCGCCGATCATCGATGCGATAGCGGCCAAATACGCTGGCAAGCTGAAGCTGGCCAAGGTGAATGTGGACGAGAATGGCGCTACGCCCTCGCGCTTCGGCATTCGCGGCATTCCGGCTTTATTGTTATTCAAGGGCGGCAAGGTGGCCGATCAGATCGTCGGCTTTGTTCCTCAGGACGTGATCGAAGAGAAGATCAAGAAGCTGCTGGGGTAATCGAACTCGGCAGCATTGGACGCAGAAGAACCCGGCAAATCTGCCGGGTTCTTTACTTTTATCGGCCCTGTTGGGCGATTGGCTCAAGGCCGAGCCGCTTCCGGCAATCCTCCAGAATGGCTTCGGTGCGCGTTGCACCCACGCGGCTGACGCCAATCGCGCGAACCTTGAGGAGGGTGTCGAGGTCGCGAATGCCCCCGGCCGCTTTCACCTGCACCCGTGCCGGGGAATGTTTGCGCATCAGTTCAAGATCGGGAAAAGTTGCGCCGCAGGATGCGTACCCGGTCGAGGTCTTCACCCAGTCAACACCAATCTCTCCGCAAATCTCGCACAGGCGAATTTTCGCGGCATCGTCCAGGTAGGCATTCTCAAAGATGATTTTGACCTTTGCCCCGCCGTCNNCGGGCCTTGCTGATGTTGATCACCGCATCCAGTTCCCTGCCCCCATCTTTCAACGCCTGCCGGGCTTCGGCCAACTTGATGGAGGTGGTGTGCCCGCCATGCGGAAAGCCGATGGTGGTGCTGGGGATGACCGTGGACCCGGCAAGAAGCTCTGCGCACCGGGCCAGGTAGTACGGCAGGATGCAGACGCTCGCCGCGTCGTATCGAACCGCCAGCGCGCAGCCCGCCTCCAGTTCCGGCGCCGTCAGGGAAGGGTTGAGCAGCGAGTGATCGATCATCTTGGAGATCGATTCGTAATCATATGAATTGGTCATTTTACCTGTATTTGCGCAGCACGCCCAGCACACGGCCCTGAATGGCCACCTGCGCGGCGTTGACGATGATGGGACCCATCTCGATGTTGGAGGGTTGCAGCCGAACCAGCGAGCCTTCGGCATAAAAGCGCTTGAGCGTGGTCTCGGAGCCGTGCAACAGAGCCACCACGATCTCGCCCTGGCGCGCTGTGCGGGTGCGCTCCACCAGTACATAATCGCCGCTGATAATGTGCTCGTCGCGCATGGAGTCGCCGCGCACTTCGAGGGCGAAGACGTCGCGGTTGCCTACCACGTCGTGCAGCGAAACGCTCTCCTCGTTCTCCATTGCCTCCACCGGCATGCCGGCGGCGATGCGACCCATCAAAGGCAGACGGTCACTGGAACGGGTACGGGTACCCGGCGGCAGCACGTCGATGGAGCGACTGCGGTTATGCACGCGGTCCAGCAACCCCTTCTTTTCCAGGTTGGTAATGTGCTTGTGCACGGTGGCTAAACTCTTGAGGCCCATGCCGCGCGCAATCTCCTCAAATGATGGGGAGTAGCCGTTGCGCGTCACAAAGGTCTCCAGGAAGTCGAGAATCTCTTTTTGCCTTCGGGTGACAGCCATGGACGCATTATAGCGAATAAACGGCGAACTGCAACAGTTTTTTTATCTTTTTGTCTGGTTCGACAGATTGTTCCTCCTGTGCGAGCCGGTTCAGGTTTGAGGTTTCCCACCAATTACGGCAAAAGGGCACACAAGTATCACGGGATGCCGATCGGGAATGGTAAGCAAATCCATAGTTCGAGCTAATGATGAGCCACCGATAATCAAAGGGGGTGTCTCCGCGTATCAATTTCCCGCGCGGCGGCCCGCTCGCGAGGAAAGATGATTTCGCTCAAAGAATACCTTGAGCAAACGGAATCCAATGAGCAGTCGCAAACGGAGTCACCCGGCATAACCCGCGGGAGCCGGCACGGCTGATCCGCTAGCTGTTGCGTTTATCATTGCTAATTTTTTTTATATTCAAGCGGTTGCGAATATATACGGTTATCGGGCCAGCCATCGGAAAGTATCGGGCTTTGCGGAGGATATTTCTTCCGCACTCGCCATTTTGGGAATTTCTTAAGCGCCCGTGCCGTTCCTGGAATCGTCTGCCCTTCTTTCTTCACTTCACCTATTGAGTTCCGTCCCCGTCGCGTGAAGGTTAAGTGGAACCGTCCGTTAGCACACTCTAAGCCGGGCGGTTAGAGAACGTGGAGCAGGCAGGCGTCGCGAGTTGAGGGCGCTGCCGAGCAAGAAGGACTGCCATGAGATTACTGATCGCCGAAGATGACCGGGCGCTGGGGTTATTTCTGAGCCACTGTTTAGAGGCTGATGGGTACCGAGTCAGCCTAGCCTACGATGGGGCCGCAGCGGTGGAGTTATTTCGCCATGAGTTGCCTGACCTGACCATTCTCGATCTGAATATGCCGATCAAGGACGGGGAGCAGGTGCTGGAAGAGGTGCGCGCGATGGACTCGGATCTGCGGGTGTTGGTTCTGACCGCCCGCCAGGAGGTGGACACGCGCGTCCGCTGCCTGGACCGCGGGGCCGACGACCTGATGATCAAGCCCTTCAGCCTGCATGAACTGCGAGCCCGCTGCCGAGCGTTGTTGCGGCGCAAGCGCGAGGCGCGACTGCTCTTGCGTGCGGGCGACCTGGAGCTGGACCGGCTGGACCATAGCGCCCGCCGCGCCGGCCAGTCAATCCTGCTCACCAACAAGGAGTTCGCTCTTCTTGAGCACCTGATGCTCAATCGCGGGCAGTGCGTCTCGCGGGTGGAGCTACTGGATTCGGTCTGGAATCTGGAGCCGGCGCAGACCACCAATATCGTGGACGTCTACGTCAACTATCTGCGTCGCAAGCTCAAGGACCCTCCCCCAGGGCAGCTGATCCGCACGGTGCGCGGGCAGGGCTACATGGTGCCGCCGGAGACCGACCTCGCGCTTGCCGTCTTGCCAGCGCTCTCCGTGCCTGCGATTCTGCCGGGCGTGGTGATTCCGGTGGTGACCGCTCCGGTTTTTGAAGCGCACTAATTCTTTGGCTCAGTCTAACCCAATCGATATTCAGGAGAATCTTCATGGCAAGCGCAGTTCCCGTTTCCGCCCTTCCTCTGGCCAGCCGCATACGCCCACGCACCGCGCTGGTGGCCAGCGCCGACCGCAGCTTCCGTCAGCGGCTCTCCGAAACTCTTACCGGCCTGCGCTGGCAGGTGCGGGAGGCCGAAGGCGGCGCTCAGGCCTGGGCGGAGGCGGAGTCGTCCCTGCCCGAGGCGATTATCGTCGACTCCTGGCTTCCTGATCTCGACCTGGCTGAATTCCTCAAGGACTTCCGCACTAAATTCCCCGATGTGGATTTGGTGACCGCTAGTGGTTTGATCTCGCAGGAGAGTCCGCGCGGACCCTACCGCCAAGAGCTGTTGTATGCGCTCAGGCGCACACAGGACAACGACACGGCAATCTGGAACGCGGCGCCCGCGCTCAACAAAACAAAGCCGCCGCTCGATTCTATGAACGCCAATGCGTGGCCGATTCCTTCCCTTCCGTCCGTAGCCCGTCAGGCTTTTCCGTCGCAGAGCGTCTCCTCGGCCGCCATCCATCCCCAACCCAGCTTCCGTCATATGATGCCCGCCACCGCAGGACAGCTAGTGCCCGCCACCGAGCCGGCCTCCAGCGAGCGGCTACCGGAGCTGATTGGCTACGCCCCCTGCATGCTTGAAGTCAGCCGCCGCATCCGCCTGGTGGCTCCGCGTTCGACTCCGGTGCTGATCGAAGGGCCGACCGGTTCCGGCAAGGAACTAGTAGCCGAGGCCCTGCACCGGCTGTCAACCCGCAGTCATAAGCCCTTTGTTGCCATCAACTGCGCGGCGATTCCTGAAGCTCTTCTTGAAGCCGAACTCTTCGGCCATACGCGCGGAGCTTTCACCGGCGCGGTGCATGGACGCGTGGGAAGAATTGAAGCCGCCGACGGAGGCACGCTGTTTCTGGATGAGATTGGCGAGATGCCGCTGGGGCTGCAATCCAAGTTGCTGCGCTTTGTCGAGTGCGGCGAGTTGCAGCGGGTGGGCGACAACGAAACCGTGAGGGTGGATGTGCGCATCGTGGCCTCCACGCACCAGCCGCTGGCCCAGCAGACCCAGAGCGGCGCCTTTCGCGCTGACCTCTACTATC
>PMTP01000092.1:0-5074 GCA_003167305.1 Acidobacteriaceae bacterium
AGGTTGAGAATGTTCAGCAGGGTGGGCGAGATGTCGCGCAGCGAGCCGTCAGGGCGCAGACGGTAGCGGGGGGCTTCCTCGGCAATATAGATCAGCGGCACCGGGTTGGTGGTGTGCGCGGTGTGCGGGTTGCCGGTCACCAGGTCCACCATCTGCTCGGCGTTGCCGTGGTCGGCGGTGATCAGCCAACTGCCGTTGCGTTCGCGGATGGCCTTGTAGATGCGGCCCAGTTGCGCGTCGATAGCCTCGCAAGCGCGGATGGTCGGCTCCAGCTTGCCGGAGTGGCCCACCATGTCCGCGTTGGCGAAGTTGGCGACAATCAAATCAAAGCTCCCGTCGTTGATGGCTTTCACAATGGCGTCGCCGATGGCCTCGGCCTTCATCTCCGGCGCCAAGTCATAGGTGGCCACTTTGAGCGAAGGAATCAGCACGCGTTCCTCGCCGGCGAAGGGCGTCTCGACGCCGCCGTTGAAGAAGTAGGTGACGTGGGCGAACTTCTCCGTCTCGGCGACTCTCAGGTTGCGCAGATGGTGCAAGGCCAGCACATTGGCCAGGATGTTATCCAGCGACTCCGGCGGCATGATGAACGGCAGCTCATAGAGCTTGTCGTACTGGGTCATGCAGAGGTAGTAGAGATTTTTTGGAATTTCGGAGCGGGGAATCGTGGCGTCGAGCGCCTCCCAGCCGTCCAGATCGCGGCCTCCGTGCTTGTTCAGTCCGCTCTCGCGCGTCAAGACTCGCGTAATTTCGCGGGCGCGGTCGGCGCGGAAGTTGAAGTTGATGCAGACATCCTCGTCGCGAATCTGGCTCACCGGCTTGCCCGCGGCGTCCACGACCACAAAGGGAATCAGGAACTCATCGGTGATGCCGTTGTTGTAATTCTCCTTGATGCGCGCGACGGCATTGGGATACGCGCCGCCCTCGGCCTTGCCGTTGACCATGGCGTCGAAGGCCTTGCGCTCGCGCTCCCAGCGCTTGTCGCGATCCATGGCGTAGTAGCGTCCGTTGATGGTGGCGACTTTGCCCACGCCGTATTCGCGCATCTTCTGCTCGAGCTGCGCGATGTAGCCGGCGCCGGAGTCGGGCGGGGTGTCGCGGCCGTCCATGAAAGCGTGAACGAAGACGCGCTCCAGGCCGTACTCGCGCGCGGTGCGCAGCAGGGCATAAAGGTGTTCCTGGTGGGAGTGCACGCCGCCGTCGGAGACCAAGCCGAAGAGATGGAGCTGCCGTTCGCCCACTTGCGCCCGCTTCATGGCCCGCGCGATGGCCGGGTCTTTTTGAAATGTGCCGGCCGCGATTGCGGCGTCGATGCGGGTAATGTCCATCTGCACGATGCGCCCGGCGCCGATGTTCAGGTGGCCGACTTCGCTGTTCCCCATCTGCCCGTCGGGCAGACCCACAAAGTGGTCCGAAGCCTGGATCAGCGTGTTGGGGTACTCGCGCAGCAGCTTGTCGTAGGTGGGCTTTTTGGCCAGCGCAATGGCGTTGTTGGCGGTTTCGGCGCGATAGCCCCATCCATCAAGGATGGTCAGAACGAGGGGACGCTTGAAGATGGACACGTAGATTACACCTCAAAACGGGATCGAAGCACTCCTTTCAGGATAACCTGCAAGGGCGTCGCATCCGATTCACGAACGAATCAACTTCGCGCGATGGAGTCCGTAGTGGGACGCTTCGCACGCGGTCAGCACGTAAAATACTCGTCAGGGAGAAGGAATGTCGCAGCCCCCGATCATCGATCCGGCCGATAAGACCAGCATTGCCACGCAAATCGCAGCCAACGAAAGCCTCGATCCCTCGGATTGGGCTGCTTTTCGCGCCCAGGCGCACCTCATGCTGGACGATATGCTCGGCTACATCGAGACGATTCGCGAGCGGCCCGTCTGGCAGCCGATTCCGGATACTGTGCGGGCGCGCTTTCTTTCGCCAGCGCCGCATCTGGGCGAAGAACTCGCGCAGGTCCATGCGGAGTTCATGCAGGATGTGCTGCCCTATGCGCAGGGTAACGTGCATCCGGGCTTCATGGGCTGGGTCAACGGCGGCGGCACGCCGGTGGGCGTAGTGGCCGAGATGCTCGCCGCGGGGCTCAACGCGAATCTCGGAGGCCGCGATCATATTCCCGTCGAGGTCGAGCGGCAAGTGACCGTATGGGTGAGGGAGATCTTCGGCTTCCCGCAGGGGGCAACAGGCTTATTTGTTACCGGAACGTCGATGGCGAATCTGATTGCCGTGCTGATCGCCCGCGACACCGCGCTCGGTTTTGATGTGCGCGCCAGTGGAGTGGCCGCGCAGCCACGGCGTCTGACCGCGTATACCTCAAACGCGGTTCATGGCTGCGTGCCCAAGGCAATGGACATCGCCGGCCTGGGCAGCGATGCGCTACGGCAAATTCCCACCGACAGCCGCTTCCGCATTGACCTCATGGCGCTCGCCGAGGCAATACATCGGGATCGAGAGGCCGGCTTCACGCCGTTTCTGGTGGTGGGAACCGCGGGAACCGTGAACACTGGAGCCGTGGACGACTTGGCCGGCCTGGCCGATTTGTGCCGGCGCGAGAAGCTCTGGTTCCATGTGGACGGCGCGTTTGGCGCGCTGGCAAGGCTGGCCCCCGATCTTGCTCCCAAGCTCGACGGCATCGAGCGCGCGGATTCCGTGGCTTTCGATTTTCACAAATGGGGACAAGCGCCCTACGACGCCGGCTTCATTCTGGTGCGGGATGGAGAGGCGCACAAAAACGCCTTCGCTCTCCCGGCGGCCTACCTGCAACGCGCCCAGCGAGGACTGGCCGCCGGCTCGCCCTGGCCTTGCGACTTCGGACCGGACCTCTCACGCGGCTTTCGCGCCTTGAAGGTCTGGTTCACGCTGAAGGTCTACGGCACCGAGGCCCTGGGAGCGTCCATCTCCCGCTGCTGCGCGCTGGCCCGCGCTCTGGAAGAGCGCATCGCCGCCACGCCGGAGCTGGAGTTGATGGCTCCGGTCGAACTGAATATCGTCTGCTTCCGCTATCGCGCCGAAGATACGAATCGGGTGAACGATGCGATTGTCGTGGCGTTGCAGGAGTCGGGAGTTGTGGCTCCGTCCACGACGCGTATCAAAGGCCAGACGGCCATTCGCGCAGCCATCGTCAACCATCGCACCAGCCGCGCGGAGATCGATGCGCTGGTGGACGGCGTGCTGGCTTTGGGGCGCACACTATAGCTCAGACACACTCATCCAGGAGCGTTTGTTTGCTGCTCATTTCTTTTCTGTTGGTGTTGCTGACAGCCAAACCAGCGACTTTAGAATCGACTCGAATGCCTTGAGTTCAGCTTCGGTAGCCGGTTCACCCTTCTTGGACATTGCCACAGAGAAAATAAACGGATTTCCTGTCCCCGGATTCAAATAAGCGACATACTCGTAAAACGATTTCGGAATATACGCTGTCCTGGCAAATGTCTTGTATTTGTCATGAGAAATTTTCAAATCGCTGAACTGAACGGCAGAGTACTCCTTTCGGTATCCCTGCATATCGTATTCCAAGTCTTCAATCGTATTTTCATCGGTCTTGTGATTGACGCGCACACGGATCGTAACATCGTTCTTGCGAGATTCTTTCGGCGGCAAGAACACAACATTAACCTGATATTTTGAAGCAATCAGATCTGTATCGCCGTGCCAGCCGTCTGGTTCCTTGACACCAAACATGTACCCATTACCGTAAATAAGGAGATTGTTGAGCTTGGGAGCCGGCTGCGCTGTGGTCATAACACCAGCGAGCATGACAATTGCAAGTGCGCAACAAATCAGCCTTGAAATCATTGGTCCGTTCCTTTCGATTCTGATTAGGCGACGCGCCCCATGCGCGCATCAGGCATTCCCATTCGCCGCTTGGCGAGCAGCAGCTCATCAATCTTGTCGTCGGGAAGGACGTTGAGCGGACGGCCGATCTGCTGGGCGATGAGGTAGGTCTTGCAATAGGTCTCGAAGGTCTCCACCAGCCACTCGGCGTGTGTGACCGTGTCGGACCAGCAGACGATGCCGTGATTGCTGAGCAGGATGGTATTGTGATCCTGGACATAGGGCAGCACCGTCTCGGCAAAGGCCTTGGTGCCGGGCGTTTCGTACGGCGCCACCGCTGCCGGGCCAATCGAGGTCTCGTACTCGGAGATCAGCCCGATGGGCGGCGCGGAGCCGGTCATCGCGAAGGCCGTGGCGTGCGGCGGATGGCAATGCACAATGGCGCGGGCTACGGAGTTGGCCTTGTAGATGGCCAGATGCAGCAGCACCTCGCTGGTCTTCATGCGGTCGCCGGCCAGGATGTTGCCGTCCAGATCGGAGAGGCAGATGTCGGCCGGCGTCATGTCCCGCTTGCTCATCATCGTCGGCGTGCAGAGCAGGTACTTTTCGCCCAGCCGGACGCTGATATTGCCGCCGTTGCCGTCCACGTACTGCCGCTCCCACAGCTTGCGGCCCACCAGGATGATCTCCTCGCGCAGGGCTTCGGCCTCGAAGAGGAGTGCGGCCTCCAGCGGCGAGGTTGCCTCGGGCTGCGCCGCGTGCGAACTCTCCGCCACGGCCTGCACCGCTTCCTTGCACTGCTCCTCAAGCTCAACCCAACTCTGCTCCATGGATGACCTCACGCGGGGAATGCAAGACCAGCTTACGGTAAGCGCTGGCCCTTTCCTCAGATTATATATAGCGCCCTTCGCGGCCTGCTCCGGTGACATCGGTCACGAATGAGCGGGGCGATCAGCCTTCACTCCGCCCGCACCAGCCGGCGCTGCAAGGCTTCCAGCGTCTGCCCCTTGGTCTCCGGATAGACCAACAACACCACCACAAATTGCACCGCAGTCATCACGGCGAAGAAGGTGAATGGTGCGCTGCGGCCGATCTGCGCCACCACCATCGGAAACGCCAGTTGAATCGCCGTGTTCATGAACCAGTGGCTGGCGTTGCCCACGCCCTGGCCCTTGGAGCGAACGGCGTTGGGAAAGACTTCGCCGATGTAGACCCAGATCACTGCGCCCTGCGAGAGCGCGAAGAAGGCGATGTAGGTAATCAGCACCCAGACCAGCGCTCCTGGGTGTGAGTTCGT
>PMTP01000092.1:5107-13946 GCA_003167305.1 Acidobacteriaceae bacterium
GAAGATGCTGTTCAGGTAGTAGAGGATTGAATTGATCCCCGCCAGCTGATTAAATGCGCCAATCGAAATCGCCAAAAACAGCGGATAACGATACTTCCACTGAAAGACCGGCTCGTGAGCCGTGGCGTGCTCCTCGGACAGCGCGGATTGAATGTCGGCCAGTTCGGCCTCGGGGTTCGGGTCGCCCATTAGTTTCAGCACAGCCAGGGCTTCTTCATTGCGCCCCTTCGAGGCCGACCAGCGCGGGCTGCGGGGAATGCCGAACAAGAGCGCCAGGAAGCCGAGGGCGGGCAGCGCGGCCACGCCCACCTGCCAGCGCCACTCCAGAGAGCCCAGATGCAGCGTGCGGATGAGGTAGTTGGAGGTAAAAGCCGCCAGGATGCCGAAGACCACGTTGAACTGAAAGGCGCCCACCAGCCGGCCGCGCCACCTGGCCGGGGCAAGCTCGGCAATGTACACCGGCCCCAGCACCGACGATGCGCCAATGCCCAGCCCGCCGGCGAAGCGGAAGAGCATCAGCACCGGCCAGTTCCAGGCCAGCGCGCTGCCGATGGCCGAGACCACATAGAGCACGGCGGTAATGCGCAACGTCTCGCGCCCGCCGATCTTCTGCCCCACATGGCCCGCGCCCAGCGCTCCCGCCACCGTGCCGATCAGCGCGATAGCCACCGTCCAGCCCTTGCCGTAGGGACTCAGGTTGTAGAGCTTGACCAGAGAGTCGATGGCGCCCGAAATCACAACGGTATCGAAGCCGAAGAGCAGACCGCCCAGAGCGCCGGTCAGGGTTGCCTTCATCAGGTTGAGGTTCGGTCGCATGGCGCGCGGCTCCTTGATTTCCAAACCATCCTACAGGCTGGCCCTATCATTACCAAACGCCGACCGCCGCACCACTCGCGCAACCATACGCCGGCGTCACGCGCTTTCTCGACTCATTCCAGTTGATCGCCCGCGTCAGGAACCAGGCCCGGTCAGCCTTCAGCGCGCGGGCCGGCAGGCATCACCGCCAGAATCCGGCAGCGGTGCTTGTTTGCCGCGCTCCAGGCTAGCGCCATCTCGCTCTCCATGTAGACGCAATCGCCGGCTTCGAGCAACTCGTGCAGCCCGCCCGCATCCAACTGCAACTTGCCCTCCAGCACGTACACCAGGCCGCTTGCCTCGTAGCAGGCATTCGTGGCGCTGGAAGCGCCGCCGATGGGAAACTCGATCATCTGCGCCACCAGCCGCGTTCCCGCCGCCAGCGCGTTCAGCGGGGTTATCTTCACCGACTCCAGTCCACGGCTGTTGCCTTGCAAGTGGGCCTTGCGCGTGATCGAGAGCGTGTGCTTGGCGGGCTCGGAGAAAAAGTAGCTCATGCCTACGCCGTAGACCCGGCTGATGGTGGCCAGCGTAGGCAGCGTGGGAATCATGCGGTCCGTCTCCAGTTTGGAGAGCAGCGCCGTTGATAGCTTGGTCTCCGCGGCCAGACGCGCCAGCGTGAGCCGCTTCTGGGTGCGCAGCGAGCGCAGTTTCATCCCGATACAGTAAGGTTCCAGAGACCACTGGGCATAGGAAACGGTCTTGGTCATAAATCACTCCCTTCTATCATTTTGCCAGCCGCCGGTCTCATTTCCTCTGATGAATTCATGAAGTTTTTCTGAACTCTCTTCGTCGTTAGTAATATCGTTTGGTTACTTTACGCATGACAAAAAACAAAAGATCCCATGCACATTCTTTCCGGAGTCTCTTGAAAAGCGGATAATCTAATGGGCAAAGAAAATACTGGGCTCATCGAAGCACAGAGTTTCGCCGGGAGTATTGCAGTTCTTTTCCCCCTGTGTTGTCCCCCCCGCAGATTCCCGCGACCACTGTAGGCATATGCCTATCTCTTGTCTGGACCGGCAAGAGATCGGCAAATCTATTGCCCAGGATTCGAGGAAGCGCGTTGGTTGCACCGATCGATCCCCGCTCTGGCTCGCGCAGTATCCAGGACGATTCGTCCCCGGCGACCGGTCTGAATCGCCGGCGCGGAGATATTGGCTCCGCAGAGGCAAGTCTTGGCCGCCGGCGCGGAGATACCAGCTCCGCGGGGACAGCTCTCGGCCGTCGAGGCAGGGTGTCGTCCTGCTCCTTTGCCGGCTTCCGTCTGGAAGCGGATGGAACGCTCTGGCGCGGTGAAGCCGTGGTTCACCTGCCTCCCAAGGAGCTGGCGGCGCTGCGGCTGCTGGTGGCCCACGCCGGCCAGATTGTTTCGCCCCTGAAACTGAGATATGCGCTATGGGGCGATGTGCATGTGACGGCCGACAGCGTTCCCAAGTGCCTCTCTTCTCTGCGCGCGCGGCTGGAGCCGGAAAACTGTATCCAGACGGTCTACAAGCGCGGCTACCGCTTTACGGCCGAGGTGCTGCGGCAGGGCCTCCCGCCGGGCGGGGAGCTTCCGCGTCTGGCCATCCTGCCCTTTGCCACCCAGCACGCAGTTCCCAAACATCTCGGGCCGGCTATCGCCGAGGAGACCATCGTCCGGCTCTCGAATGCGCGTTCTCCGGCCCTTTTCGTTTTAGCCCGGGATTCCGTCTTCACCCTGGTCGGTCGCGGGTTTACGGCCCAGCAGATTGGTGAAACGCTCAAAGCCGACCTGGTGTTGACCGGAACCCTCCGCGCCCTTTCCTCGCAATACCGGCTGCGCGCGGAGATGATCCGCGTCGAGGATGGCACGCAAATCTGGGTGGAAGATATGCTGGTGGACCAGAACCGGATCGCCGGATTGGAGTCGGAGTTGGTGCAACGGCTGGCCTGGCGTTTGGGCGCTGGTCTTCCCGGCGACAGGGCTTTATCGCCGGGGTGGAGTGCGGGGATTCCCGGTGGACGGCCCGTGCGTCCAAGGTCGAGCAAGGGCGGGCTGTCCATCTCCGCGGTAGCCGCGACCCCGGTCGAGCACGAGGGCGTACCGCAGCGCCGGGAAGCCTACGACATCTTCCTGCGCGGACGCCACGAGTGGCAGTCGCTTCATCGCCACCGCATGCAGGACGGGCTGCAGCACCTGTTGCGTGCCATCGAAGTGGATCCCTCGCTGATCTCCGCCAAGATTGATCTGGCTCATCTCTGCGTGACTCAAACCTTCTACGGCTTCATGTCCCCAGCTGTCGCTGCGGAGCACGTGCACCGCACGGTCGAGACCATCCCGGATCTGCCCCGCCAGGCGGAAGCCATCCTGCCTGCGCTGGGCTGGGTGAACTTCCACTTCGACCGCAATCTGCCCGCGGCCCTCAGCGCCTTCTCCCTCAGCGCCCATCTGCCCCACGGTCCCTGGACCACCCGCATCCGCGTCATGTTCGCGCTTAGCCGGGGCCGCTTCGCCGAAGCCATCGAGTTGCTGCGCGCGGCCATCCAACTGGACCCCTATTCGGCCTGGCTGCACAGCCGTCTGTCCTGGGCGCTCCACCTGGATGGACAAGCCGCCGAAAGCCTCGGGCAAAGCCAAATCGCGCTCGACCTCTTTCCCGAACATGAATTCACCATCTTCTATGGGGCTCTGATACTCGCCTTCAACGGCGAGGCGTCGCGCGCAACCGAGCTTGCCGAGAACCTCGCGCAGCGCGTGCCCTTCTTCGACCTGGCCACCGCCATTCACGCTTACGCCCTGGCCTGCGCGGGCCGCAGCGACGAAGCGCGCACCATCCTTGAGCGGATGCAATGGCTCAGCCGCGAACGCTTCATCCTCCATTCATTCACCCCGGCGGTCTATGTAGCGCTCGACGACATGGATGCCGCCATCGAGGAGTTGCACGCCGCCAATGAAACCCGCTGCCCCTGGTTCTTCCAAACGCTGGCCGATCCGCGCCTGAAAGCCCTCCACGGCCATCCGGAGTTCGAGCGGCTGCGCGCCATCCTCACCACCATGGAGACCGAGTCGGCGCAGAATGCGGAATAAGGAGATTGAATAACCCAACGGGCTTGGGTTAGAATAGGAACAGATGGGTTCGATCAGGCTCAGCGGGGTACGTTTCGCTGCATACACGATGGACCACGCGCCGCGCCACGTGCATGGTTTCTACGCTGACATTGAGGTGATCGTTGATCTTCGCCCAGACGGCAAGGTCTCGCTCGCCAACCGGACAGACGCCATCAGGCCGAGCAACGCAAGCAAATCGGATGTGCGCCATGTGCTTACGGTAGCCGCAGGGCATTTCGATGAACTGGTTTTTCTTTGGGAGAAGCATCATGGCTGAGCATGACGTCATTACAACCGATGCCGAGATTGAAGCCGCTCTGAAGCGAGCAAAGCTCCACGACAGCGATCCGCGCGCGCTTGTGGTCGAACACATTCCCGGCCTCAACCTGCTCATCGTGGAACTCAGCAACGAGCGCCGGCTGGTGCTTCCTATCGAGGACGTGCAGGGGCTGGGCAACGCCACGCACGAACAAATTCAGAACTACGAATTGCTCGGCCGCGGAACCGGCATCAGTTTTCCAGAGCTTGACGTTGACCTCTACGTTCCTGCCCTGATCGAAGGCGTCTACGGAAACCGCCGCTGGATGGCGCAGCTAGGCAAAAAGGGCGGCAGCGCCAAGACCGAGGCCAAACGCCTGGCCGCAAAGACAAACGGCGCCAAAGGCGGAAGGCCGGCTAGAACTGCCACAGCCAGCGCCTGAGTCATGCGAGTCAGATGTGTGAAATCGGCTCGCCATGCAGTTTGCATCTGTTGAGTTTACGAGGGCGAATTGCCGATGGTCCCGGCCAAGTCGTAAACTTTCTCTATGTACAAAATCGTAGACGCCCGCGGCGTCGGCCTCAACATCAAGCAGTTTGTGATTGAAGCGCCGCGCATTGCGCGCAAGCATAAGCCCGGCCAGTTCATCATTCTCCGCCTTCATGAGAAGGGCGAGCGCATTCCGCTCACCATCAAGTCATCAGACCCGGCGGCCGGCACAGTCACCATCGTGGTGCAGGCCATTGGCAAGACCACCTCGCTGCTCAATTGCCTGGAGACGGGCGACTCCATTCTGGACATCGTCGGCCCGCTTGGCAAGCCCTCGGAGATCGAGAACTACGGCACGGTGGTGGTCTTGGCTGGCAGCGTGGGCACGGCGATGGCGCTGCCCACGGCCTACGCGCTCAAGCAGGCCGGCAATCACGTCGTTTTCATTGAAGGCGCGCGCAACGAGGAGATGGTGGTCTTTGAAGACGAGGTACGCGCGGCCAGCGGTGAGACCTATGTGATGACCGACGACGGCAGCTACGGCGAACAGGGGCTGGTCACGAAGAAGCTAGATGAGCTGATTGAATCCGGGCGCCAGATCGACTTTGTGCTGGCCGTCGGCCCGGTGCCGATGATGCGCGCCGTCGCGCGGATGACCACGCCGCTGGGCATCAAGACCATGGTCAGCCTGAACTCTATCATGGTGGACGGCACGGGAATGTGCGGCGGCTGCCGCGTGCTGCTGGGAAAAGCGAGCAAATTCGCCTGCGTGGACGGGCCCGAGTTCGACGCCTCCATGGTCAACTTCGAGGTGCTCATGCAGCGCAACACCATGTACCGCGAGAAGGAGTGCGCATCGCTCAAGCAATTCCAGGAGAATATGGAAGAGCAACTGGCCGAGTTGCGCGCGGAGTTGGCCGCGGGGGAGAAACATTATGTCTGAGAAAAGAGTTCTGCCCCGCTCCGCAATGAATGTTCTTCCGCTCAAGGAACGCATGAAGATCCTGCGCAGGCACATGCCGGAGCTGGACCCNNGCGGCGGCCAAGCTGCGCGAGGACAACGCGCTGCCGGCCATCACCGGCCGCGTCTGCCCGCAGGAGAATCAGTGCGAGGGCGGCTGCATTTTGGGCAAGAAGGGCGCGCCCGTCGCCATCGGCAACCTGGAGCGCTTTGTCGCCGACTTTGAGCGCGAGAGCGGCCAGTTAGGCCTGCCCGCCAACGCGCCGGCCACTGGAAAAAGTGTGGCCATCGTCGGCAGCGGGCCGGCAGGTTTGAGCGCTGCCGGCGACCTCGTCCAGAAGGGCCATCGCGTGCGCGTCTTTGAGGCGCTGCACGAACTCGGCGGCGTGCTGGTCTACGGCATCCCGGAGTTCCGCCTGCCCAAATCAATTGTGAAGGGTGAGGTGGACAACCTGCGCCGCATGGGCGTTGAATTCGAGACCAACGTGGTCGTCGGCAAGAGCATAACCCTCGACGAATTGATGAACGAGGAACACTACGACGCGGTCTTCGTCGCCACCGGCGCGGGGTTGCCGGTCTTTCTCAACGTTCCCGGCGAGCACTTCAACGGCGTCTACTCGGCCAACGAGTTCCTGACGCGCGTCAACCTGATGCGCGCTTACCAGTTTCCCGACTTCGACCAGCCGGTCTACGATTGCCGCGACAAGGACGTGATCGTTGTGGGCGGCGGCAACACCGCGATGGACGCGGCGCGCACCGCAAGGCGGCTGGGCGCGCGGACGGCGACTTTGGTTTATCGCCGCTCCGAGGCGGAGATGCCGGCCCGCAAAGAAGAGGTCAAGCACGCTCGCGAAGAGGGCATTGAATTCCATCTGCTAACCAACCCGGTCGAACTCCTCGGCGACGAAAACGGCTGGCTCACCGGCGCGCGATGCGTGCGCATGGAACTGAGNNCCCGCCAATGTGGTCATCATCGGCGTCGGCACCACCGCCAATCCCCTCATTCAGAGCACCACGCCGGATCTCGCGACCAACAGGTGGAATTACATCGTCGCGGATGAGAAGACCCTGCGCACAAGCAAGCCGGGCGTCTTTGCCGGCGGCGACATCGTCACCGGCGGAGCAACGGTCATTCTTGCCATGGGCGCGGGGCGGAAAGCGGCAGTGTCAATTCATGCGTTTCTGACTACGGGAGTGTGGTAGAGAAGAGCAGTGAATCCCAGATCCCAGAAGCGGGACCTGGGGCACCCATATTTCGTGTGGGGACATTGGCCACCCGCCCTCTGCAACATATATTATGAGGTGCTGGGAGCATTTCAAGGCGCAGCGGCTAAAGGGATCGAAGGAACACCAGGGTGCCCATGCACGATGCGCGTTGTTTCTTGGATCGAACGGCAACCGCTCGAAGGCGGAGTAAGGCAAGATTGCACATGCATGGTTTCCGGACTTTCGTGATAAATCACCTATGGTGGGCCGTGTTAATCGTGGCCGCCGCAATGTTGGCGGCGCATGGCTTCGGCGTGCATACTTTCGTTGTTGACAATACGTCGCTAATCCTTTTGTTCGTGATCCTTATCAGCCCGTTCGTTTCGGCCATCAGGAGAATCAAGATCGGAGATTTTGAGGCTGAGATTGATCCAGAGGAAGTCAAGCAAGTTGCGCGGCAGGCTGAGAGGGCTGTGCCAGAACCTCCAACGCGTGAGGGCTCAGGGCCTAAGGGTCTTGATGTTGGCGCAGCAATTAGAAATCTAGCCGAAACTGATCCAGTTGTTGCCCTTGCCAAACTTCGAATAGAGATCGAATCATTGCTTCGAAGACTACACCAGCGCACCAATCATGGTACTCCCTTGGCGAGGACCGCTGCACCGCTCTCCCTCTTAATCAGGGACTTAGTATCCGCCGAGGTTATTTACCCCGACATGGGTGCAGCTCTTCGTAGCGTAATCGCAATCTGCAACCGGGCGATTCACGGCGAGGACATTCGGGAAGTTGATGCCAAAAAAATCATCGACTCCGGAATCGACCTGGTAGAGGAGCTTGGACGGACCTTTGCGAGTTATGCGACCACCTTTCCCGTGGAAGAAGCCAATATTACATCCGCAGAATATGATCAAATTCAAAATGCGCGGTATCGCTTAACCACAGTTATCCCGATTGTAAATAAGCCTGTGCGGCATGTGTACTTGCTGACACAAGATGAACTTGACAGTTTTTTTGACGGATATTCGGATTTTGCCGAGTTTGTTGTTGGTCTTGAGATGCTGCCGGGTGCCCCACCCTTGACTTCCCACCCATGAGGGTGCCCCATCCTTCGATCCTTTCTATCGAAGGGTAGGAGCCTGTAAACCTCCAAGGGGCCGCTTTCGGCCGGGTGCACCAGATCTCGATCTTGAGGCTTCGGCAATACCTCAACAGCCTTGCGCGCAGCGGGAGAACTTCCGGTGACGGCCTCGACAATTACACGAAAATAGTGTACACTGGTTTCGTATGAAGAACATCACCATGAGCGCCGATGAGGACCTGATCGAGCGGGCACGCTTGATTGCGCGCGGGCAGCGCAGAACCCTGAACGAGGCCTTCCGCGAATGGCTGGCGCAATTCTCTCAGAGCGCGGGAGACGCCCAGGGTTTCGATGCGCTGATGAAGCGCTTGCAGCACGTCGATGCGGGACGGCGCTTCAGCAGGGACGAATTGAATGAGCGATAGATTCTTTCTGGATACGAACATCTTCGTCTATTCGTTCGACCAAAGCTCCGCCGCGAAGGCCCAGAAAGCCACGGAACTCATCCGCCAGGCCCTGACGACGCAGAAGGGCGTCATCAGCTATCAAGTCGTGCAGGAATTCTTCAATGTGGCTCTGAGACGGTTCTCCCAACCGATGCAGACGGCGGACGCCGAGCAATATCTGAGCACGGTCTTCCGCCCGCTGCTCGCCGTACATTCGTCCCAAGCGCTGTATGCGGAGGCATTGCATTTGCACGCCCAGAGCGGGCTTTCTTGGTACGACGCCTTGATCGTCTCAGCTGCGTTGCAGGCGCGGTGCGACCTGCTTTATACCGAGGATCTCCAGCACGGTCAGCGCTTCGGAAGCCTCCAGGTTAGAAATCCCTTCCTTTGAGTTCTCAGAATCGCCGGGAACCGCAGGTCGCGACTTGGAACCTGGGAGGCGCGCCAACGGCCCTGATCCCTGTTCACTGACCAC
>PMTP01000113.1 GCA_003167305.1 Acidobacteriaceae bacterium
TCAACCCCGGCCGTTGCACGCAGAGCTTCTTCCACGTGATGCTGACAGGAGGCGCAGGTCATGCCCAGCACCGGCAGCGTGATAGATTCCGTCGCGGGCGTGGCCATGGTGGGCGTTATGGTTCCAACTGCGCCGCAAAGCCGGCCTTGGCCAGCGCGGCAATGGCTTGATCAACGGGCGTGGGGTCGAGTGTGGAAGCGAGCCGCGCCGCTCCTATGCTCACCTCGTTGACGGCGACTCCCTCCACCGCGGCCAGCGCCTGCGTAACGCGCCGGACGCAGGAGCCGCAGTGCATTCCATCAATTGTCAGCGTAAATTCCGCCATCGGTCTCTCCTGTTTGTTTGATGATACGCCGGGGGGAAAGGCGCGTTATCGTAGGAAGAGATTCAGTTCGCGGAGGCTTATGCAAAGAGAGTTTCCATCAACGCCACTGCTGGCTGTTGGCGCGGTGATCGTCGAAGCGGAGCGCGTACTGCTCGTCCGCCGTGGAGCCGAGCCGCTCAAGGGTCATTGGTCGCTGCCCGGAGGCTTGCTGGAAGTGGGCGAGTCGCTGACCGACGGCGTGAAGCGCGAGGTGCGGGAAGAGACCGGGCTGCTCGTTGAACCGCTCGAACTGATTGAGCTTATCGACAAAATTCATCGCGAAGACAACCGCGTCCGCTACCATTATGTGATTGCCGATTACCTCTGCCGCGTGGCCGGAGGCGTATTGCGGGCGGCCTCCGACGCCGATGCGGTGCGCTGGGTGGAGCGCGCGGAGTGGAATTCGCATAGCGCGCTCAAGCTCGATCCGGTCACGGTGCGGGTGATCGAGGCGGGCTGGCAGAGAGTGCGCAAATTGGAAGAACGAAGGGAACGATGAAAGTCATGAAGAAGCTCTTGGGTGTTGCGGGGCTGCTTATTGTGGTTGGCGGGATTGGCTTCTGGGCGCGTCCGGTCAGCTACTACAACGAAGCGAATTATCTGCGCGAGTTTCTATCCGGCACTGAGAGCCGCTCGGTCGAGGTTGGCGGCTATCGCGTGCATTATCTTGCCGAAGGGCCCGCTGATGGACAGCCCATAGTGCTGGTGCATGGGCTGGCAGGGACTGCCGAGGAGTGGCACAACCTGACATCCTGGCTCGTCAAGGCGGGATTTCACGTCTATCTGCCCGATCTGCCCGGTTTTGGACGCAGCGAGCAACCGGCCGAGTTTTCCTATTCGGTCCATGATCAGGCCGTGGTGGTGGTTGGCTTTCTGGATGCGCTGGGGTTGAAGCAGGTGGACTTGGGCGGCTCGTCGATGGGCGGCTGGATCGCGCAGCTGGTGGCCGCGCGCCATCCGGAGCGGGTGCGCAGGTTGATGCTCTTCGACGCGGTCGGCCTCTACGAGAAACCGGATTGGGATACACGGTTCTTTACGCCCGCGACGCCCGCCGAGGTCGACCAGCTGATGGCGCTGCTGATGCCCCATCCGCAAAAAATTCCGGTCTTTATCGCGCGCGACATTGTGCGCGATGCGAACCGGAACGCCTGGGTCATTCATCGCGCCGTCGATGCCATGCTCACCGGCCAGGACGCCACCGACAATATGCTGCCGCAACTCAAGATGCCGGTGCTGCTGGTGTGGGGCGCTCAGGACCGCATCGCGCCGCTCACCCTGGGCGCGCGCATCCACCAGCTCGTGCCGCAGTCAGAACTTGATGTCTTCGCCAACTGCGGCCACCTGGCCCAAATGCAATGCACCGCGCAGATCGGACCCAAGGTGGTGGAGTTTGTGAAGCGGTGAGTTAAACGGCTTTCTGGGCACGGAAATCATGGTTTACTCTCGACAGCGTCCAATCAAGGTACGGATGTTCTAGGATGGGCACCCAATTGTTTTGCGCTTCTTCAACTCGCATCCTCTGCCGCACCGCGCTGTTCCTTGCTACGGCGGCGATAGGCGCGCACGCGCAGTCCGTGCCCAAGACCACCACCGGCTACCGCATCAGTGGCACGGTGATCAACGCGGCCAGCGGCGAGCCGGTGCGCCGAGCCACGTTAGCTGTACTTTCCGAGGAGGCCGACGGCCATATCGTCGAGTCGGTCGAGACCGACAACGACGGCCGCTTTTCGCTGGACGGCCTTCCGGCGGCCAAGTTCCCGTTGACCGCGTCGAAGCGCGGCTTCCTGACCGCCTTCTACGACCAGCACGAGGGCTACAATACGGCGATTGTCACGGGCGCGGATCAGGATACCAGCGGCTTGGTCTTCCGGCTCACCCCCGGAGCGGCGCTGCGCGGCGTGGTCACCGGCGACGGCGGCGATCCGGTTGAAGGGGCCAAAGTGATGCTCTTCCTCAAGCCCCACTGGCATAATCCGTGGGACAGAATCAGAAATGCGGAAGAGACCACCACCGACGACACCGGCGCGTATGAGTTCGACGGCCTGGCCGCGGGCGAGTACCTGATCGCTGTGAAAGCGGAGCCTTGGTTCGCTTTGCATTCCTCTACTATTGGGAATCGGCAGCCGGAAACAGAAGCCAACGCGACGCTGGATGTGGCCTATCCGGTAACCTACTTCGATTCGACGAGCGATAAGGATTCTGCTTCACCAATCTCACTGTCCGGCGGCAACCGCGAGGAGGCCAACATCAATCTACGCGCTGTTCAGGCTTTACGGCTTACATTTGAGGCACCAGTTAATCAGAATGGCGTATCAGTCAGCCCATCAATACAGCAGACAATCTTTGACACGACGCTCAACAATATAAGCACAGGGAATCCCGTTACGCATAACAACACGGACGAATTTGAGCTGACCGGCTTAGCACCCGGTCACTACGAACTGACTCAGGGCGATCCGCCACGGGTTACGGAGATTGAGGTTGCCAACAGCCAGCAAATAGCCCCTAACCCTAACTCGCCAGCCGCGATTTTATCAGGCCTACTGCGAAGCGCCGACGGTTCAGCACTGCCAGATAATATGAAAGTCTTTTTGACTCCTCTCGACGAGACACAAAACCATGAGTTGATACAAACAAAAGTCAACCAAGGCAAGTTCAGCTTCGATGCTGTTCCACCTAGAAACTGGGAACTATGGGCTTATAAGCCAGACTTTCCTTCAAGAATCATCTCGCTGACCATCGGCAACCGGACGCATCCCGGCAACCAGATTGCTGTCAGCGACAAAGCGATTCAGGTGTCGGCCACGGTCAGCTTTAGTGAGATGCGCGTTGAAGGCTTTGCCCGCAACAAGAACGGCAAGGGCCAGTCCGGCGTAATGATCGTGATGGTTCCCAAAGAGATGGCGGCCTTCCTCTCGCTCGCCCGCCGCGATCAGTCGGACTCCGACGGCAGCTTCTCGCTGCGCGATGTGGTCCCTGGACAGTACACGGTCGTCGCCATTCAGGACGGCTGGGAGCTGGATTGGGGACGGCCCGAGGTCATCGGCCGCTATCTTTCTCACGGAGTCGCCGTCACAGTGACGGAGAGCTCCAGCAAGCTGCTGAAGCTCTCCGAAGCGGTTCCGGTGCAGAGCCGCTGAACGCAATCCCGCAGCACAAAAGCGGCCCGGACTTCATGGAACCGGGCCTGAGAGGATAGTCTAGTAGAGGTTGGCGAGTGGCCGGTCAGGGTTCCAGCGGCGGCTCCCAGGGCTGCGGCCCCAAGAGCGACCGAGTCGTTTCAGCACTGCATTGAGGAGAGTCCCAAATTGAAGAGGAAGTCGTTTCTTGCGATTTTGGCCGTGGTTGCGGCCGCGTTCATGCCCCTGGCGGCCACCAGCCAGATTGCCCCCGATCGTCCGCCCCGCGCCGAGAAGACAGAACCCTCTACCAAGTACGAGGTCTACGCCGGAGCAAGTTACACCAGCCTCAACAATGTCAATCAGTCGCGCAACGGTTTGATAGGCGTGAACGTCACCGTCACCCGCGACTGGGGCAAATTCTTCGGCCTGACCGCCGACGGCGGCGTGTACAAATTTCCCTACGACTCGACCAACCCCGGAAACCCCACCGTGGATATGCTCTTGTTTGGCCCGGTCTTTCACGGCCATCTCTACGGGAATCTCGACGGCTTTGTTCATGCGCTGCTGGGCGTCGAACACATCAGCGGCACGAGTTCCACCCCCGGCCTTGCCTATTCCACTCCCAACATCTCCTTAGCCGGAGGTCTTGGCGGCGGCCTGGAGTACAAACTGAGCCCGCGCTTCGCTCTGCGCGCCTGGGGCGACGACATCCTCTCGTCGTTTGCCACGAACACCAACCAGGCGGTCTGCACGAACGGGGGATGCTCTTCGCATGAGAGCCGCAGCGCGCGCGCTTCGATGGGCGTGGTCTACAAGTTCTAGAGCATTTTCGCTTCACTTGTTGACATTACGAGTGCATCGAAGGTGGTTTTTCTTGAGGAAAAAGCCACTTTGCTGCATGGATTCTGTATACACCAGAATCGAAAATGCTATAGCGAACCTCCGCATGAGTGGCGTTTTCAAAGGGC
>PMTP01000042.1 GCA_003167305.1 Acidobacteriaceae bacterium
CTCCCTCTGATCTCCTCCGGCGGAACCTCGCTCTTCTTCACGCTGGCCAGCATTGGCGTGTTGCTGAACATCAGCCGGAAGGCAGACTAAAGACAGGGAATAGGGACTTGGGAATAGGGAATTGGAATTAGGGACTCTGCTAAAGTTGATGTTTTGAAAGGGCACGACTTCAGTCAAGATTACTCACTTGACGAAGGAAGTGCCGTTGGATGATTATCTCAAGTGAGCCACGTTTACTTACTACCAGGATACGTCGGCTTCCGCTGAGGGTAGATATGACAATCGCCGCTGGAATCCTCTGCTCTGATGGCATCATAATTTGTGCTGATACTGAGCACACTGGCGAGGTGAGCAAGTTTCAAGCCTCCAAAATCATTCCGCTAGACGAGCACACAGTAATGACCGGGTCTGGAACAACGGACTACATTCTGATGGCCGCAGACAAACTGAAGGACGAATTAAGAATGGCCAGGCCCGTGAACCCGTCTGACGCTCGGCAGATTGTGGAATCGGTTGTGAAGGGGATTCATGCAGAGCACGTTTTCAACTTCTTCGAAGCCTCTGATCCGAATCGTCCTTTTATTGAGCTGATTGTTGCCGCGCGATGTTCTGGAGGTGATTTGGCGCTTATAAAAACGAACAATTCAGCCGCCCGACTCGGAACAAACTTTGAATTTACCGGTAGCGGCTTCCCTATTTTCGAATATTGGTGCCGTTACTTTTATCGGGACCGTTTGACAATGGCAGGTATGGCAACGCTGGCGCTTTTCATTCTAAAAGAAGTGAAGAAGGTGCATCCATACTGCGGAGGTTCAAGTCAAGTTTTTCATCTGCCGAAGGTCGAAGGAATGCCGGGGGTAACTCGAATATTTGATGAAGATCAAATATTACTTGGATTTCCCGATAACATCGTCAAGATACTGTCGGCGTGTTTTTTTGAAGATACGCCGACAGCTTGGATTGAGGACAAGCTACACGAGTTTGCCACCGGAGTGCGAGCTATCCATCAAGGCGAGCTTTTTCGTAAGGTCCACTATTTGCCGAATGTGGAGATGCGGGATTCGGCTAAGCCGTCAGATTCTAGTACGTAAGAGGATCGGGCAGGTGGCCCGATCATCAGCCACGAAGAATCACCCTGAGCCATGAAAAGCTGTGCCCCGTTCATCGCGGCTTTTTGCGATGAGCGGGCGGGTTGCCTACATTTAGACTTTGAGATGGAGGAACCATGAACCTCCTCTGCGTGAACTGAGAACTGAGAACTGACCACTGTTCTTTGCACATAATTATTCCTCGTTCCGGCATACTATCCATGAGAAAGGATCGGCGATGGAAAGGAACCCCCAGCAGCAAAAGCAGGGTGCGGCGCGCTGTCTGTCGATATTCACTTTCATGATCCCCGATCCCTACTCACCGTCTACTGTTCATCAACCCCTGTTCACTGACCACTGTTCATGGATCCCTGTAAATGACCACTGCTCACTGTGAACGCAACCCACCCCCTATGCTGTTTTTGGGCGTTTTTTCGTGTCGCTTTTTCGCGTAAGACACCTGGTATCAATCGGATATCTTTTCTTTCTGTTGATTATCCAGTAAACACAACCCCCGAAAAATGACCCTTTTTTACCAAAAAATGGGTGTTTTTCGCCAGAAAAGGCCGCTTTTTCTCCCCTTTCGCGCGCCTCGCCTCCTCCCTCTTGACAATTCTCTTGCTCCGGAGAGGCCTCCATTCGGCGAGTGGCCCGCATCCGCCCGTTAAAGTTAATTACGATAGGGGAAGCATCAGAACATTAGGCTTGGACGCTTGAAAGGAAGCGAATTGTCCCAACTGCGCGTTCTTATCGCCGGCGGCGGCACCGGAGGCCACATCATTCCGGCGCTGGCCGTGGCGCGCGAATTGGTCGCCCGCCACTCGGCCGAGATCCTCTTTGTCGGCACGGCGCGCGGCATGGAGTCGCGCCTGGTTCCCGAAGCCGGCTTCCAATTGATATTGGTCGATGTCGGCCAGCTCAAGAACGTCTCCTGGCTTACCCGCCTGCGCACCCTGCTCCGCTTGCCCTTCAGCGTGAGGACGTGCAACAAGCTGATCGGCGACTTCAAGCCCAACGTCGTCTTCGGCGTGGGCGGCTACGCCTCCGGCCCGGCGATGGCCGCGGCCCTGCGCCTCAGGATTCCCGCGATGGCCTTTGAGCCGAACGCGATACCCGGCCTCGCCAATCGCCTCGTCGGCAAGCGCGTCCAGGCCGCCGCCGTCAACTTCAAATCGGCGGCCAAGTGGTTCCGCAACGCCGAGGTCACCGGCATTCCCGTCCGCCCGGAGTTCTTCGCCCTCGCGCCGCCGTCCACCACCGCGGCGCCTCACCTGCTCGTCTTCGGCGGCTCGCAGGGCGCGCGCATCTTCAACCTCCATCTGCCCAAAATTCTTCCGGAGCTGCTCAACGCCGTTCCTGGCCTCACCATTCTCCATCAAAGCGGAACACGATCCTTCGAGCCGACTCAGGCAGCCTACACCGCCAGCGGCGCGGACCCGGAGCGTTGGGATGTGCAGCCTTTTATCGACGATATGCCGCGGCATTTTGCCCAGGCGACACTGGTGATGGCCCGCAGCGGCGCTTCGACGGTGGCCGAGCTGGCCGCCGCCGCCAAGCCCGCCCTGCTGGTTCCTTTTGCCGCCGCCGCCGACAACCACCAGCGCCGCAACGCCGAGGAGATGGTCAAGGCCGGCGCGGCATTGCTGCTCAAAGAGACCGACCTCGACGTGCCCGGCAAGCTGCTGGCCGCGCTCACCGGCCTGCTCGCCAGCCCGGAGCGCCTGGCCGCGATGGCCGCCGCCGCCCGCACCCAGGCCCATCCCGACGCCGCTGAGCGCATCGCCAACCGCCTCGCGGCTCTCGCGCAATAAAAAAACCCGCCTGCCGAAGCAGACGGGCTCTTGGGGAGGAGCCAAAGAAAAACTTACCGGTGTCCGCCGCCACCATGTCCGCCGCCGCCACCCATGTGGCCGCCACCGCCGCCGCTGGCATGGCCGCCGCTGCTGAAGCCGCCGCTGGCATGGCCACCGCCGCTATAGCCGCCGCGAGGAGCAGCGCCGCCGCCTCTGGAAGTGGCAAATCCGCGCGCCGCTCCGCCGGAACCCGGACGACCGGCAACTCCGCCGCGTGCAACTCCACCGTAAGCTCCACGTCCGGAGCCGCCGCCATAAGCTCCGCGTCCCGCATAGGCGCTATGAGCGCCATAGCCACCACGACCTCCGTAGCCGCCTCGCCCGCCCCAGCCATGACCCCAGCCACGGCCGCGCCACGGCCCCACGCCGAAGAAGACGCCGCCGTAGAACCAATTCGGCCCGTAAAAGCCGTAAGGAGCGCAGGCATAGGGGTAGTAAGAGTAATAGCCCCAATCGCAGACCGGGGGACCGTAGTCCATGGGAGCGGCCACAACCGCAGGGCCGACTCCNNTGTATTCCGCATACAATCCTCCTTGTGCTGACTGGGCCCTGACTTGCACTGCCCTGTCCCGCTCTTCCACCGGACCGGGGGCGATCTCCGTCCTCAGCACTGCCGGCTCTTGCTTCTCAACCGGCTTCTGTTCTCTCAGACAGCATTCCCAGGCAATAGTTGCGGTCCTGTCAAAGAAAAAAATCAAGAAAAATCGTTTGCCTGCGNNTAATTCGCCAGCACCGCCCGGTAGCGCACCTTGTTTTTCTTCACCTTCTCGATGGCCGCGTTGGCCTGGGCCATGGGGAAGGACTCGGTAGTGGCCTTGACCCCGTGCCGCGCCGCCACGTCCAGCATCTCTTTGATGCGGTATGGGCTTCCTGTCGGGTTGCCGCTGATCGAGCGCAGCCCGCTGATCAGCGGAAAGGCATGAACGCTCACCGGCGACGGCGGAACCCCCACAAAGCACAGCGTTCCGGTGGGCCGAAGCGTCGCCACGTACACCCCCCAGTCCTGATCGGCGTTGATGGTGCTCAAAACAAAATCCAGCGTGCCGGCCACTTCCTTCAAGGCCTTCGACTCGCGGCTGTTCACAAAGCGGTGCGCTCCCAGCGCCCGCGCCTCTTCTTCCTTGGCGGCCGAGGTCGAAAACGCGGTGATCTCCGCGCC
>PMTP01000091.1 GCA_003167305.1 Acidobacteriaceae bacterium
GCGGCCGTCAAACTGCGCGTCTTCCGCGCGCTTCGCTTGCTCAGAAAAGACCTGGAAAGGCAGGGAATCACACCATGAATGCACACGATGAGAACGAAGTGAAGCGTCTCTTGCGGCAAGCGCTGCCGCCGGTGGAAGGCGACGCCGGTCCGGGCCGTGATCTGTGGCCGGCCATGCTGCGCCGGCTCGACACTGAGTCAGCCGCGCCGGCCTTCACCGGCTGGGCAGTCTTCGACGGGGCATTGCTGGCCGGCCTGGTGGGGCTTGCCGCCATTTTTCCAGCCTCCATCCCCGTCTTTCTCTACTACTTGTAACCCGCGGACGATCCATTCGCACACCAACTCGCATACAAGGAGGAAGCTATGAATACCCATCCCTATCTTCGCGCTTACCTGGCGGGAATCTTTATTCCCACGCTGGTTCTGCCGCTGCTGCTTACGGTGTTTATCGTGGTGAGGATCGTGCTCAAAGTGCCGGTTCCCATCGAACAAGCGATGATCTTTCCCATGGCCGTGGTGCCTTCGCTCTTTGGGCTATGGAATATGCTCTGGCTCGGCTCGCATGAGCGCACGCATTTGCCGATTGGCGTGCATGGAGCGGTGTTGCCGCTGCTGATGGCGCCGGTTGGAGCGCTGGTGGCGACTAGCTTGGGAGCGCTGGTGCTGGGCTCTCACGGCGCAACCTGGTTTCAGGCTTGCGAGATTCCTTATACGCTGATCGCGCCCGGCTTCCTGGTCGCGCTGGCAGCCTATTACCTGGTGTGGAAGTACATTGTGGGCTTTTTGAACCGGGTGCTGGGGATTGCGTGAAGCCAGTCTGCGAACGCTCTACGCGCTGGGAGCGAAGAAGTTCGCAAGCCCGGCGCGCTGGGCGTGGACGGCCATCGAGGCTTGAATCTCCAGTGCCAAAGCCAGCGCGTTGCGTCCCTGGCGGGCGGTGACCTGCGGCTCAAGGCGGGTTCGCACTGCATCGAGGAAGGAAAGAATCTCCAGCCGCAGCGGCTCGCCGGGCGTGACCGATGGCTTGGAAAAGCTCAAGCCCGCCTTCGGTTCCGCGGGATTTGTGAACTGCGCGATCACCGATGGATCAATCTTGGCCATAGCGGCAAATTGCATAATCAATGCCGGATCAAACTTCTTGAGGTCGATCTTCCCTGACGCAATTCCCTCAGCGATCCCCGGCGGCAGCAGGCCGGCAATCTGCGGCGGCAGCGACGCAATCAGTTCGGCCGGCGAAGCATTGCCCGCGACTGCCTCTACCCGAATCACCAGCAGATCCTGGCGGGCGTAATCGATGGAGACGTACTGGCGCGGCTCGAAGAAGCGCAGCTTGCGCACCCGCTCAGTGGAGACGCGCGAGGCGGTGAAGTTGGCCACGCAGCCGCTCTCGAACTCAACGCGGACATTGGCGATGTCCACCTTGGGCGAGAGAATTGGTAATCCGACAGCCCGCACCTCGCGCACCGGCGAGGCGGCAAAGGTGAGCACGATGTCCAGATCGTGAATCATCAGGTCCAGCACCACGTCCACATCCAGCGCGCGGGGCGTGAAGATGGAGAGCCGATGCGACTCGAAGAACATGGGGCGATGAAGCTGCGTCTGAATCGCCAGGACGGCGGGGTTAAAGCGCTCCAGGTGGCCGGGTTGCAGAATGCGCTTGCCTTTGGCGGCTCGGTCCATCAGGTCGTCGGCTTCGATGAGCGAGGCGGCCAGAGGCTTTTCCACCAGTAGGTCGAGACCGGCGTCGAGCAACTGCGAGGCGACCGCGTGGTGATGCACTGTGGGAACAGCAACGGTGGCTGCGTCCAGCTTGAGATCGGCGGCCATCAGCTCGTCCGCGCTGGCAAAGACGGGAATCGCGTAGCGGGAGGCGGTTTCGTCGGCGCGAGCGGAGTCCGGCTCGACGGCCGCCACCAGCGCAACGCCCAGGCCAGCCGCTTCCAACTCGCGGTAGACGCGCAGGTGATTCTTGCCAAAGGCTCCGGCCCCGGCAACGGCAACGCACAGAGGGGCTTGGCTCACGGGAGCGGCGCCCACCCTTGCGGCGCTCGGATGGAGGGCTCCTGCGCTTTAATTGCCGGCTCATCAGGCCCTTGGCCTTGGACGGCCTTAAGGCAGCGGCTGTAGAGTTCGAGCAACTGATTCACGTGCTCTTCGGGTTTGGCTCCGGCGGCGCCGCTGAAGCCGGTCGAGGGNNGTGGGTAAGGCATCCATCCGGATAGTTCTCCATAGAGGATGCTAGCAGAAAACGGCCGGCTCACGCAGACGGCTTGAATCCGTAGTTCCCTCCACCTCGTCCTCACTGGTCTCCGTACTGGGCGCCAACAACCTGCATGGCCTGTGCCCTGATTGCCGATCAAATGGCCTCCGTGGGCTTCCTGGACAGGGACATTGACTACACTTCGGGCGTGATGCACAGCATCGGGCGGTTGGCGCTGACCGTGATCCGGCCTCAGTTCCAGCGGCTTCTGTCGTTGGCGTCGTCGTCAATCTGGCGGCCCTGGCCGTCAAAGCGGACGGTGCGACCCTGGGAGCGCATATAGACCTCGAATTTACGGGCGGTGCGGCGGCGCTTCCAGCGGTAAAAGCGGTTGCGCACGGCATACAACCGCTCGCTGAGGCCGAAGGAGACGCCGCGACGCGGAGCCAGGCGGACGTAAAGCAGGCCGGCCAGCGCGCCGCCCAACTGGGCAAAGGCGTATAGGCGCTGAGTACCGAAGAGCATGGCAATGGAGATCAGCGCGTAGACGGCCACCAGGTACCGGGCTTTGATGCCGATGGGCAGGGGAAAGAGCATGAACTGCGTGTCGCCATAGAGCGCGCCGATGGCCACCAGCAGGCCGAAGATGCCGCCAAAGCAGCCAATGAGAGGACTTCCCGCAACCGAATAGCCGAGCAAATGGCCGCACACAGCAATAGCAGTAGCGGCGGCTGCGGTGCCCAGCACGGAGACGGCGTAGAGTCCGGTCACCCATCCCGGCTTGTGATAATTCTCAAGAAATCCCGCAATGAAGAAGAGCGAGAGCAGTTCGAGGAGCGTGCCGCCGATTCCGGTATGGATGAAGCTGTAAGTGAAGGGCTGCCAGAGGGCGCCGTGCAGGAACCCACCGGGAGTGAATGCGAAAGAGATAGCAAGCCCGTCGGCGGCGGCCGGAGCGGCCATCAGCGCCAGAGCCAGGGCGAAGTAGGCCGCCAGGTTCCACAGAACCAGGCGGCGCGTGGCGCCACGGAACTCGGGGAAGGCAAACGGAGAGGAGCCGAATCGGGGCATAACCAGTTTCAGGGTAAACCGGGAGGCGGGTGAATGTCATGGGCAGCGCGGACAGGCGGCCTGCGCACTTCCGGGATTCCGGCGTGGTTCCGTTACGGAACCGTCCACATGAGCAAACTTTCATCGATGCGCTGTAGCTTTATGGCGTATCCTTCGCTTGGGGAGTTCCGGTTGGGATTGGGATCGAGCCTCTTGACCGGAGGCCGGGTTGTGGCAAAGAATAGCGGCAGTCGTACCACGAAGTGCCGTCATTCCGCAATGCGAATGTCATCGAAAGAGAGGAGGCTGCCGTGCCGAGCTGCCCAGAATGCGAGAATAGTCTTGATGTTGAAATGGACGAAGTGGAAGAAGGCGACATCGTCGTCTGTGATGAATGTGGAGCGGAGTACGAGGTGGTCGGCGTTGAACCGCTGGAGATGGTGCGGGTAGGTGATGGCCTGGACGACGACGAGGCTTTGCTCGACGAGGATGAGGAGGAAGAGTGAGGTTGAATCGCACGAGTTTGGCGGCCGGGGTGGTGCTTGCCCTTCTGATGACCGGTTTGGTTCCGCTGGGGTCAATATGGATAGGGCCGTTTGCGGCCGAGGCGCAGAACCTGGGCCAGCGCGCTGTCATGGGCGCCGTGGTAGACGCCAATTCCACTCCGGTGGCCGGCGCCACGGTCTTTCTCAGGGATCTGAAGTCCAAGAACATTCGTAGTTTTACCTCCGTCGAGCACGGCCGCTTCCGGTTTGCCCAGGTGAATATGGCCGAGGATCATGAACTCTGGGCGGAGAAGGACGGCAGGAAGAGCGCGGTCAAGAGCATCAGCTCCTGGGATGCGCGCAAGGAGATTGAGGTCGATCTGAAGCTGAAGTAGGCGGGCGCGCCAGCCCTGGCCGCGCCCGCTCTATGCAGGGATCAAGGGTTATTTTTGCTTACCCTTGCTGGAGAGAACAAACTGGTTGCCATCCGGATCCTTGAAGATGGCCGTTGAGCCCCACGGTTCGCTCTTTGGCTCCTGGGCAAAGGTTACGCCTCTCTGCTGAAGCGTCTTGGCAGTTGCGAAGACGTCGTCGCACCAGAAGGAAATTGACTGAAATTCGCCGATGCGGTGCTCATGGCCCTCCGGGGTAAAGAGCGCCAAACCTGTCTCCGCGCCGGGTATCAGCAGCTCGATCCAGCGTTGCGTTGGTGTAAAGGGCTGGTCGGTGACGACCTTGAAGCCCATGGCTTCGGTGTAGAACTTCAACGCGACGTCCTGATCGCGTACGGGGATGCCGGTAAACTTGATTCCTCTTACCATCTTTGAACCTCCTGTCGCCGAGCATAGCGCGAATCGATTTTTATTTTCAATCAGGTAGTCGATGCTATAGTCAAATTCGGTATAGCTATGCCTGTCTTCGACGATTATGTGATCAACGCGCTGATGCGCGACCTGGTAGGCCACGACCGCAAGCCGGTCAGCTTTCTTATCTATCTGTGGCTGGCTGCCGGACAGGCGCGCGGCGACGGAGCGGTGCGCGTGAGCTATCAGGAGCTGGCCGAGTCGGTGGGGGTGTCGAAGAGCTCCGCACAGGCTGCGGTGCGATGGCTTCTGCGTAGAAAGCTGATCACAGCCAGCAGTCAGAGTGTGACTGCGACGCCTTGCTACACAGTGCGAAGTCCCTGGCGGGAGGCGGCGCAGCGGCTTGCCGGCCGCGGGCAGTGATGCGGCTGGCCGCTACTTATTAAAAATGGCAACAAGATCCGAAGTCACGAATGGACAGAATGTCTTGTTGAAGTAGGGAGTTGATACAGTGAGCGTCGAGTTGTCTCCTGCTGCCCATCCCGTGGACCAAACGTAGGTGCAGGCGGCCACTGAAACCTCTTTGATGATTGCCTTCTCACCTTGCACATCGTAGATTTTGAATATTACCGGCTGCGCGGTAAAGTTGCACAAAGCTACATTAGCCGTGCCCGGTGCCGGAAGTGGATTGGGCGCGTCGGGAGACGTTTCTCCTGAAGTCGATAACGCCGGAGAATGGACCGGACGGACTCAGACATTGCATCTCCTCATTTTGATCAATTGCCAATTCAACTCACACGTGAAGCGTGGGCGGCTACGATATGCCAGCGACTCTTGCCGAATGCGGCAACCCAAACGCGCGTGAAATGGAAATCGCCATTGGCTGGGCTGCCATCGTACGTACCCGACAGGCGCATCCGCACTGACACGACAGCCGTTTTTTCATGGATCTGGATGTGCCGCTCGGAAGGAGTAAGCTCTTTCACTTGAAGAAGACCAGACTGATAAGCTCCAAGGTCGTCTTTCTTGCCGAGCAGTTGCCCAAGGTGATTCGTAAAGATCAATTCTGGAGCGAGCAACTCATCCAAGGCGCGAAGATCTGAACTCAACATCGCACTCCGTAGCTGTTCTTCTGCCTCTATAATCTGCTGCTCCACTGTTTCGTTCATGAAGCCTTGCCCCTCCCGGCCCTTTTTCCGCTATCTTGGCGGCGTGCGGTGGTGTGTTCCGGGGCGGCGTTATTCCTGCTTGAGAATCACATCGCCGTTGATGGTGTTGATCTCCACATGATTCTGACCACCGCCAACCCGGCCTTCGGCGAAAATGTACTTGCGCGGAGTGCCCTGTGATGTGTCCCAGTCAGCGCTTTGACGATGAGTGAGGCCCATATGGTCGATGATGTCGAAGGTCTTGTCCGCGTTCTTGGTATAGGCAAGCTTGATCCGAACCTCCATCGGGAAGTCTTTGGGTACGATCAGCGTGATCGTGCCTGAATTCGAAGTCAGATGAACATCGCGCTGGGTAGATGATGAGCCAACCAGGTGTGCGGTAATATCCCCGGCCATGGTTGTCGCATGAACGGGGCCATTCACGCCTTTGATGGTGATATTGCCACCCATCGTGGTTGCGTCGACGGAGGCTTCGGCGTGATCAATCGTGACATTACCGCCCATTGTCTTGACTTTTGCGAACTCGCCCACGATTCCCAGATGGATGTCGCCGCCCATCGTCGAAAGGGTTGCTCCATGCGGTGCGTCCGCAACATCGATTCCGCCACCCATCTTGCTGATGCTGAGCGCAGCCCCGTCTGTGCCAGCTTCCACATCTTGCGGACTCTGCGACCTGGAGTACTTGCAGCCGGACAAAGCGGCTGAGATTGCGCCGGTAAGGACGAGCAAAATCACGACAGACGATTTGTGAATTGTCATCGCATGGATCTCCTGATAAAAATTAAATCAAAACTCAAGAGGCAATACGGAATGCCTGGCGAAAAAGTTCCAGGAAACAATTGTTTCGACTGAACGATCTTCACCGCCGCGGATCAATCCCCGTGCGACTTACCCTCCAGCTTTTTCGTCACCAGCTCGTTCAGTAGCGCCGGATTCGCCTGGCCCTTTGAGGCCTTCATCACCTGGCCCACAAAGAAGCCGGCCATCGTCTTCTTGCCGGCGCGATACTGCTCTACCTGTTTCGGATTGGTCGCGATCACCTCGTCAATCAGCTTTTCAATCGCCGAGACGTCGCTGATCTGCTCCGGCTTCTCGCGCTCGTAGGCCACCGCGAACTCCTCGCCCTTTTCAAAGCAGACATCAAAGAGCTGCTTGAGCTGCCTGGAGCTGATCTTGCCCTCGTCCAGCAGATCGGCGGCCTGCACAATGCCGACCATCGAAACCGGCGACTGCGCCTGTTCCAGCCCCAGCGCCTTCAGCCGTCCGCCCACTTCGCTGAGCAGCACATTGGCAACCCGGCGCGGGTTGCGAGCGGTCTTCGCGCCGGCTTCAAAGCGGTCGGCGAAGGCGCGCTCGGCGGTCAGCGTCGCCGCGTCCTGCGCGCTCAGCTCGTACTCGGCGATCATGCGCGCCCGCCGCGCTTCGGGCAGTTCGGGGAGCTCCGCTCTCTTGCCTTCGATATATTCGCGAGTCAGCACAAGCGGCGGCAGATCTGGCTCGGGGAAGTAGCGATAGTCGTGCGCCTGCTCCTTCGAGCGCATCGAGAAAGTGCGCCCCTCGGCGGCATTCCACAACCGGCTCTCCTGCGTCACGCGCCCGCCCGCTTCAATCACCTCGATCTGCCGTTCGATCTCGTACTCCAGAGCCAGGCGAACGAAGCGGAAGCTATTGACGTTCTTCACTTCAACCTTGGTCCCGAATTTCTCCTGGCCACGCGGACGCACGCTGACATTCGCGTCACAGCGCAGCGAGCCTTCTTCCATGTTGCAGTCCGAGACGCCGCAGTAAAGCAGGATTTCCTTGAGGCGCGTCAGGTACTCGAAGGCCTCATCCGGCGTGCGCATATCCGGCTCGGAGACGATCTCTGCCAGCGGCGTTCCGCAGCGATTCAAATCAAGATACGTCCGCGTGGCTGACTCGGCAAAGCCGTCGTGGATGCTCTTGCCGGCGTCCTCTTCCATGTGCAGGCGTGTGATGCCGATGCGCTTGCACCCCGACGACGAAGACCTGTCGCCGGGGACCCCGCTCATGCTGCCGTCCGCGGTGGGCACGTCGATCCAGCCATGCTCGGCGATGGGCTTGTCGAACTGCGAGATCTGATAGCCCTTGGGCAGGTCGGGATAGAAGTAGTTCTTGCGTGCGAAGATGGACCACTCGCGCACCTGGCAGTTGATGGCCAGAGATGCCAGCGCGGCGAACTCGACGGCCTGAGCGTTGAGCACCGGCAGGGCGCCGGGCAACCCCAGGCACACCGGGCAGACATTGCTGTTCGGCGCCGAGCCAAAGTGATTGGCGCAACCGCAGAAGGCCTTGGTAGCGGTGAGCAGTTGCACGTGGACCTCGAGTCCGATCACGGGCTCGTACTTGGCCAGGACTTGGGGCGAAAGCGCGGCGGCAGGCATATTGTCTTTGATTTTAACGCGTCAGGATTTCCCGCGGGGTTCGTTCTTTCCAGTATTCAGAAAGGTGACGGATTCAATTCCGGACTTCTTGGTGAGTAATATGCCCGGTCCGTCGATCTGAAACTGCGTTCCTTCTTCGTCCACAATCCATGCGGCATATTCCAGAAACAGTGAAATGTCTTCCTGCTCATAGGGGTAATAACACAAGAAATCAACGACGGAACGGCCCCCGGAAAGCTGAACCAGGACGAATAAACTTAGAATATCTTAAAAGGCATCCTTCCAGATGGAATTGCCCGTGCGCTGAGTAATGCGCCACTTTCATAGCAGCCGGAGAAGCCAGTCGTGGTTGAGGCTTGCGCTATAAAGAACACCCGTGGCCAGAGCCATGGCTGCCAAGAGAGCCAGATATGGCCAATTCAACTCCAGACAGGTATCTGTTTGACTCAGGCAGGCCCGACAGGTTGTGGTTTTTCTGTCGCATCGGGATGAATCATCTGATCCAGAGTTACAGGATCGACTGCCACGGCTTGCTGCGCGAGCCGGAAAAAGAACTTGTCACGGCTCTTTGATCGCCGCCGGTTGAAGTGGAACGTGAACTCATCCAGATAGAAATTCAGATGCTTGTGGCTGATCGCCCCATGATGGCTTCCCATCATCCACCATTTCAGGTGCGAAATGACCAGATGAACGCGCGACAGCAGTTCCGGCGCGGTCTTCGTGTTCCCCTTCAAGTATGTCACCTCGTGCTTATACTCACTAGTCTTCAGAGGCAGGTATCCCAGCCATCCGTTTGTATGCACGGCGCTGCCGGCCTCTACCGACACCCGCACAAATGCAGGCAACGGAAGCCATCCGGCCAACGCAGTCGGGCCAGATAATCGCGGCGGGCAGCTTTAGGAGAGAAAGCGGCCTCCAACTGGATCAGATTGCGCGGATTACCAATCTGCTGCTCCGGCGGGAGATTTTCGTGTTACAGTTGGTTTAATCTCAGTATTTCTTGTTTTTATGCCCACGATCTCTCAAGCCGGCAGGCCGGAGCGCAAGGTGTTGCGCGGCGCCCTGCTCCAGCAGTACGACGATCAGCAAGCTCTGGCATGAGACCTCATCGGCATGAACAAGGCTGGCCAACCGCGGCAAACCTTCCACTGGTGTGATCGGGGAGGTTTTCCACAGGAGGTACGACAGAGTTACAACACCCGTTCGCGCTTAACCCGAGAGCGCAGGTCATTTCTATCCTGTAGATGAGGTTCAGGCATGAGCGATTTACCGGTTCATGGGCAACCAATCATCCTCTTTGCCGAGGAGTGCGACCGGGGAACACTGCGCGAAGAGAACCAGGACTCCGCCATCCATATCCGTATCGCCTTGGGCGACTTGCTGATCGTCGCCGACGGCATCGGCGAATCCGCTGGAGGGGCCACTGCATCGCGGATGGCGGTCGAGTATTTTTATGCTCACCTGGCGGCCCTGCCGCAAGATTACCCCGCCGACAACGCTCTCCGCGAGGCAGCGGCGCGCGCCAATGCAAGCATTGTGGTCGCAGCCAGAGCGCCGGGCTCGCCGCACCCGCGCATGGGTTCCACGGTGGTGGCAGCCCTGCTGCAACAACACGGCGATATTACCAACGCCTGGATCGGCCATATCGGTAACAGCCGCGCTTACCTGATGCGCGCCGGCCGCCTGCACTGCCTCACTACTGATCACTCCGCAGTACAGACCCTGCTCAACCACAACCTAATTACTCCGGAAGAGGCGAAGAACCATCCTGACGCCTCGGTGCTGACCCGCTGCCTGGGCCATCAACTCGATGTGGAGATCGAAATCGAGCAGCTCTCCCTCGCCGTCGGTGACACGCTGCTGCTCTGTTCCCACGGCCTCTGGGGATTCGTCCCGGAGTCGGAGATCCAGACGGCGGCAGCCAGTCTCAGCGTTGAGGCCGCCGCCCGCAATCTGCTCGAACTGGCCCTCACCACAGGCGGCCACAACAACATTGGCATTGAGGTGGCGCGGCTGATTGCACCTCCCGACCCCGCCTTACGCCCTCAAACTGAGCACCACCCCGCCGCCAAATGGGTTCTCACGATCTTCCTGCTGGCAATCGCCGGTTTGTGCGTGCTGGCCTGGCTCACCTTCGTGAGCAACTGACTCACCCATGCCGCATTTGCTGCATTGAAGCAATAGAAGGGTATTGCATCTGCCCGGCAATTGTTGCGATTCGATCCGTCCGAATCAGGAACCGCACTCCAGCATCTCTTCCGGAAACTCCGTCGCTGCTGCGTCTTCGGGCGCGTCATCAGGTTCCGCGCCATTCGCAAGTTGGGCCGCAAAGAATGCATCCACCTGGGCCAGCACCTCGGCTCCGCTCCGCGCCTGATAGATCGCTCCCCGCAGCTTGGCCCCGCCCGCCACGCCGTGGGTGAACCAGGTGGCAAATTGCTTCATCTTGCCGACTGTTTCGCCAAGCCGCGCGGCGCGGGGCAGGTCTTTCGTCGCCTCGGCCTCGTCCAGCAGCATCTGAAAGTAAGCCCTGATCATGCGGTAGCGATCGTCCACCGTGGGCCGCTCATAGCTGCCGGTGGCAGTGTATTGCGCAATCTGCCTGAAAATCCAAGGGTTCGCCGGCGCTGCACGGCCTATCATCACCGCGTCGCAGCCGGTCTCGGCCACCATCGCCGCCGCATCTTCCGGAGTTCGTATATCTCCGTTGCCGATCACCGGAATCCCTACCGTCTGTTTGACCCGCGCAATCCATTCCCAGCGCGCCTGGCCGCTATAGCCCTGCTCGCGAGTGCGGGCATGCAGCGCCAGCCCGTTCAGCCCCTCGGCCTCAGCCATCCGCGCCAGATCCAGGCAAACAATGTCGGCGTCATTCCAGCCCAGCCGGAACTTCACAGTGAAAGGGATCGTGACAGCATTGCGCACGGCGCGGAAGATCTCGCCGATGCGCGGCAGGTCGCGCAACAGGCCCGAACCGCCGTTCGAGCCGACCACCCGCTTAGCCGGGCAGCCCAGGTTCAGGTCCACCAGATCAAAGCCAGTCTCTTCGACAATCCGCGCCGCCTCGGCCAGCGTCTCCGGATTGGCTCCAAAGAGTTGCGCGCCGATGGGGTGTTCGTCGTCGTAGAAGGTCAGATAGCGCTGACGCTTGCTCTCCCCCATCCGGGCCAGCCCATCGGCCGAGGTGAATTCGGTCATCAGCAGCCCGCAGCCGGATTGGGCGTTGGTCACTACTGAATCGACGCAAACCTGATCTTCGATCTCTGATCTCTGATCTCTTCTGAATAAACTGGCGTGGCGGATGAAGCGCCGGAAGACGGTGTCCGTGACTCCCGCCATCGGCGCCAGCACCGTCGCTGGAGCCACCACCACCGGCCCCAGGCGCATCTCCGCCGGCACTCGCGCCTCCGCGGGCATCGCGTGCTCCCTAGGCTCGTCCCAGCCCTTCTTTACGGTAAAGCCCTTGCCCGCCATGTGTACCTCATCCACCGAAATACTAAACTGAATTAGCCGGGCAGCTCATCCACTTCATAGACAAACGGCTTGCCCCGCGAACCCGGATCCCATCCTGCTTCCATCGCCCGGCGGATGTGCGCTTCCACCTTCGCGGGAGAGATATTCTGCTTGACGAAATCAGTTCTCGTACAGCCGACCTTCTGCGTTTTCACCGGCGGATACTCCAGATAAAGCTCACGGCGCACACCCTCCGCAACCTTTACGTGGATGGCCACGCCCCTCCAGCCTTCGGCGGTCGTCAATTGCTGCTCGCGATGCAGATTCCAAATCAGGCGAAAATCGTCGATAGTCGTCGCAACCTGAATCGAACGCTTTGCGTGCGGCATATCAAATCTCCCAATCAAAACCAAACAGCTCGCATGAAATCGTTCAAGTGCACAGCAACACAGCAAGGCCTCCGCCATGGCGGAGGCCCAATCGTGCGAACCGTTTGCCGGAACGCGGTTACTTGCTGGCTGCTGCCGCTGCCACAGCCTCGTCGGACTTGGCATATTTGCGGCGGAAGCGCTCGACGCGGCCCGCTGTATCCACCAGGCGCTGCTTGCCGGTATAGAACGGGTGGCATACCGAGCAGATTTCCACGTGAATGTCGCCCTTATGGGTCGAACGGGTCTCAAAGTGGTTCCCGCAGGCGCACTTCACCTGCACCGCGGCGTAGTTGGGATGAATCTTTTCCTTGGGCATCTCGCTAGACAGACCTTTCCTGCAATGCTTCTCTTCCATTGTAGGGGGATTCGGCGGGAATGGCAATTGCCGTGAAGCAGGGAACAGGGAATAGGGAACAGTGCTGCGGCAAGACATCATCCCTCGTCAAAACCCAAACTGAGTAGACAAAAATGTCATGTGAGTGAAAAAGCGCTGAGTATTATTCCTATTCCTTATTCCCTATTCCCTGTTCCCTGCTTTTTAGCGCCTGCTCAATCCCGGCCTCCACCAGCGGCGCCATCACCGCGTAGCCGGCGGGGAGCGGATGCACACCATCTTGGCTCAGGGCGGCTGGCAGGCCGTCGCGGCTGTCCTTCATCGCCGCATGGTAGTCCACATACACATGGCCGTTTTCCGCCGCATAGGCCTTGATCCACGCATTCAAAGCCAGCACCTTGGGCGCGGGAACCATTCCCGGCTTCCAGGGAAAATCGAAGGCCGGCAGCACCGAACACATCACCACGCGGATGTGGTGGGCCGCGGCCAACTCGGCCATCGAGGCCAGATTGTCTTCGGTCTGCTCCAGCGTCATCGGCCCGGTGTTGCCGGCAATATCGTTGATGCCGGCCAGAATCACCACCACCTTCGGCTGGAGCGCGATCACGTCCTGGCGGAAGCGCACCAGCATCTGCGGCGTGGTCTGTCCGCTGATGCCGCGATTGATGTACGGCTTGCCGGTAAAGGAGCCATCCAGGACGTCGAAGTGCCAGCCCTCGGTGATCGAATCTCCCATGAATACCACGCGGTTTTCGCCCGCGGCGGGCGGAGCCAGCTTCAAATCAGCCTCCTTGAACTTCGCCAGCCAGGGGAAATCCGTGAGCAGGCGCGCGTTGTACTCCTTCTGCCACTCGGAAACGGGCGCGGTCTGCGGCGCTGCGGACGAAGTCTTGATCTCCGGCGCGGCGACGGAGGTCTGGGCCGTCAGCGGGGAATGGTACAGCAGGGCGGCGAGCGCGAGAGCGGCCAAAGCGGCGCGTAAAGACATTCGATTCACGTGGGATCTCCCAGATCGTCCTTGATGCTCCAATTGTCCGTGACCGGACTCGATTTAGCTGTTAACTGACCACTGACAACTGACTACTGTCCACTGCTAACCGATTGTAGACAATCGCGCCAAAGCATGACCAAGGCCTTTTTCCACATTAGGGGACTGCCAATGCACCGCCGCCTTGAGCCAGCCGGTGCGCTACGCTTAGAGAGATGAGCGTGTGCGCAATCTGCGATGGAGTTGGGCTGGTGCGGGTGGTCAATCCTGCCGGCAAGTGGATTTCGCGCGCCTGCGATTGCCAGGAGATGGAGCGCGAGCAGCGCCGCCTAGCCGCCGCCCACATCCCCGAGCGCTACCGCCATTGTTCCCTGGACAACTATGTCACTGTCCGTTCCAAAACGCATACCTCTCAGCGTGAAGCCCGCAGGACTGCTTGTTCGTTTGTCAATGAATTCCCGGTAGGCACCGGCGGCAAGGGGCTGTTGTTTACCGGCTCGATCGGCGTGGGAAAAACTCATCTGGCCGTGGGTGTGCTGAGCCGGCTGGTGCAGGAACGCGGCGTCAAAGGCCTCTTCTGCGACTACCGCGAACTGCTCAAAAGCATCCAGAATAGCTACAACGCCCAAGTACAGACCACGGAACTCGAACTGCTCAAGCCGGTCTTCGCCGCTGAAGTGCTGGTGCTGGACGACCTGGGCGCGCAAAAGCCGAACGATTGGGTCTGGGACACGGTCGCGTTGATTCTCAACTCGCGTTACAACGACAAACGGTCGACCATCATTACCACCAACTACGCTGACCTGCCGGCCGGTGGCGGAAATCTGACCGATGTTGATCGCGCCGCTCGCGAACAAACCCTCGGCGACCGCATCGGCGACCGCATGAGATCCAGGTTGGCCGAGATGTGCGTCCGGGTCGAGATGACCGGCGAAGACTACCGCCAGAGCGTCAAACGCGCCAGCTTCGGCGATAAGCCGCATTCCCCGCTTTCATCTTGACCAGCGCAGCGCCAGCCCTAGGCGCCGCAGGCCTCACTGGGTCCGGTGATACAGTCAAGTTGAAAGCCACAGGCCGTGCTCGCGGCGACTGTGTGATTCAACACACTTTTCACGTAGCGATCAGATCAGGAGCCTTGGCGGCAGGCGGTTCTAGCCCTCAAAACACCCAAAGGCTTCCCAGCACCAGCAGGATGGCGGCAACGGTAACAGCCTGGTAGACCCAATCCTCTGTCTGCCCGGAGCGCGCTTGCTCAACGGGAGGCGCTGGCATGGAGATGGATGCGGTTTGGGGGGAAGGTTGCATCGCAAACCTGCCTTTCTCTGCCTTCCGACAAGGGTTACGGATTCCGGGGCTGGCCGGTTTCACTGTTGATCGTTAGACGCCTGATTCCCCTGGAGAGACACCTTGAAATTCTGAAGAACGCACAAAATTGTGACGCTGATTTGCCTATCGGTCACGTGCGAAAAAGCATTACCAGTCCCGCAACGAGCGTTGTTACGGTTGGCACTCCCGGACAGGCGTGCGCCTCCCCGTCCAAGGGAGCCCCGGAGCCGTCTGCCGGGGCCGCAATGCCGTTCCAATTCGGACTCGACAAGGCGAGGATGCACGATTCCGCCGAAATTATCTACATTTCCCGGAGAATTTTGGCGTTTAAGGCCTCCGGCTTGACCACAGGCCCAATCTTTCCCGTATCATTAAAGGTGCCCCTAGGCAGGTTTGGAGGTGGATTTTTTTGGCAGAGGTTCGAGTGCAAGAAGGCGAGCCGCTGGAAAATGCGCTGCGCCGGTTCAAGCGGAAGGTACAGCAGGAGGACATCATCAAGGAAGTCAAGCGTCACTCCTACTACCTGAAGCCCGGTGAAAAGAAACGCGTAAAGGCGGCTTTGGCGCGCAAGCGGAATCGCAAGAAGGCTCGTAAAGAGGCTGACTAGCTTTACAACAATCGTGACAGACGCCCCGGCGGCTCCCGCAATCCGATGCGGTCAGACCCGCCGGGGCTTTCTGTTGCGATTCAC
>PMTP01000049.1 GCA_003167305.1 Acidobacteriaceae bacterium
AGCGACGGGTAAAACCTAATGGCCAAAGCAGAGCAGAAGGCCGGCAAATCCGCTGCCGGCAAGCCAAGCAAGAACAAGAAGTTCAAGAAGCGCGAACGCAAAAATGTGCCGTTTGGCATTGCGTACGTGCAGGCAACCTTCAACAACACCATCGTCACCATCACCGACCAGGTGGGCAACACGCTCAGCTGGAAGAGTTCGGGTTCGCTGGGCTTCCGCGGCTCGCGCAAGGGCACGCCCTTCGCGGCGCAGCAGGCGGCCTCGAATGCGGCCAGCATGGCGCGGGACCACGGTATGCGCGCGGTGGATGTACGCGTTTCCGGTCCGGGATCGGGCCGCGAGTCGGCCATCCGCGCTTTGGCTGCCGCCGGCATCGAGGTGCGCACCATCCGCGACGTGACGCCGGTGCCGCACAACGGCTGCCGTCCGCCGAAGCGGCGTAGAGTGTAAATGCAGTGAACAGTGGACAGTGATCAGTGAACAGCCCGCGGGCGCTTACTAACCACTGTTCACTAACCACTGACCACTGAAACAAGGGCCGGGAGGAAATCTCCTCCGGAGACGTAAACCGGCCGTCATCTGAAGTCAGGAGAAGAAATGGCACGTTATACCGGAGCAGTCTGCCGCCTCTGCCGTCGCGAGGCTACCAAACTTTTTTTGAAGGGCGCAAAATGCGCTTCCGACCGTTGCCCCCTGGAGAAACGCAACTTTCCTCCCGGCATGCACGGCAAGGACCGCAAGGCCAAGATTGTTGGCTACGGCCTGCAACTGCACGAGAAGCAGAAGGCCAAGCGCATGTACTTCACGCTGGAAAGCCAGTTCCGCGCCTACTATGAGAAGGCCAACCAGGCAGCCGGCGTCACCGGCGAACTGCTGATTCAACAGTTGGAGCGCCGCCTGGACAATGTGGCCTTCCGGCTGGGATTCGCCCTCTCGCGCCGCCAGGCTCGCCAGGTCGTCCGCCACGGCCACGTCGAAGTCAACGGCCGCAAGGTCAACATTCCTTCTTACCAGGTGAACGCAGGCGACGAGATCAAGGTCCGCGACGCCGCCAAGAAGCTGGTTATCATCGAACAGGGCGTGCAGTACGCCGCCCAGAACCCAGTGCCGGCCTGGCTGGAGGCCAACTTCGAGAACCTCTCGGGCCGCGTGCTCCATCTGCCCAAACGCCAGGACGTGAACCTGCCCATCAATGAGCAGCTCATCGTCGAACTGTACAGCAAGTAACAGGGATCAGGAGTCAGGGATCAGGGGTCAGTTTTGCATACTCCTGAAAGTGTTTGAAGTTATCCCGGACTCCTGGTTCAGAATGAAGTGCAGGGTTTCAATGTTCATGGGTGAGTCGATACCGTAGGCAGTGCCTCGGAATGACTGATCCCTGATCCCTGATCCCTGAACCCTAAACCCTAAACCGAAGGAGAACTTGCCCGGCCGCCGCAAAATGCATCGCGACGTACATGCCGAGCGGGAAAAGAGACACGGATATGCTTTGGAGAGGATTTCAAAAACCCAAGCGGCTGGCGGTCGATGCCGAGACGCTTACCAACACCTACGGCAAGTTCAGCGCCCAGCCCTTTGAGCGCGGCTTCGGCACCACCATCGGCAACGCGCTGCGCCGCACCCTGCTCAGCTCCATCGAAGGCGCCGCGGTCACCGCCATTCGCATCGAAGGCGTGCTCCACGAGTTCCAGTCCATCAGCGGCGTCGTCGAAGATGCCACCGACATCATCCTGAATCTTAAGCAGGTTCCCTTCAAGCTTGCCGGCGAGGGTCCCAAAGCGCTGTATCTGCGCGCCGACCAGCCCGGCGTGGTGACATCCGGCATGATCGAAGCTGATGGCGACGTCGAAATCCTGGACAAGAACATCTACATTGCCACCCTATCGGAAGGCGGCAAGCTGGATATGGAGATGCGCCTCAAGCGCGGCCGCGGCTATATCTCCGCCGACAAGAACTTCGACGCCGACCTGGGCATTGGCTTCATCCCGGTGGACTCGGTCCACTCGCCCGTGCGCCGCGTCAACTACGTGGTGGAAGCCGCCCGCCTGGGCCAGATCACCGACTATGACAAGCTCGGTCTGGAGGTGTGGACCAACGGGGCCGTGCTGCCCGCCGACGCCGTCGGCCTGGCCGCCAAGCTGCTCAAGGACCACATGAACATCTTCATCAACTTCGAGGAGGAGATCGAGTCCGACGGCCGTGGCGACGAAAGCCGCTCCATGCTGCGCAACGACCACCTCAACCGCTCCGTCGAAGAGCTGGAGTTGTCGGTCCGCAGCTACAACTGCCTCAAGAACGCCAACATCCAGTCCATCGGCGAGCTGGTGCAGAAGACCGAGGCCGAGATGCTCAAAACCAAGAACTTCGGCCGCAAGAGCCTCAACGAGATCAAGGAAATCCTCGCCCAGATGGGCCTCTCGCTGGGCATGAAGATCGACGAGCAGGGCAACGCCGTTCCCGGACCCACCAGCATCCCGCCCGCCACCGCTCTGGCCGCCAACTATAGCCGCTACGACGACGAGGACGAGCCTCTGGATTCCGTGGACCTGCAGTTGCCCACCGAGACCGAGAACTTTTAGAAGCAGCTGTCAGCTATCAGCTTTCAGCCAGCAGCCGCCCAGGTGATCATCGCGTGGCGATTTACGCCGCAATTCTGGGTACGAAAAACTGAGATCTGAAGGCTGAGAGCTGAAAGCTCAAGAAAATTCGAAAGAGAGTAACACACCATGCGCCATCGCAATGCAGGATTCAAGCTCGGACGCAACACCAGCCATCGTCGCGCGCTATTGCGCAACCTGACTACGTCAGTCATCATCGAAGACCGCGTCGAGACCACCTTGACCAAGGCCAAGGCAGTCCGTCCGCTGGTGGAAAAGATGATCACCCTGGGCAAGAAGGGCGATCTGCACTCGCGCCGTCAGGCCCTCAGCTTTCTCATGACCGACAAGTCCGTCGAGCGGCTCTTCGATACCGTGGCTGAGCGTTACAAAGACCGCCAGGGCGGCTATCTGCGCATCGTCCGGACTGGCTTCCGCAAGGGCGATGGGGGCGAAAAGGCCTTTATCGAACTCCTTGGAGCCGAAAAGCAGCTCGACGCCAAGCGCCAGAAACGCGACGAGATCAAGGCCAAAAAGCGCGCCGATCTGGAAAAGCATTTGGAAGAGTCCAAGACCGAAGAACTCAAGGAAACCAAAGAAGAAGCCGCGTAATAGCGGCTCTTCTCCGGCGGTTTTATCCTTCGCTCGGAAGGCAAGCACGGGCGCATCTCCTCGCGGGATGCGCCCGTGTTCGTTTGGGAATTAAGGGGAATTACTTACTCCGCCCGCGCCAGCCGCTTGGGCCTCAAGAGGCGCAGGTAAATATATATGATCAACTGCAACGTAAGCGCCCCCGTGCAGTCCAGCAGTACATCCCAGGGCGAGCCGGTGCGGTTGGGTAGATAACTCTGATGCAGTTCATCCAAGCTGGCGACCAGGGACGTTCCCAGCAGCGCAAGAAAGGTGTCTTCGAGAAAATGAGATTGCGGCAAAGTCATCCACCAGGCGCGCAGCCAAGCCACGCCGATAAACCCGTAGCCGAAAAAGTGTCCGGACTTGCGGATCATGAAATGAATCACGTTCCAGCGGGCGTTCGTAACGGGTCCGAAGATGGCCTCCCAAATCAGGCGCAGCGGTCCACTGGTGTGGTTGGCGCCAAACCACTCCGTTGATTCAAGCATGATGAAGCCGACGCCGATCGCAACTGGAAGCCAGGCGATCAACCAGAAATTGAGGCCGCCCTTGCTATTCGACATGATAGTTGGGCGCCTCTCGTGTGATGATCACGTCATGCACGTGGCTCTCGCGCAGGCCGGCGCCGCTGATACGCACAAATTGCGCTTTCTCCTGCAGCTCCGCAATGTTGCGGCACCCCAGATAGCCCATGCCGGAGCGCAACCCTCCGACTAACTGGAAGACCATTGATTCGAGCGGCCCGCGGTAAGGCACGCGCCCCTCGATGCCTTCGGGAACAAACTTGGCCAGCCGGTTCTGGCTGGCGCGCTCACGCTGCACCACACCCTCGCTGCCCAACTCCGCGCTGGCCAAGTCGGCGGTGCTCTGGAAGTAGCGCTCACCCGAGCCTTGGCTCATCGCGGTCAGCGAACCCATGCCACGATAGCTCTTGAAGCTGCGTCCCTGATAGAGAATCGTCTCGCCGGGGCTTTCGTCCACGCCGGCAAAGAGCGAGCCTATCATCACAGAACTGGCCCCGGCCGCAATCGCCTTGGTGATCTCGCCCGAGTACTTGATGCCGCCGTCGGCAATCACCGGAATTCCGTGCTCGCGCGCGGCGCGCGCCGCCTCGGAGATTGCTGTAATCTGCGGCATTCCCGCGCCGGTAACCATGCGGGTCGTACAGATGGAGCCCGGACCGATACCAACCTTGATCGCGTCGGCCCCGGCGTCGATCAGCGCCATTGCGCCCTCATAGGTGGCCACGTTGCCGGCCATCAGGCCCACGCTGGGGAAGGCCTTCTTCACTTCGCGCACCGCTTCCAGCACCCGCGACGAGTGCCCGTGCGCCGAGTCGATGGCCAGCACGTCCACCCGCGCCCGCACCAACTCCGCCGCCCGCTCCAGAAAATCTCCCGTTGCCCCGATTGCGCCGCCCACCCGCAGCCGGCCCTTTTCGTCCTTGCTGGCGTTGGGGTATTTCAACTTTTTCTGAATGTCTTTCACTGTGATAAGACCCTTCAGGTTGAACTGATCGTCCACCACGAGCAGTTTTTCCACGCGATGCTGGTGCAAAATCTGCTCGGCCTCTTCGAGCGTGGTGCCCACCGGAACAGTAATCAGATGCTCCTTGGTCATCACGTCGCCGACCGGCACATCCGTGCGCGTCTCAAAGCGCAGATCGCGGTTGGTCAGGATGCCCACCAGCCGTTTTCCCTGCGTGACCGGCACGCCGGAAATCTTGTAGCGCCGCATCACTTCGAGAGCGTCGCCGATCATCTGATCCGGCCCGATGGTCACCGGGTCCACGATCATCCCGCTCTCCGACCGCTTCACCTTGTCGATCTCGCCGGCCTGGTCGACGATGGTCAGATTGCGATGCACAATGCCGATGCCGCCCTGCTGCGCCATGGCGATGGCCATCCGCGACTCGGTCACCGTGTCCATCGCCGACGACAACAGCGGCGTATTCAGCACGATCTCGCGGGTTAGCTGAGTCTGCGTGCTCACCTG
>PMTP01000152.1:0-783 GCA_003167305.1 Acidobacteriaceae bacterium
GCGCAATGCAGATGGGGATGAGTCAGGTTGACCTTGCAATTCTGCTGCCGTCCTTTGCGGCTGCGTGGAATCTGGCCAGCGGACAAACAATGTTCGCCGCCCAGAAGGATTCGGGATGCGTCTATCTAAGTCCGGATGGCCTCTTTGCCGTTGAAGCACCCGCCGGCTGGGAGCTTCGCAAGCAGGAAGGTTCAAATGAAGTCACGTTCCTGAACGGACAGGTCAGCGTCAGCGTGGCGGCTGCCGAGACCGAAGCCGGCGACACGGTTGACCAGTTTCTCGAAGTCAACAAGTCCCTGGTGCGCCACATGTGCCCCGCCGCGGATGTGTGGGCGGAGGGCAAGGCCACGGTTGCCGGCGCCTCCGGCGCATATTTCACGATGTTCTGTCCAGGTCCGCGAACGCGAACTATTGTCCGGGTATCGGCCGCGCTCAGCCACAAGAGGCTATTTATTTTCAAAATCGCTGTCCCGAGCGCGGAGTTATACACTGTACAGGCCACCATCGACCGAATGGCGCATAGCTTCAGCGAGTGTGACGGATTGCCGCAGGGCAGGAAGCGGCGCCAGCGAGCCAATTGAACAGGAAAAAGCTCGATCACTTGTGAGCTGATCGTGCATCGCCTGCACACGACGGGAATCACTCGCGAACTTCAACCGTGGTTTGCGTATCCCATGCCTGCCAGAACGCCCCGCATATAGGCAAAACTGCCGATCACGCCGGGCATCGGATCGTCGGCATGAATCTCATATTCGAGATCGACAAAACCATCATAGTGAATCG
>PMTP01000152.1:878-2126 GCA_003167305.1 Acidobacteriaceae bacterium
CGAATGTCATACTCTTTGACAAATTTTTCGATGCGGGGAAGAGTCTCGGGCGTAGGGTCGCCGGCGACAATCACGGAAATGCCGGCCCGCTTGCAGTACTCAAACTTGCTGCGAATGTCGGCGTCTTCGCCGCTACGAAAGTAGATGGCCCCGGCAGCGTGGAGCTTGATGCCAGCCGCCGCATATTCTTTCAGCGTGATCGCCTCTTGCTCCGTATCGGAAGGAAGATGATCTTTGACGTCCTTGGCATTCAGATCGCTGACGTTGAGTTGCTTCATAGAGCCAATCATCTGCGCGCGGCTGAAATTGCGAAACGTGTAGCTGGCCAGACCTAACTTGACCGGCGATGGTTTTCCGGCTGCCGGCGACGGCTCCACCTGGGAAGGGACCGATTTCGAGGCGGCACACGCTACTGCAATTAGTGCGCCGGATTGAACGAAACTGCGTCGCGAGAAAGAGTGCTTCATAAGTTGGGGGACTCCTTGTGTACACCTGATAGCGGTTACTTGTTCAACACTTCCTGGAATCGGCCGCCGCAGCCTTGCGTTTTTTACAGATGGGGCGCCCAGCCATTCTCGTATTCGCGTTCCCACATCTTCATTGCCAGTGGATCGTTCAGGATCTTTCCGTTGGCGGTGTCAAGCTGAAGCTCACGGTTCACTTCCCAGGCGATGTTGGATAGTTGCAGCATGGTGACGGCGACATTGCCAATGGAGACAGGAGCGTTGAGCCTCTCCCCCTTGCGGATCGCCGCGATGAAGTTAGCAAAGTGCGCATCCGTCATGGAGTCGCGTCCGGTAAGATCTGAGGAAGAAGTCGCTTTTCCGGTCTTGAATTCGCTTGTCTTGACTCCGTTGAGATCGTAAACCTCGTAGCCATCGCGATCCACAACCACCGAGCCCGTGGTTCCCATTATGGCGGAGCCGCGATCGCGTCCGAAGTACTTCATTCCCTGGCAGCATTTGCACTCCCAGGCGATCATCTTGTCGTCGTATTCGCAGCTTGTGACAAGAGTGTCGTAAAACTCCCAATCATCCTTGAAGTGGTATCTTCCGCCCGAGGATGTGATTCGGCGCGGATAATCGGCGTCGAGCACCCAGCGGCAGACATCGACCTCATGCGTGCCATTGTTCAGGGTCTCGCCGGTGCCATACAGTTTGAACCAGTGCCAGTTATAAGGTTGATAATTGTCCTTATAGGGTCTGCGCGGCGCCGGTCCCTGCCATAGCTCCCAATCAAGCTGCGGCG
>PMTP01000152.1:2166-19331 GCA_003167305.1 Acidobacteriaceae bacterium
GGATTGTGGCTGCACGGCTTTTCAACGTAGACGTGCTTGCCAGCCTGCAAGCCGGCGATGGCCATGGGAGCGTGCCAGTGGTCGGGCGTGGCGATGGTGATTGCGTCCACGTCCTTCTGCTGGAGGATGTGACGATAATCCTTGACGCATAAGGGAGTATAGCCTAACTCACGCTCGGCTTCGCCGGAGAATCTCTTCAGAATGTCGCTGTCAACGTCGCAAAGATGCGAAACCCGGGCCGAATCCTTGTTTGCCTTGAGCGAGGCAAGGTGCGCATAGCCCCGCCCGTTAAGGCCTATAATTGCAAAGTTGAGGCGATCATTCGAGCCAAGAATCTGGCCGTAGCTCTTGGCGGTTGATGCAATCGCCAGTCCGGCAGTTCCTGCGGCAAGCGTGTCGAGAAACTCACGTCGAGTCACCATTTTGTCTCCATCTGAACAGCAAGGTCCGGGACGATCTTTTTGGTTGCGACAGAGTAATCGAACCTGCGTGATTCTACGAATTGGCAGGCCGCCTTGGCAAGCGGTGACCGGCCAGTGACCCGCAATTCGCCCTTCGTCTGTTAAAGTGAGGAGTAGACCCCGGGCTTGAACCCTCTCTGCGAGAGGGATTTGCGCAAACCATCGGGGACTCGATGACAACCCTCATGCCCCACGACCTGCCCAAAGCCTACGAGCCCGCCGCCATTGAAGATCACTGGGCCGAATACTGGGTGCGGGAGAAGCTCTTCGTGCAGCCGACGCCCGACCCGGCCGCCCCGCGCGAAGCGAACCGAGGCCTGAACGGCCAGTCCTTTACCATCCTGCTACCACCGCCCAACGTGACCGGCAATCTGCACATGGGCCATATGTTCGAGCATGCGGAGAGCGACATTCTGATTCGCTGGTGGCGCATGCGCGGCGACGCTGTTCTGTGGGTTCCGGGGACGGACCACGCCGGGATCGCGACGCAGATGCTGGTGGAACGCCAGATTGTGAGCGAAGGGGCAACACGGCAGCAGATGGGCCGCGAGGCCTTCGTTGAGCGGGTATGGAAGTGGCGGCAGCACTACGGCGGCGCAATTCTCGGCCAGATGAAGCGTTTGGGCGCCTCGGTTGATTGGTCGCGTGAATATTTCACGATGGATGAGAAGTTATCGGTCGCGGTGCGCGAAGCCTTCGTTCGCTTACATGAGCAGAATCTAATCTATCGTGGCGCTTACATTGTGAACTGGTGTCCACGCTGCCAAACGGCGATAAGTGACCTGGAAGTCTTCCACGAGGAACAAAAAGGCCACTTATGGGAGATACGCTACCCAGTAATTGATGGCGACGGAAAAGATACTGGTGAGTTTTTGCCGGTTGCAACGACGCGCCCTGAGACCATGCTCGGCGACGTAGCTGTTGCCATTCATCCAGAGGACGAACGCTACCTCCAACTGCATGGAAAGAAACTTCGACTGCCACTGGTTGGCCGTGAGATTTCTATCATTCTTGATGAATGGGTTAGCCGCGACTTCGGCACCGGCGCGGTCAAGGTAACTCCTGCACACGACCCGAATGATTTTGCCTTTGGCGAGCGCCATCATCTGCCGTCGATTAACGTGATGGACGCGGAAGGCCGCATCAACGCCGAAGGCGGGCCGTACGCGGGCCTCGATCGCTATGCCGCACGGAAGAAGATTGTTGCCGACCTCGAAGCCCAGAGCCTGCTAGCGGGCATTAAGGATCATACCAACAACATCGGCCACTGCGACCGTTGCAAGACGGTCGTCGAGCCGCGCCTCTCGACGCAATGGTTCATCAAGATTCAGCCGCTGGCGGACAAAGCCATTGCAGCAGTCAAGCCAGATGCGCAGGGCAACAAAGCGATTCGCATCGTTCCCGATCAGTATGAGAAAGTCTATTTGGAATGGATGGAAAACATCCACGACTGGTGCATCTCTCGCCAACTCTGGTGGGGTCATCGCATCCCCGCATGGCACTGCTCTGTCTGTCACAAGATCACCGTCGCCCGCGTCGATCCGACTGTCTGCGCTCAGTGCGGCTCAGAGAAGATTACGCAGGAGACCGACGTTCTCGACACCTGGTTCTCGTCGGGCCTGCTGCCGGTTTCCGTCTTCGGCTGGCCTAACATTACAGCTGAAAATCGCGGAGACTTCGACGCATTCTATCCTACGAGCCTATTAGTCACCGGCTTCGACATTCTCTTCTTCTGGGTCGCGCGCATGATCATGTTCGGCTGCTGGTTCGCCGCCGACGTGCCGATGCCCAACGGCAGCCCGCGCTCGCTTGCGAACTCGGTTCCATTCCGTGAAGTTTATATTCACGCCTTGATCCGCGACGCAAATCGCGAAAAAATGTCCAAGACCAAGGGCAATGTCGTTGATCCTATCGAGATCGTCAAGCAATACGGGACGGATGCGGTGCGCTTCACACTGGCCTCGATGGCTTCGCCGGGAACCGACATTGCCTTCAACGTAGCCCGCACCGAGGGCTACCGCGCCTTCGCTAACAAGATCTGGAACGCCGCGCGCTTCCTGTTTATGAATGTGGATCGCGCTGCAGAGATCGGAATTACGGTCGATCCCGCCGCACTGGGCGGAATGCCTTCGGTTGCCGACGATGCGCCGCTCGAAGCCCGTTGGATTGTGGCCGAACTGCATTCGACTGCGGCGAAGGTCAACCAGTCCCTTGAAAACTATCGCTTCGACGACGCGGCCAACACGATTTATCAGTTTTTCTGGGGAAGTTTCTGCGATTGGTATCTGGAAATCGTCAAGCTGCGTCTCGACTTTTCAGAAACAGCAGACAAGACGCAGACAAAGTCCACACTTACCACACTGGTTTCCGTCTTTGAAGCGGCACTGCGCCTGCTTTCGCCCTTCATGCCTTTCATCACTGAGGATCTGTGGCACGAAGTCTATGACGGCAATCCTCCGGCTAAGTCGATTGCACTCATCAGCTACCTCAAGGCCGCAGAGACCATCGACAACGATGCGCTCAACGCCATGGAACTCTTGCAAAGACTCATCGTTGAAATCCGCGCATTGCGCAAGGAGGCCGGTTTCGAGGAAAAAGCCATCACGCCGGTCGAGGTTCGGACTGACGTAATTTACCAGGGGCTCTTCACGGAATCGAGCGCCATCGTCGAACGCCTCGCGCGCGTGAGCAAAGTGAGCCTCGTTTCCGAAATCACGGCGGGCCTCGCCAAGCATTCCACCCCCACCTTCGACGTGGGCATCAACCGGCCCAAGATCGACGTAACCGCCGAACGGGAGCGGCTTGCGAAAGAGATTGCGAAGTATGAGAAAGGTCTAATCTCCGCCGAGCGGCAGTTGGGAAACGAGAGCTTTTTGGCCAAGGCTCCGGCGCAGGTGGTGGAGGGGTTGAAAAAACAAGAGGCCGAAACGCGGCTGCTGCTGGAAAAAGCGCGCGCGGCGTTAGATAATCTGAACAAAGGAAGATAAGGTATGCCTTGTGACTGTGCTCAATGCCGGCAACATTATCGGACGCTAGGAATCGCGTACGGAATACCCTCGGAATCAGAGGTTGAAGAAGCCTATCACGAATCAGTGAAGCAATGGCATCCCGATCTCTATGAGAACTACGCCAGCCTGCGCGCGGATGCGGAAGAACATTTCAAGCAAATCCAAATCGCCTGGCGGGAGCTCAAGGCGCACACTGGAGCCGCTGTGGATACGCCGGCGGAGAGCGCCCCCGCGGCAAGAACTCCAGTGGACAGAAGCCCAGTGGACAGCTTTTTCACCCCGCCCCGGAGCGTACAGGAGGCGCCGGCCCTCTCGTTTGACGGCGTGCCCGGCTGCCTTGTCGCCTCGCAGTTCACCGAGGAGATCAAGCAGATGATCGCCGACCACCTGGGAAGGCTTGGCTCGGCACTTGCGATTGTTGACCTCGCCGGTGCACGATCGCATGCCGGCTACTCTCAATTCTTTCTCCTGGCGGCTAGTGGAATCATGGCGCGGGATGCCCGTAACATTGTCTCCGTGCTCTGGTATAAAGACCTGGGAGAGATCACTCTGATTGACAAGCGCAAGCAGGGCAAACCGGGCTTATGGCAAAAACTTGTTGAAGGAAGTTCCGGCGACAAGCCGGAGAGTTCGCTGCAAATCTATCGAAGCAACGGAACGCAGTTTATTTCCATTGGCCCTCAAGTTGATGAACGCGCCAAGCGGATCATTTATAACTTTCTCTTGAGCAAGAAGGATCAAGCGCTTGCCTGATTGTGCGGAATAGGAATCATGGATTGGAAGAGCAGCAGCATCGACGCATTGCTGGAGCGGGCGCTGATTGAAGATCAGGCAGCCGGCGACACCACGACCAATCTCACCATCGATCCCGGCCTGCGCGCCTCCGGCTCGATTATTGCGCGGCAGGAGATGGTGGTTTGCGGCCTGGGATCGGTGCCTCGCTGCCTGGAGATCTTCGCTCGTCTCGACAAGCGCGCCCCGGCGCAGACCCGCTTCGAAGTGATAAGTCATCCAGAGATCTTCGACGGCGTGCGCGTGCATGACGGCCAGGTATTGGCCGTCATCCGCCACAATGCCCGTGCGCTGCTGAGTTGCGAGCGTGTGATTCTGAACCTGATGCAGCACCTGAGCGGCATTGCCACGCTGACGAGGCAGTTTGTGGACGCCATCGACGGAACCGGAGCTCGCCTGCTCGATACGCGCAAGACGGTTCCGGGCCTTCGCGCCTTGGAGAAATACGCAGTGCTCTGCGGCGGTGGAACCAATCACCGCCTCGATCTGGCCAGCAGCATTCTTATCAAGAACAACCACATCTCGCTGGGCGGGGGGCTGCCCGTGGTGCTCAAGCAGGCGCTCGAACGGCGCGAGAAGGGCCAGCGTGTGCAGGTGGAGGCACGCAGCGAGCAAGAGCTTGAAGAAGCGCTTCAATTCGGCGCCGAGGCGATACTGCTGGACAACATGACGCCGAAGGAAGTGAAGAAGTCGGTGGAGCGGATCAGAAAGGCAACAAGAGGAGAGGCCGGGAACGGCATTCCGATTGAGGCCTCAGGCGGCATCGTTCTGGAAAACATTCGCGCCTATGCCGAAACGGGCGTGGACTTCATCAGCGTGGGCGCGCTGACCCACTCGGCCAAGGCAGCGAACATCTCGATGCGCATTGCCGCTGAAACGGCGTAGCCGTGTACGATCTTGCGGCGCTTGACTTCGTGCTTGCCGGAACTGTCTTTGCGGGCAAGCTGCATTATTCTCCACAAACTGACTCCACGAACTCCGATGCGATCTATGCCGCACGCTGCGGGGCGCCGCACGGATCGGTCTACTTTACAGATGAGCAACTGGCCGGCCGCGGGCGCGGCGATCATGCCTGGGATTCGGCTGCGGGCGACGGGCTCTACGTAAGCGTGCTGCTGCGCCCGCAGGTTCCCGCTGTCCGTCTGCCGCTGCTTCCGCTGGCCGCGGGACTGGCAGCCGCCGAGGCGATTCGCTTCGCCGCCGGACTGAGCGTCGATTTGCGCTGGCCTAATGATCTACTTATTGGCCCACATAAGGTTGGCGGCATCCTGGTCGAGTCGAAGACTTCAGGCGGCTCGGTTGATTTTGTGGTGGCCGGTGTGGGCATCAATGTCCATCAGCGAACCTTCGTTCTTAATTTGGCCACACCCGCTACTTCACTTGATTTGGAGGCTGGCAGGAGAGTATCGCGCCAGGATTTACTCGTTTTCCTGCTAGAATCGCTGGAGCGAGAAGCACTTGGGCTGGCCTATCCGGCGGCGGGGTCAACGATTCCCGCTCGCGTCGAAGAGGCTTCGACTTGGATTCGCGGGCGATGGGTTGAAGTGCATGGCCCGCAGGCTTGCGCGGGCGTTACGGCCGGACTGGACAAACATGGATTCTTGCGGGTGCAGACCGAGGATGGATTGATTACCGTGCAGACCGGCGGTATTCGCGCGGTAGAGCTAAGCTGAGAAAGACAATGCTGCTGGCAATCGATGTGGGCAATACGAATACGGTGCTGGGGCTTTACCGGCTTGAAGGCGAAAAGCCGGAGCTGGCCGCGCACTGGCGCGTTACCACTCACCGCACGCAGACCGCCGACGAATATGGCGTGCTGTTCGTCAATCTCTTTGAAATGAATGGCTTTTCCACCAGCCAGGCGCACCATATCATCATCTCCTCGGTGGTGCCGCCCGTGGAGGGGACGCTGCGCCAGGTTTGTGAGACTTACTTCCACACGGAGCCGCTCTTTGTTGAACCGGGCATCAAGACCGGAATGCCGGTGCTGGTGGACAATCCCACGGAACTTGGCGCGGACCGGCTGGTGAACTCGATCGCCGCCTTCGAGCGCTACGGCGGGCCATGCGTGGTGGTGGACTTCGGCACGGCGACGACCTTCGATGTAATCTCGGCCAAGGGCGAGTACCTGGGCGGAGCGATCGCGCCGGGCCTGGGCCTCAGCGCCGAGGCGCTTTTTTCCCGCGCCGCGCGGCTGACCCGCGTGGACATCAAACGCCCAGCCAAGGTCATCGGCACTAACACCGTTACCCACCTACAGAGTGGGCTCTACTTCGGCTACATCGGTCTGGTGGACGGCATCCTGGAGCGCATCATCGCCGAATTGGGCGCGCCGGCGCGGGTCATCGCCACCGGCGGGCTGGCGCGGCAGATCGCGGAGGACTCGCGCTTCATCGCCGAGATCGACGATATGCTCACCCTCGATGGCCTGCTGATCCTCTTCGAGCGCAACCGTACCGCCAAGCCGCGCAGCCGGCCGCACTGAGGCTACGCACGTGCTGAACTACTTCAACTACTTTACCGAGATCGAAGAGCGCTTCCAGCAGCGGCGCGGGGCGCTTCTATTGCTCTCGACGCTGGACTGGGCGCTGATCGAGACGTGGCGCGAGGCCGGCATACCGCTGGAGGCGGCGCTGCGCGGCATTGACGCGGCCTTCGACAAGTACGAAGCGCGGCAAAAGCGCGGCCGGATGCGGCGCGTGAACGGCTTGGCCTGGTGCGCGCAGGCCGTTATGGTGGCAGCTGAGGAACTGCGCGAGGCCGCCGCTGGCACGGCTCTCGGTGCAACTACTGTCGTACGCGAATCGGGATTTGAAGAAGAGCGTGTGGCCGCGCACCTGGAAGCCGCCGCAACCGCGCTGGATGCGGCGAGTGTGGCTCCCGAAGCCTGCGCCGCAACCGCTGACCGACTGCGCCAACTGGCGGCAGAGGCGCGCGCTGCCGTGACAGATGAAAGCGCCGAGACTCACGATTTGGAAGCCCTCGAACGCACTCTCACCGTGCTTGAAGAGAAGCTCTTTGCCGCTTTGACGGCAGCGGCTCCGGAAGAGTTGCTGGTAGGACTCAAAGAGCACGCGGCGCGCGAACTGGCGCCCTATCGCAGCCGCATGGGCGCCGTACAACTGCGCCAGGTGGAACGGCAGTTTGTGCAGAAACAGTTGCTGGTGCATTACAACCTGCCGCGACTCAGTCTCTTTTATATGAGCCAGCAATGACGCCCAGAAAACAAATCACAATGCAGCGTCGAGCCAAACAGGCCGCGAAGAAGCATTCAGCTGGAAGAAAAAACTCCGGGAAACAGACCTCCGGGGCGAAAGCTCGCGCTGATTCTGTCGGCGTTACATGGGGGTTAATACCCCCGCCTCCCTCCAAATTGCAACTCGTCGAAATCGAGAAGCCGATCTACGGCGGCGCTTTTCTGGCCAGGCTGGAGGGCAAAGCCGTTTTTGTGCCGCTTACTTTGCCAGGCGAGCAGGCGTGGGTGCGCATTACACAGAGCAAATCAGGCTACGCGACCGCCGAGGCCGAGGAGATTGTCCGCGCTGCACCGGAGCGCGTTGTACCTGCCTGCCCGCACTTCGGCGCTTGCGGCGGCTGCCATTACCAGCACACGGACTATAAGAGCCAACTGGCCTTCAAACAGGCCATCCTGCGCGAAACGCTGGAGCGCGGCGGCGTGGCCGTGCCCGCTGAGATCGCCGTAATCTCCGGCGAGCCGTGGCGCTACCGCAACCGTATCCGTCTGGCCTTCGATGCGGCCGGGAACCTGGGCTATCGCGGCCGCCGCTCTCACGCGGTGGTTCCCATCCGCGAGTGCCCCATTGCCGCGCCGTTGCTGGTCGAGGCCGCGCAGGCTTTTGCTCAGGTTGCGCGCAGCTTTGCCCCACTGCTGCGTCCCACGGAGATTGCTCTCTTCTGCAACCCTTCTGAAACCGCGCTGCTGGCTACGGTCTTCACCGCAAGCACGTCCGAGCTGTGCTTCGACGAAGTGGCGCAGGCGCTTCACGAGCGAATCCCTTCGCTCACCGGCGCGGAGCTGGTCATCGACGGAGATTCCGGCCAGCAGCCACGCACCATCGCGCAGTGGGGTGCGGTATCGCTCGACTACCCTGCGGCCGGCTTCGACTATCGCGTGGACCACGGCGCTTTCTTTCAGGTCAACCGCTGGCTGGTTGACGCGCTGGTTGAGTGGGTCACCGCCGGCTATCAAGGCAAGCTGGCCTGGGATCTGTTTGCCGGCGTCGGCTTGTTCGCGCGACAGCTCGCGGCGCGGTTTGATCGCGTGGTGGCCGTTGAGTCTGCCCCTTCGGCCATGGCGGCATTGGAGGAAAACCTTCGCGGCACAGCCGGCGTGGCCATCAAGGCGGAAACCCTGGCCTTCCTACGCCCCAGCCGCATGGGCGAACGCCCCGGCCTGATCGTCGTGGACCCGCCGCGCACCGGCCTGGGTGCGGAGACCTGCGCGCTGCTCGCCGAGATCGCCGCCCCAGCTGTAGCCTACGTCTCCTGCGACCCTGCCACGCTGGCTCGTGACCTGCGCGTATTGATCGCCTCCGGCTACCAAATCCAGTCCATCACCCTCGCCGATCTCTTTCCGCAGACTTTTCACCTGGAAACAGTGGTCCAGTTGCGGCGCGCCTGATAGGCTTGAGGGCCAGAACAGCTTTTTGTGCTTTTAAGAGCAATGCAATCCGAATCCCTCAACTTCGAGCAAATCGCCACCGGCCCCGTCGTCTCCATCGGCCTGAAAGGCGGGCAGGGTCCAGTCCCGCTCTTTCATGCGGCCTGGCTCTTTGCCGCCGGGATTGCGGTTGCGCAGGTACTTTATCTACGGCCCAGCCTGGTGCTCGTTGCGCTGACGCTAGTGGCCGTGTTGTGCGGCGTGGCGGCCTTCCGCGCGCAGCGCATTACCTGGTTGCCGCTGGCCGTGCTGTGGCTTCTGCTGGGCGCATGGTGCGCGGAGATGGAGCCGCACCCGGCGCCGACACCCGCGCTGGCGGCGCTCTCCGACGGCCTACTGCGGACCGTGGAGGGCACGGTCGTCGATGCCGGGCCGGTGCGCAGCGAGATCGAGCAGAACCTGGACGAGCCTACCGCAGCCCAACACTCCGCCCAGCGCATCGACCTGCGCGTCTCCAGCCTGGAAGTGGTCACCGACGCCGAAGACACGCAGGCGCCAGTCATAGGCGGTGTGCGGCTGACCGTTCACTGGCCCCAAAACCCGTCCGGCCCGCAGCTCTTCCAGTGCGGTGAGCGCCTCCGCGCCGTGGTTCGTCTGCTGCCGCCCGAGGTCTATCACGATCCCGGCGTCTGGAGCCGCAGGGATTTTCTGCTAGAACAGGGCGTTACCTCCACGGCCACGGTGAACATCGAGCGAGTGGATCGTCTTGGTAAGGTCCCTGGCCTCTTTCTCTCCTGCCGCCTGATCGGCTTGCAGCGCGCCACGAGCGCCCGCCTGCTGGCCCTGCCCGCTGCCATGCGCGGCCTGCCCGTTCCGTTGCGCCTCTCCCAGGAAGACGCCATCATGCTGGCCGCCATGGTCACCGGCGACCGCACCTTCCTGACCCACCAGTTGCGCGTGGGCTTTGAGCGCACCGGCTCGTTTCATATGCTGGTGGTCTCTGGCTTTCACCTGGCCATCGTGGCCGGCTGCCTCTTCTGGGTCGCAAAGCGGCTCCGGCTGCCGCGCGTCCCGGCCACGCTGCTTACGATTCTTGCCTCTTTCGCCTACGCGCTCTTTACCGGCTTCGCCACGCCGGTCGAGCGCTCCCTCTGGATGGTCACCCTTTACCTGCTTGGCCGTCTCATCTACCGCGAGCGCAACGCTCTGAACACCATCGGCTTTGCCGCGCTCTGCCTTCTGGCTTTTAGCCCGCGCAGTCTCTTCGACGCCAGCTTCCAGATGACGCTGCTGGCGGTTGTCGCCATCGGCGGGGTCGCCGCTCCGCTGCTGCAGAGCACCGTACATCCTTACCTGACGGCCACGCGCGATCTGCGCCTGATCGCCCTGGACGCCAAGCTGGCCCCGCCTCTGGCTCAATTTCGCGTGATTCTGCGCATGATTGCCGCGGGGCTGAAGAAGGCGGCGAGCGGACGATTCGCCGGTCTTATTGCCTGGAGGCTCTTCCCCTGGACGGTGCGATTGTTTCTTCGCTGCGTCGAGTTGCTGGTCGTCTCCTGCGTGGTGGAGCTGGCCATGGCCCTGCCCATGGCTCTCTACTTCCATCGCATCACCGTCTTCGCCCTGCCGGTCAATGTCTTCATCCTGCCGCTGCTGCTCATCCTGATGCCCGCCGCCCTGGTCACCTTGCTGGCGCTCGCGGTCTGGCCCCCCGTCGCCGTTCTTCCGGCGATGATCGTGGCTGTCTTTCTTCACATCGGCATCGGTCTGGTGCGGCTCTTTGGTTCAATGGCGTGGGGCGACTTCCGCATTCCCGCGCCGTTGCTTTGGCAATCACTCGCCTTCTGCGTACTGCTTGCGGCGGCTATCGTGCTATCCCACCTTAGCCACAAAAACAAGGACGTGGCGAAGGTGGGGCACCCGCTTGATCTTCGCTGGCCCCGCCGCGCCGCATGGGCTGCCTTGGTCTGCGCTGCTTTCGCTGCCGTTGTGCCACGTCCGGTTGATCATCAGCGCGACGCATTGCTGATGGAGGCCATCGACGTTGGTCAGGGCGATTCCCTGCTGTTGATTACGCCCGACGGCAAAACCCTGCTCATCGATGGCGGCGGCTTTGGCGGCGGCCCGCATCAGGCGCCTCAGGACTATGACATCGGCGAGGAGGTCGTCTCGGAGGTTCTGTGGTCGCGCGGCATTCGACGCCTCGATGCAGTCGCCCTTACACACGCGCATTCGGACCACCTAGGCGGCTTGCCCGCCGTCCTGCGCAACTTCCATCCCGCNNGCCGGAGACGCATTCCTCTTTGGCCCGACCCAGGTCAGTGTTCTGGCGCCCTTCCGCGACTATCAGCCCGGCGCGGAGCCCACCAACAACGATTCGCTGGTTCTGCACGTCGCCTACGGCGCTACTTCCGTTTTGTTGGAAGGCGACGCCGAGGCACCCATCGAGCAGGCGATGCTGGCAGAACCCGGACTAGCCAGCACACTGCTGAAGGTAGGCCATCACGGCAGCATCACCTCGACGCGCCCCGAGTTTTTGGCCCGCGTGCACCCTGAGTGGGCCGTCATCTCCTGCGGCCTGCACAACCGCTACGGCCATCCCCGCACGGAAGTCCTGCAAGCACTGCAAGAGGCCAAGGTCCGCACCTTCAGCACCGACATCAACGGCGCGGTCTGCTTCCGCCTCGACGGCAAGACCACCACGGCGGATTATGGCTGCGGCTGGCGACCTGAGCCGTAATAGCCGGTGCGGTTTTGTCCGCATGAGAATTGCCCCAAGCCCGAAGGACCACTTACGTTTCCCTGGTTCTGTCTATTCGATACAGTCTTTCGCCGTCTATTTGGCATATAATTCATCCGAGAAAATCATTCGACTGCCAGATGCCTTGTACCGGCATCTGTCGCCTAGGAGGCTACCATGTTGAAGCCGTTGCTGTTCGTCTCTACTATTGTGCTATTTGGGATTACCGCCGCGTCCGCACCGGGGCCTGAGCCGCAGAAAGCTGCCCCCGCTTCCGCCTCCGACCAAAAGAACTCGATCAAGTCTGCCGAAAAATCGCAGGCGCGCGCGAAGGAGCTTTATGGGCAGGACTGCGCGATCTGCCATGGGAATACAGGAGATGGCAAGACCGATCTTGCCAAAGACATGGGAGTGACGCTCGGCGATTGGACCGATTCCAAAACGCTGGCCGGCAAGCAGGAACAGGAGTTGTTTGACGCCATCCGTAACGGCAAAGGGAAGATGCCTCCCGAGGCCGTGGGCCGGGCCAAGGACGACGAAGTGCGAAGCCTCATCCATTACATTCGCAGCCTGGCCAAGCTGCAACCGGTCGCTGCGCCCGAAACGCCCGCCGCACCCGTTGTACCCGTAGCACCCGTCGCGCCCCCCGCGACTAACTAGACTTTATCGCAGACGCCTTGGATTGCCGGTGGCTGCGGATGGAGTTTTTCAGGTTCACGAAGTTCCTCGAGGAGTTCCGCAAGTTCTGCCTGTTTGCGGTAGCTCATTTCGAGGAAGCGTAGATCGACGGAGCACTTGTTGCGCTGCATGGCCCTTGGGAGCGGCCTCACCGGGGACTGCTTGACGCTGCCCACGACCCGTTGCAGAGGAGGTCCGCGCGATCCTTCTAACTCCGTTCATCGGTCTTTGAATGAGCATCAAGAATCCGAGCCGCGGAGCAAACTCCTAGAACCTCATTCTCAGCCCAAACTGGAACTGCCGCTCGCGGTAGAAGTTGGTTGCGTTGATGTTCAGCGGCTGCCCGAAGGCCGTGGTGTTGGTCTTCAGTCCGGTGAGGAAGTTCAGTGTCGGAAGCGCGCCCGATGTGCTGCCGGGTTCGAGATAATAGCCGGTCGTTTCCAGCTCGGTTACGTTCTGGTGATTGAGAAGGTTGAAGCTCTCGGCCAGCAGCTCCAACTGCCGCATCTTGCCCAGGTCGAAGCGCTTGCCCAGCCGCAGATCGGCCTTCCAGGTTCCCGGATAGCGGTAGGTATTGCGACCAATGTTATAGACAAGGTTATCGTTGCCCATGCCGTAGACCCGGTTGTCGCCGCCCGAGCCGTTTATGCCCGGGCCCAGTCCCACGATGGCCGCGCCGTTGACAAACTCCTCCGGCAGCGAGCCCGAGGTGCGCATGGTGTAAGGCAATCCGCTGCGGGCTTGCAGGACGCCTGACAGCATCCAGCCGTTGCCATACTTCCCGGCCCGGCCACGCAGCTTCCACGGCGTCTCATAGACGGCCATCGCGCCGAAGGAGTGGCGTATGTCCAGGTTACTGACGCCGTACTCCAGTCCGAAGTCAGACGGGTCCAGCACGTCGTTGCCCGCCGGCTGCGAGCTCTCGTTGGGATTCCAGTCCATTGCGTGCGCATAAGTGTAATGGGCGTGCAGGCTCAGCCCCCGCCGGCCATAGCGTTCGACCTTGAGCATCCCTGCCTCATAGGTCGAGTTGGCCCGGCTCTCGATTTGGGTGATCTGCTGGTAATCCGGGTTGAGCCGCCCACACTGGCCAGCAAGGTTCAATTGCGAGCTACTGGGACAATCCGCCGAAGGCCAGGAGGCGTAGAAGGGAACCGTGATCTGTGTGGCCTTGATGGGGCCGGCGCCGGTTGCGTCTTCTACGGCATAGGTGATCTTCCCCGGATTGACTGCGGGATCGAAGTTTGTATCGATGGAGATGGGCAGCCGGCGGCCCAGGCTCACCATCGAGCTAGCGGTCACCTCCACGTGGCCGGGCAGCGTCTCTTCGACGGCTGCAACAATCTGATTCACCTCAGGATTGCGGAAAATCCCCGCAAACTCCACCGCGCTGGGCTTGATGACGCTGCCCGGCACGCCGGCCAGCACGTAAGGAAACGGCGGCGCGCCGCCGGTGTGGTATTGTTCGTCGTCGGTGGGCCGCATGAAGAAGCTAAGGTCTCCGTTGAGCGAGCCGGTCTGGGTCAGCGCCGTTTCCAGCGTCGAGTTCTCCGTGCGCCCATAGTAGATTCCGTAGCCCAATCGCAGCACCGGCCAATGCTTTTCACCCGTGCCCACGGCCAGGCCTAACCGCGGAGCCCAGTTGTTGCCCAGGGCGGGCAGCTTTTCCGTAAGCGGAAGCTCTGTGTTCCTGAGCGCGGTGAGCGATGGAGGCTTCTGCTCGCGCTCCCATCGCAAGCCGAGGGAGAGAACCACCAGTTTGTTTGCTTGCCACTGGGCGGTCGCATAACCTGCCCAGTCATTGGTGCTCAAACGCCAATCGGTGGGGCCCATGGTCTGCGAGTAGTATGAGTAGCAGGGCAGGTTGCCTAGCCCGCGCAGCCCGCCTGCCGAGTCGCGCCACACCGTGCCCGTTTCGTCGCAGTTGTGCTGGTTATAAGGGTCGAGTGCATCGCTCAGCCCAAACTTTTCGAAGACCAGCGCGTCGGAGGCGAAGTTTTCCACGTTGGAGTAGGTATATGTGCCGGTCTGGTTGCGTAGCAGGCTGATTGCGTCAGCATTGTGGCTCCCATTGAAACCAGCCCTCACCAGCAGGTTGCCGCGAATCCAGTCAACTGATTCCTGCCCCTGGTAGAGGTGCTCATCCGGGTAGCTGCCCGTTCCGAAGCGCGATGGATTGCCGATGGTGAAGCCGTAGCGATTGTCGACAACGATCTGCGGCAACTGGCCGTACGCATTTCCGGTGAGAAAGGTGTGCTCAATGGCTGAGGGAGTCGAAGGCCGCGCTTCCTGGATGGTCCGCCCGGCCGAGGCCTGGGTCACGGCCAGCAGGTTAGGGGTCAGGAAAGCCTCCCAGCGGCCCAGCAGCCACTCCTCACTGGCCTTGGTAGTTCCGAAGCTGTGATTGCCGTAGGTCTCCGAGACGCGCGTCAGCCCTCCGCCGGGCGAATTCCAATCAGCGCCGATGCCTTCCAGCGTAAAGCGATAGCGCTCCGTCGCCTGCCAATCGAGACGGCTAAAACCAGTCCACTGCCGAGCCGTGCGCGGAGCCGGGCCAAGCAGCCCGTCGAGAGGCCAGCCTGATGGACAATTTAGACTTGACCCGCTCGGCATTCCGACCAATGTTTCCAACATACAGGAATAAGCCTTGACACCCTCGGCTACCGGATTGTTGCTACTCAGTCCAAGTCGTGCGCTCAGCACCTGCATCTGGTCATTCGAGGGCTGGGCAAAAAACCCGGTTGGGGAACAAGGGGGGATCTCACATACGCTCGGAGGTAGGTAGGAATGTTTCACCATCGAGACTCCCGCATCGTTGCGGTTATAGCCATCGAGAGCGGCAAACCAAAAGAGCTTGTCGCGGCGAATCCGGCTGCCCACGCCGATGCCCCAGGTGGTTTCGTGGTCCGGCGGGGTGTAGGATTCCGGCGTTCCACCTAAGCCATTATCAAAAACCGGAATGGTGTTCTCCACAGCTGGCGCAGTCTCTGTGATCCACTGCGTAAAGGGATTCCGAGAGCCCCAGGTGTTCTGGCGATCAAAGAGAAATCCCTGCCCATGCAGCTCATTGGCGCCGCGCTCGGTCTGCACGTTCATGCGCCCGCCAACTGCACGGGCTTCAGCGGCCTCCACGTTGCCGGCCGCCGTCTGCAACGCGCGGATCGCCGCCTCGCTGATGGCAAGTCCATGCCCTCCGGCTCCCATTTGCGCCATTCCGGCTGGTCCGGCCCCGCCTTGTCCCAACGTTCCTTGCCCAGAGGAACCCTGCCCTGATCCATTGGTCGGGCCAAAGGCCAGGTTCATGCCCACTCCATCCACTGCAATCTCGGCCGGCTGCAGGCCCGCGCCCCGCAGCGAGATTTGCGCCTGACCTCCAGCCGGGGTGACGGAGGTGGGCGTATTGTCCAGTACAAAATCCTGCCAGCGCCGCCCGCTCACGGGCAGCGCCTGCAACTCGGCGGCGCTCATCGTCGTAGTCATAGCGGGCGAGGCCGGGCCGCTCTGCTGAGTGGTGCCCGGAACCGGCTTCAGCGGAGGCAGCGCGGGTACCCCAGGTCTCGCTTCTGAGACCTGTGTACCATTCGCGGCTGTGAGAGCCGAAGTTGAAGCCGCAGCCGCTGGCTGCGTGGGAACCGGCCAGCTTCGTCCGCTTAGGGACAGCGTCTGCAGGGGCTCGGTGGCCAGCGTGACGTTCAACTCGGGAGTCGTGGTCTGAGGAACCTCCACGCTCATTCGCCGCCCGCGCAAGAGAAGCCGCAGCAACGGCTCAGTGGCCAAAGCGGTGTCACTCAACGGCAGAGTCTCCGGCTCAAGAACTGGCCGGTTGATTCGGAGCCGAGCTTCAACCTTGGGTGGTTCTTCGCCGTGTATCACCGTCAGGATGGGGCTGGGCGCAAGCGGTGCAAACTCCATCGCCGTCTGCACCCGCGCTTCGTGGCAGGCGTCCACCACGATGCCCTCCACCTGACCGCTTCCCAGTTGCGGACTCTCGGCCTCCAGCGTGTACTCGCCCGGCGCCAGTCCGCTGAACCGGTAAGCCCCATTTTTTGTGGTGGTGGCGCGCGCTGCCTCCGCACCGGTGGCTTGGTTGCGCAGTACCACCGTTACGCCTACCAGAGGCTTCGAGTGCAGGTCGGTCAGTTTGCCGGCGAGCGATCCGGACGATACGGTTTGGGTGCTTTGGGACTCTTGGTCCGATTGGCTAAAACCCACCGTCCCCGTGCCTATGAGGAGCACGGCTACCGCCAGCGACTTCGTCCAATCGCACCCTAACCCTGCCATCGAGTCCCCTGCTCGCGGCAGACTCTGGGAAAGCTGCTCAACGCTTCTGCTTCGGCCCGCTCTCGCGGCAGGTCCGGATGAGGCAGAACCCTCTGGCCAATAGGAGAGAGAAATTTCCTCCACTGGCCGTTCTAATTACCCCAACAGACACGTTGCAAGAGATTCTAAGCCCTTCTCCGGTAAAATGAAAAGAAGGCATCTCGGATTTGGTCTCATTCGTAGGCAGTGAAGCACGATTGCCTGTTTTCTGTTCCCTGGTTTCCCATGTTCATCGATGAAGCAAAAATTCGCGTCAAAGCCGGCGACGGCGGCAACGGCTGCATGGCCTTTCGGAGGGAGAAATTCGTTCCCCGCGGCGGTCCCTCCGGCGGCGATGGCGGCCGTGGCGGCGACGTCCTCATGGTCAGCTCGCAGCGCCACAACACGCTGATTCATTTTCGTTATAATCCCGAGCACAAAGGCCAGCGCGGCGAACACGGCATGGGCTCCAACTGCTCCGGCCTCGACGGCAACTCCGTAATCCTGCAAGTCCCTGTCGGCACATCCCTTTACGACCAGGAGACCGGCGAGCTGATCCACGACTT
>PMTP01000203.1 GCA_003167305.1 Acidobacteriaceae bacterium
GTTTTGCAAATGCCGGCAGCGTCTGAACTCAAATGCGTAGCGCATTCGTAACCGGTTATCTTTTCATCGGCCGACCGTCTTCTGGGATTACATGGAGAGCATGGCGGCCTGGGACGGATGCGTAGAATTTGGCGCTCACTGCCAGACTATGGGTTGAGTTCCAGTATAAATTGGCTGCTTTCTTACAGCCTTTCGCCGCGCCTCTGGTATGCTGAGTTTTCACCCCGTATTAGGAGGGGGTCATGCCGGAGCACAGGGGACGGAAGCACCATCAGGACCGGGTGGCGGAGACGCTGCGCGAAGAGATCGGCGTGCTCATCGAGGGCGAACTGGTCGATCCGCGCATCAATCTCTGCTATGTTACCGAGGTGGCGTTGAATCCCGGCGGCAAATCGGCGCGGGTGTATGTCGCCGTCGACAGCGCCGTCCAGGACATTGCCAAGGCCGAAGAGGAGACTGTGGCCGGCCTGGAGGCGGCCAAGGGCTATATCCGCTATGAACTCAAGGAGCGGATGGGGGTGCGTCACGTGCCCGAACTCAGCTTTCTGGCCGACCGCTCGGGGCGCTTCCAGGCGCGCATAGAAGAGCTGATGAGCCGGCAGCGCAAGCGGCAGAAGGCGCAGCAGACTTCCGCCGGAGAGGATCTCGCTGGGCAGACGCACGGGACAGAGCCAGAGGTACAGGTCGAGTAGCCACACATGGATCATTCCAATCGCAATCTGGCCTTTCATCCGAAGAGCGCCGCGCCCGCCACGCCGGACGAGGCGCACATCCCCATGGCAGGCTCCGCGGCCGATCCCGAGCCGGCGATCCGGATCGAAGAGATTCTCGAGGTTTTGCGCCGTGGCGAGCGGTTTCTGGTCTGTTCTCACACCCGGCCGGACGGCGATGCGGTGGGCTCGATGCTGGCCATGGGATTGTTTCTGAAGCAATTGGGCAAGCAAGCCGACCTGGTGACGGCGGATCGGGTTCCGAAGATCCATCGCGCGCTTCCGGGCGCGGACGGCATTCGAACCGCCCAGCGCGTCGACGGCCCCTACGACGCCGTGATTCTGCTGGAGTGCGACGGGCTGGAACGCACCCGGCTAAGCGGCCTGGAGCAGTTCTTCCAGGTCAACATCGATCACCATGCCACCGCCTGCGCGTACGCCAACCTGAACTGGATTGACCGCTCGGTGGCCAGTGTGGGCGAGATGGTCTACCGGCTGGTAAAGGCCGCCGGCGCTCAAGTGACGCCGGAGATGGCCACCTGCCTTTACACCACGGTGCTGACCGACACTGGGGGCTTCTGCTACGGCGGGACGCAGGCTTCCACCTTCGCTCTGGCACGGGAGTTGGTGCTGGCCGGGGCCGATCCGCTGCGCATCGCACAGCAGGTGTATTTTTCTACGCCCGCCTCGAAGCTGCTGCTGCTGGGCGCGGCGCTGGGCAATTTGCAGCATGAGGGCCGGCTGGCCTGGCTGTGGGTGACTTGCCAGGATATGGAGCGCGCCGGCGCCGTCGAGGAAGATTGCGAGGGCATTGTGAATTTTGCCTTGTGCGTCTCCGGGGTGGAAGCCGCTGTCTTTCTCTACGAGCAGCCCGAGGGGCGCATTCAAGTGAGCTTGCGCAGCAAAGGGAATGTGAATGTGGCCGCGATTGCCGAGCGGCTGGGCGGAGGAGGCCACGTAAGCGCCTCCGGCTGCACGCTGGAGGGGCCGCTGGAGCGCGCTCGCGAGGAGATTCTGGCCCAATTGCGCCCCAGCGTGGCCTTGCTTGAAGGAGAAGCGGACGGATAAGCTTATGGAGATTCCGCCCGCTTCTGTTAGCCTTGACCCTGTCGAGGCGCAGCACGAACTCCGCGTTGCATCGATGCGCGGATCCCAAACCGAGGCCGGTCAGATCCCCCCATTATCCTGACCGGAGCGGGGATTATCTGTCTGCGTGAAAGCCCCGTTGGAGAAACGCTGGAAGTGGAAACTATTCAAGAACCATCCGCTCCGGGTTTGCCTCAAAGCTGGAGCAGACGACTGTCCCGGTGGGGGTCCGTCCGCGAGGCAGCCGTCTTTCTCTTCGGTTTTACCCTCTTTTTTCTTCAAGGTTGGCGCAAACGGTTGCCCAGTTGGGCCACCGTCCGCGAGGTGGCCGTCTTTCTCGGTTTTGCCCTCTTTTTCCTGGTCTATGGGCAGACCCCGCTTACCGGTGGCGCCGGCCTGGGCCTAGTGGGAGCCGATGAACCCCGCTATGCCCAGATCGCGCACGAGATGCTGGACCGCTTCAACTCGGCTCCGACTTTGAAGGGCAAACTGAGCGAGTGTGTCACCTGGAGCGGATGCCAGAGTTATCTCGGCAGCCTGGGGCCAGCCCTGAAGGGCAAACTGAGTGCCTGCGTCACTCCCTACCTCTACGGCCAGCCCTGGCTGGAAAAGCCCGCGCTCTACTACTGGCGGGCGATGTTCGTCTTCCAGGACTTCGGCGTGCACGACTGGACGGCGCGCCTGCCCTCGGCCACCTTCGCCTTCATCATGGTGGCGCTCATCTACCTGCATATGCGGCGCTTCCGGCCGGGCGGCCATCTGGACGCGGCGCTGATCACCGTCGCCTGCGCCGGCATCATGGGCTTTGCCCGCGGCGCTTCCACCGATATGCAGATGGCCGCGCCGCTGGCCATCGGCCTTCTGGGCTGGTACGCCTGGTACGAGACCGACTCCAAGTTCTGGCTCTTCGACATCTACTTCTTCACCGGCGTGGCCACGCTGGCCAAGGGGCCCGTGGCGCCCTTTCTGGCTCTCGTGATTGTGGCTGCCTTCGCCTTCCTGCGCCGCGAGTGGTCCATTCTGTGGCGCTCCTTCTGGTGGCCTGGGGTTGCGCTCTACTTTGCCATGGTATTGCCCTGGTTTATCGCCGTCCAGTACAAGAACCCCGACTTTTTCCGAGTGTTTTTCATGGAACATAACCTGGAGCGCTTTGCCACCAATCGCTATGAGCATCAGCAGCCCTTCTGGTATTACCTGGTGGTGGCGCTGCTGGCGGTAATGCCCTGGACGGTGGTCGCGGTGCGGGCGCTGATCGACGGCATCCAGACCTCGTTCTGCGAGTGGCGGGCGCGCAACTCAATGAACTGCAAGCCCTGCGCTGGCCGTCCCGGCGACGCTTTCCCGGAGTTTCTGGTCCTGTGGGCGCTGATTCCCATCGCCTTCTTCTCCCTGTCGNNAATCCAAGCTGCCGGGCTACATCCTGCCCTCCATTCCGCCGATCACCATCCTCACTGGCGACTATCTTTTCCGGCGCAGGAAGGCGGGACTGAATCGCTGGGTGCTGCTGGGCCATGCGCTACTGTGCGGCGTGATGACCATGGCTACGCTGCTGCTGCCCTGGTTTGTAGCCCATGGCCGGCAAATGCCGCCGCTGACGGCGCTGCTGGTGGCGGCGATTTCGGCGACCGGCGCTGTGCTGCTGATCCTGATTGTGGTGAAAGGCTACGGTGTGGCAAGGCTGCGGCTGGTCACCTCAGGAGTGCTGGTCGTACTGCTTCTTTTCCTCTTCGGCGTCGGCCCGTTCTTCGGCAGTCCGGCCATTGCGCAAAGCAAGCGGGTAATTCACCTCCTGGACCGCTCCTACTCCGCGCGCCCGCTGGCCGAGCGGCTGGCCAAGCTGGCTCCCGGCGACGAGACGGTCGCGGTCTTTCGCGTGCGCCGCGACGTCGAATACGGACTTTCGTTCTACCGCAATCGCGAGGTGGTCAACTACGAGGAGGACGGTGTGCCGGATGAGCAGCACCTGCTGGTAATGCGCGTCTCCGGCCGCGGCGCGGACCCGCAAGCCCCGGCGGCGCTGGAAGAGTACCTGGAAGGCCGGCCCCATGAGCAACTCTTCAGTTGGCCCGAGCAGGGTCTGCTCATCTATACGGTCGGCGCACGGTAAGCGGCCGGGAAGGCAATACCCATGCCGACGGCGAATCCGAGCGGGCGCGATCAGGCAGCGACAGCTTCCGCTAACTCAACTTCCGCTCAGTTCAAAAACATCGTTCGGTAGAGGGTATCGCGCTGGACGGGCTTGAAGCCTGCGTCGCGGATGATGCGGCGCAGCTCTTCTTCTGTGGTGCAGTTACTGGTGCCAGCGGCTTTGACCACATTCTCCTCCAGCATCACCGAGCCAACATCGTTGCCGCCGAAGTGGAGGCCTAACTCTAATACTTTTAATCCTTGAGTTACCCAGCTTGCCTGCACGTTCTCGATGTTACCGAGATATAGGCGCGAGATGGCCAGCACCTTTAAGTATTCAACGCTGGTTACTTCCTCCCAGCCGCGTCCGCCGAGGGCGGTGTTTCCCGGCTGGAAGCTCCAGGGGATGAAGGCGGTAAATCCGCCGGTCTCTTCTTGCAAGCGGCGCACCACCTCGAAGTGGTTGATGCGCTGCTCGAAGCTCTCGCCGACGCCGAACATCATCGTCGCCGTGGTGCGCATTCCTAGCTGGTGCGCGGTGCGATGCACGCTGACCCAATCCTCGGTGTTGCACTTGATGCGGGCGATGCGCCGGCGCACGTCGTCGTCGAGAATCTCCGCGCCGCCGCCGGGAATCGAATCCAGCCCCGCCGCGCGCAGACGGATGATGGTCTCGCGCAGAGGAAGGTCAGAGTACCTGGCGATGGCCAGAATCTCCGAAGCCGTCAAACAATGCAGCCAGATTTGCGGGAAGCGCTCTTTAATTCCGCTGAAGAGGCGCTCGAACCAGTCGATTTTGAGGTCGGGATGAATGCCGCCCTGCATCAGCACGCCAGTGCCGCCCATCTCCAGCGTCTCAGCGATCTTGTCGCAGATGACCTCGAAGTCGAGGATGTAGCCCTCGTCCGACCGAGGTCCGCTGAGCGGCCGGTAGAAGGCGCAGAAGGTGCAGTACTCGGTGCAGAAGTTGGTGTAGTTGATATTGCGATCAATGATGTAGGTGACCACGCCCTCGGGGTGCAGGCGGCGGCGCACGGCGTCGGCCTCGAAGCCCAGGCCGATCAGGTCGGGGGAGTGGAAGTGGTCGAGAGCCTGTTGGCGAGTCAGCGGCATGGTTTGATTCTAACAATTCATGGTTTGCCGGGGTCTGGCTTGGCGGCGGGGCGCGGCTTTTTGGCCGGGCTGGAGACGCCAAAGCTCAGCAGGAGAAAACTGAAGCCTTTGCGCAGCGAGTCTAGCACGCTCATCCTTCGATTCCTTTCCAGGCCCCGCCTTCGCTACTTCATCTCCGGGCCTGCCATCATCGGCACCGCCGGCTCACCGTCCAGAATATCCAGCGCGGCAGGCGGCAGCGGTTTGTCGGCGTTGGCCAGCAGCAGACTCACCTGCCACATCTCGGTCTCGGTCAGCGCGTCCTTGAAGGCCGGCATCCCCGTCAGCCGAATGCCATTGGCGACCTTCCAATAGGTCTCGCCGGGCGGGTCGTCGCTCACCCCAATCGCCGCGTTGTAACGGTGCTTCTCCCACAGCGGCGGCGCGGAGGGAAACATATGTTCGCCAATCACCGAGGGCTTGCCGTGAAAGCCGTGGCAGACGGCGCATTTCTCGCTGTAGATGTGCGCGCCGGCCACCAGGCCGCTCTCATCGGGCTGGATGACCGGGCTCTTCACCAGTTCGCGGTTGATGCGCGTATGCAGCGGAATGCCGGTCAGCAGCCGCTCCTGGAAGAATGGCGGATCGGCGACAGCCACCGGCGGCGAGCCAAAGTGCAACCACCCCAGCAGGGCAACCGGCATAAGCAGAAATCCCAGCAGAACCCCCAACAGCACACGCCCCATCTTCGTTTACCCTCCGCTGCCCTTCATCGTAGAGCATTTGAAGGCCTTCCGCACGGAAGATGGATTCGGCATCCTTGCGGGAGCGGATTCT
>PMTP01000133.1 GCA_003167305.1 Acidobacteriaceae bacterium
TTACGAATGGTCCCACAAAACCCATCCGCCTGACAACCCATCTGGGTGCCCCAGGTCTCGATTCTGAGACCTGGGATCCAAATCCAAATGGTTCAAAGGCGCAACACCAGCCGGTCGACCGGCTCGCCGCGACGAATCCGCTTGAGCTGCCGGCTGAGTTGCTTGTTCAGGCCTTCCGGATCGCCTTCGTCGTCTTCTTCCGCGTCCTCGTCCTGCTTCTCCTCCAGAACATAAGAGACGCTGGGCCTCCAATAGACTTGCATGAATTGCAATGCCATTCCCAGCGCAAACGAAGTCGGATAAAAGCCCAGGTTGCTTTTTCCCAACCGCTTTCCGCGCCGCCAGAGGACGCGCCGCAGAGAATAGTGGAGAAGGATCACGATAATTGCAAGAAATGGAATGAACCCGGCAAAAATGCACCAGGCGGAGATCGTATCGATGTTCATACGCACCCTCTTGAGATCGCAGAAAGTACTTCACAAGAAATGGGTTGCGGAAGCAAAACAGCCGGAGGCCGTCCTGCAAAGCTGGACCCGTTGTGAGGGAATTATGCGAGCCGGAAGGGTGGCGGGCGCTGGAAGCGTGTGGGCAGCACCGGTGCGGCGGGCGCGCGGCCAACGTACTCACAGGCCAGCGGCGAGAGCAGGCTGAGGGGCGAAATGACTCCCGCAAAGAGAAGCGGCAGAATCGCCAGCCAATCCGCGCCACCGGAATGTTCGTGCGGGATCAGCAGGCACACAAGGGCGATTCCGATTGCGATGGCCGCAAGCAGAACCCATCCTCGACGCTGCCGGTTTTGCATCATCGTAGCTCTTCTCTCTTTAGTATACCGATCTTCCGCCTCTTCCGGCTGCGCATGTATAACGGAAAGATGAAACCTTTCGGATATGGCTGGCCCATGTGGACGTCGATCGCCATGTGGTGCGTGATCGAAATCTACTGGGACATGGCGAAGAAGAACATCGCGCCGGAGACTGATTCAGAGTCTCGGAGATCGCGGTGGCTGCATCTGTTGTTATTGAGCGCGGCCCAGTTTCTCATTTTTCTGCCCATACACGGGCTGCGGCAGCGGTACTTGCCCGCCTCCGCCATTGTTGCCGCGGCTGGACTGACGGTCAACGCATTCGGCTTGGCGCTGGCGATCTGGTCGCGAAGCTGCCTGGGCCGCTACTGGAGCGGCAAGATCACCATCAAAGTCGATCATCAACTGATTCGCAGCGGCCCATATCGCCTCATTCGCCATCCCATCTACACAGCCCTGCTCAGCCTTTATCTCGGCACCGCGATTGTCTCCGGTGAGTTGCACGCGCTGATTGGCTGGGTGTTGGTCGTGATCGCGTACCTGCGCAAGATACGCCTGGAAGAGGCAAATCTCCTCAAAGCCTTTGGCGATGAATATCACAGCTATCGAGGGGAATCATGGGCCTTGCTTCCGGGAGTCTTTTGACCATCCCACGCGGAACCGTAGATTCGTGGCTCGATCAAACCGAGCGCCGGTCGCGCTCCTTGAAAAAAGCTGGTTGAGAGTTAGGTCTTCTCCAGCCTTTCGCCAAGACCCGCGAGAAATGGTTAACCATTTAGCAAGTTAGCCACCGCTTCGCGGTGATAGCAAGTTAGCAAGTTCGCGGGTTCATGGCCGGCGTAAATTGCAACGGCGTATTGGGCTGCTCCTCAGTCGTAGCGCTCGAAGACAATCTGCTTGCGATGCCAGCCGAGGGCGGTGAGGCGCTCGCGAACCCCGGAGACCATCTCGTTGAGGCCGCAGATGTAGGCGTAGATGTCGAAGGTCAACGCGGAGGCCGGCATCGCCGGATCAGGCGGTGGCGCGGGCAGCGTCTGGCCGAGTTGCGCGGCGCGCTCCTCGATGATTCTGGTCACGTGCTCCTGAACGTAACCGCGCAACCCGGTCCAGCTCTCCTGCGCGCGGCTCAGCGTGGGCAGATAGTGGAAGTTCGGCTGGCGGGCGGCGAGCGCCTCGAACTCGGCGCGGTAATAAATGTCACTCTCGTAGCGCGTGCCGTAAACCAGCCAGATTTGCTTGCCGTTGCTGCGATCTGGTCCGCCGTCTGGGAAGAGACTTTGCAGGTAGCCGCGCATCGGCGCAACGCCGGTTCCGGTGGCCACCAGGATCGAGTCGGTGACGGGTTCGTGGAGGATGAAGTGGCCGTGGGGGCCATGGATTTGAATCTCCGCCCCGATGGGCAGATCGGGCAGGTCGGCCAGATGGTTGCTGAAGAAGCCCTCTTCGACACGGTTCACGCACAGTTCGAATTGATTTTTGTTGGAGGCGGAGGCAATGGAGTAGGCGCGGGTCTGCAGCTTGCCGTTGGCATCCGGAGCCACGGCGCTGATAAACTGGCCGGCGGTAAAGTTGAAGCTCACCAGCTCGTCGATCACGAAGACGAAGTGGTAGCACTGGGCGACTTCGGAGATGCACTCCCTGCGTTCAAGTCGTGCGGTTAGCAGTTCACGCGCCATGACGTTCTCGCTTGCGAAAAAGATGCCTGCACAGACAGGCTCATTTCTTTGATGTGGCGAACGGAAAAAAGGCGCAAGCCCGGCATGGTGGCCTCACCCTATAATGGACAGGGAGCCGCAAGAGAGCCGCAGGGCCTTCGCGGCTGCTAACGCCTGTTCGTTTCGAGGAATCCATGGCCACACTGCTGGAAGCGATTACCGTCAAACGCAAGATGTACTTCGAGTTTGAGAACACACCCTACTACTGCATGGATGCCGAGGTCTCGACGCCCACGGCGCGCGGCGGCCAGACGCTGGTGCGGCTGAAGATGCGCAACCTGCTGACACGGGCGGTCTTCGACAAGACATTCAAGGCCGGCGAGCGCTTCAAGGAGCCGGACCTGGAGCTGGTCGAGGCCTCTTACCTCTACAGCGACAGCGAGGGATCGCACTTCATGGACCAGGAGAGCTACGAAACGCATACGCTCAACAGCGATATGATGGGCAATGCTCTGGAGTTGCTGGTGGAGGGCGTCATCATCCAATTGCACAAGTTCAACGGCAACCCCATTGGCTTGCAGTTGCCGGAGAAGGTCGAGCTGGAGGTTGTGTATACGGAGGGCGGTGCGCGCGGCGACACCAGCGGCAACGTCACCAAGCTGGCGCGGCTCGAGACCGGCCTGGAAATCAAGGCTCCGCTTTACATTCAGGTGGGCGAAAAGGTGAAAGTCTTCACTGAGACTCGGGAGTTCGCGGGAAGAGCTTAAAGACAGGGAATAGGGATTAGGGAACAGGGAACAGGAAACAGGAATCAGACTGTCTGGCTTGTGTAGGATCATGGCTTCCCACCCTTCGCAAAAGCGCGAAGGATGGGGCACCCAGCTTCTTGTTGCGTTGAAAAATCACTACGGCTTCGCTCCGGTTTTGCCGGAGCGCTTCAGTGCGTTCCAGTCCTTCTCGGTCTGGTCGGCGTAGGCTGCGCCGAATTTGGCGAGAGCTTCGGCGAAGCCGTCGCCGGAGCCGATGTAACCGGCCAGAATCAGAGGGTCGCCGGAGCGGGCGTGGCCGCGGGCTAACAATTCTCCACAGACTTCGGCGTAGGCTTCGAGGCCGCCGCCGGCCAGATCCTCTAAATCGATGGAACCCTTGTGGTCGTTCAGTTGGCGGACCAGATAGTCGCGCCCGGCGAAGTGCGTCCAGCCGAGGAAGGGATCGGATTGCACCTGCATTGCCTTCTGGCCCTCGGCGGTGCGCTGGCCGTTGTGGTGAGGCGGTCGCGCGTCCGTCAGGTAGGGGGAGTAAGCGGAGGCCGGCTCCTCCTTGATCTGTAAGAAGAGCGGATCGGCGGGGCCGTTGCCTTCAAAGTAGACGCAGTAGTCGCGCAGACCAACGGAGCCGGTGCCGACGATTTTGAAGGCTACGTCCACCGGGCGATAGAGCGAGAGCAGGTGCTGGCGCTGCGGCTCGAGCATCTGGCGATAGGGGCCAAGCGCGGCCAGTAAAGCCGCGGCCTGCGCACTGGAGACGCGTGTGAGGGTGGGCTTGATCTCCTTGAAGCGGCGGTCCTGAATTTGGCCTTTGGGAATTCGGACTGCGGGGCCGGGCTTGTTCTTTCCCGAAGCGGGGGCAGGCTCGGTGAGCTGGTCGAGGGTGTGCTGGGGCGTGGCGCGCTCGGCCTTTACCAGCGCATTGTGTACCGGCGCGGCAAGGCCCAGCCGGTGAACCTGGTAACGGGCCACTTCGAGCGAGGGCATCTGGGCAAAGGCGCGCATCTGGGCGCAGTAGCGGGCAACGCATTTTTCAACGGCAGAGCGAGCCGCGGATTCTTTGTGGCCGGAGCCGCGGCCGGCCAGCACCAAGGACGCGGCCATGCGCTTGAGGTCCCACTCGAAGGGGCCGCGGATGGTCTCGTCAAAGTCGTTGATGTCGAAGACCATGCGGCCGTCGGGCGCGGCAAAGGCGCCCAGGTTGCGCACGTGGGCGTCGCCGCAGAGTTGACAGACAAGGCCGGTATTGGGCAGCACGGCCAGGTCGGCGGCCATCACCGGGACCGCGCCGCGGAAGTAGCCGAAGGGCGACTCGGCCATCAGCATGTACTTGAGCTTGATGAGCGCGGGGACGCGGCCATGCATCGAGCGGGCGAGCAGGTCGAGCGCGGAGCTCTTGCGCGCCTTGGGTTTCAATTCGTTGTGTTCCTGGCGGCCCACCTGCTTGCGCCGCGCCTGGCCGAGATTACGCCGTTCTTGTGGAGTTGCCCAGTGCATGACGTGGAAGATACAACGCTCGGGTTGTAGTGCGCAAGATGCGTTGCATCCCACCCTAGGGCAGTCTCTGAGCCGCCAGGCGGACGATTGCGGGCTCAGCCGCGCCGGTGCGGTATGCGCCCAGAGTCTTCGCCATGCTCTCCAGCTTGCCGGCGTTGGCAAAGAGCGAGCAGGGATGGTCGTGCGTCTCCAGCATCGGCCCATTGTCGCGGATCATCGTGAAGAAGGAGCTGGTGAAGGCCTGGGAGACTGTGGCGGTGCTCACATTGTGCGTGGCCAATGCGGAGAAAGGACAGGCCGTGACGTCGCCCGTTGGAGTCACGTGGGCGAAGCCTCGCCCGGCGGAGACGCAGCCTCCGAAGAACTCTTCATCGTCCGGCGAATGGATCAGGTAAGCGCCTCCGGTGGCGCGGTTCCGAACCCGCAGGACGGTTGCGCGGAGGCGGGCGCGCTGCTCCGCGGGAATCGCCGGGCCCTGGCTTTCGCCGGTCGGAATCTGTTCGATGAAAAACGCCAGCGGGCCGCTGCGGGCAAGCAGCGCGTCGATGTTCCGCTCCTGCGACCAGTAATCGATATTCGCGGGTCCAATCGTGACGGACAGTCCGGTCAGCACGCCCGCGGCTTTGAGCCGGTCGAGAGTGCTGAGCGCGCACTGATAAACGCCGGACCCCCGCCGTTCGTCGGTCAACTCGCGATCTCCCTCCACGCTCACAACAACCGCCGTGTTGCGGCAGCGTTTCAACGCCTGAAAATCGCTGTCTTCGATCGCTGTTCCATTGGTGAAGACCAGGAAAAGGCGGTCGGAAAACCGGCGGAAGAGGCTGGTAATGCCGGGCAGCATGAAGGGTTCGCCGCCGGCAATCACGAAAGCCACCACCCCCAGCGCGGAGGCTTCCTCGATCACCCGGCGCCAGGCCTCCAGAGTGAGCGGCGGCCGCTTATTGGGCGATTCCGCGGTGATTCCCACGGCCCCGGCATAGCAGCCGGCGCAGCGCAGATTGCAGCGCGTGGTCACGCTGAGAATGAGAAACGGCGGCACTTGCATCCCGTCTTCCAAGGCTTGTTCCCGCGCGCGGCTGGTCTGCTGGTGCGCCCGCGCCAGGCGGATCAACGTCGGCAGATGCCGGGGATGGCGGATGGCCCAGCGAACGAAGACGCGCGGCAGATTCGGGTCAAGATTTTCGACCATGCGCTGGATGCCGAGAATGCGCTGCAAGAGCGCTTCGCTTCGCGGGAGGGGCGGTTCGATCATGGCAGTGACGTTGGCGTTCATGGATAGGTACGAAGCGGCAGCAGGGATGGTTCCATCCATTCTAGTCCGCACACGCGGAACCTCTTTCAATCAAACCGATTCACTCCTCGCGGCGGGGTGAAGAGATCAGCCGGCAGTGCTGGTTTCGCCGGCCTGCTGCTTCCATCGTTGAGGGTTCACACCCATCACAAGAAGCCACAGCGTCAGCGCCATTTCCCCGAGGGCGTCGACGGCCAGATTGTAGGGATAGAGTGTGTGTGCGAGCGGGGGGATGAGAAAGGTCAGGCAAGCCACGCCAGAAAACGCCATCAACACGCCCAGAACTCGCGGCAGAAAGGCCGACTTGAAGATAAGGTAGCCGATGAGGAGGCAATAGCACCCGAAAAACACCATGGCGATGCCGTAGCCCCGGTTATAGAGTTCAAGAAACATCGTCGCCTGGACACGCAATTGTTCCGGACTGAATGCGCTCAAATCTCGCCCACCACTTAGGAGGGCTAGTGCGGCAAGGTGAAATACATTGATGAAAGCCTGGACCGCACATCCCAAGAGGCTGAAAAATGCCGCGAGCAATGAGAGTCTCCTGTTGACTGGCTTGAACAAGTGATAGAATAAAGCAGTTACGACGACATAACAGATGACCATGCCGAGGTCGGCAGCGTATCCCAGCCAAAATGACGGTTGGCGGATACTGTCCACTGTAGTCGTAAATCCGCCACCAGCCAAGGAGGAGATTACTCCCATCAGGATAGAGAGCAAATACCACACTCCGGCAATTCTTGCCTTGCTGCGTGGCGACGATTTTGCGATTTCAGCATTTGTCATTTCAAAGTTCTCCAGATTTAATCTCACTTATTTCGTGGATTGTGCCGCAACTGAATCCTTGGTTCCGTTCTCCCGCGACCGGAGGTCTACGCCTTTGAATAACAGCCACAGGCCGACGGAAACTTCCGCGGCAAAGATGGGCAGCCATCCCAGTTGCAGCAGCTTGGATGGATGCGGAAGAATGAGGCCGGCAAAGCCGGTAAGCGGCACCAGGACAGACCCAAACAGTCCCAATGCGGCAAGGATTCGCGGAATGGCTTTTGCTTTGAAAAAGAGATAGAAAAAGAGAATGGACCCCGCGCCATACAGAATGGTAACGATGTTCATTGCCGCCGCATCCAGGAACGAACGAAAATCCGCGAGAGCTGATAACTGCTTCGCGTCCACGATGCCGGAAGAATATGCATCCATCTGTTGCTTCAGGAAGGCGTAACCGATCAGGTCCAAGGCAGTGCCCGCGGCTGCGTAGACCAATTCAAACGCCAATGCCAGCAGCGCCAGGTTTTTGTCGATCACCCGGACCACCGCATATAGGCTCACTGCCAGAAGTACGGCGCATAAATTGTTGAGCGATCCCAAAGCCAGCCCGAAGCGGAAGAGCAGTTCGTGTTCCATCACGCGATGTGTGGTCTCCGCAATGTTTCCGGGAACTTCAAATCGGCTGGTAATCATTGCACCCAACAGGTAAATCGCGATAAGGAAGAGATACATGAAGCCCGCAAATCGCGCGTACCTCATTTGTGATATTTCGGATTCATCGATGGTCATGATCAATCTCCTTTGAGGTTACGATTCTCTATCTCCCAGCTTCCAGTGCGATGCCGGCCTGCTGCTTCCATCGCTGTGAATTCACGCCGAAGATCAGCAGCCAAAGTATCAGCGAACCTTCGCCGAGCATCCCCGCCGGCATCACCACATGGGAGAAGTGACCGGCCGCGAACTGTGGCGACAGAAAGAGCTGATAGGTTAATCCGGCAATGATTAAAAACGCGCCGACGATGCGTGGCATGAACTTCGACCGGAGAATCAGAGAGCCGATCAGAATGCAGTAGCATCCGAAGAATACCATGGAAATATCGGCGACAATCGTACTCAGATTGAGAGACAGAAGCGCCATCGCCTGCAACTGCTCCACCTTGAAGACGCTCAGGTACGGCGTGCCGCCCAGGATCGTCAGCGGAGCAATGGTAAAGACGCTGCCAAAGGTTCCGACGATGCATCCGGCCATGCTGAAAAACGCCGCCAGCAAGGAGATTCTTCGATTTACCGGCTTCAACAACTCATAGAGCATGAATGTTACCGCGATATACGCCACGGTCGCGATCAGGAGGTAGGCGTAGGAAAGCTGCAATGCACTTCCATTCGTCAATATGTTATGCGCAGTGGCCGCAGCGTCGTCTTTGACCAGAATCCTGCCATGCAACAGGCTATCGGCCTTCGAGTAAACCACTCCGTTGATCAGATAGAGGACTCCGGTAAGCCGCGCCATCAGCGTCGGTGAGGAGCGCGCAATCCATTCCTTCAACTTTCCCAATTTCATTTTCGTTCCTTTCTTTGTTGTTCAGAATGTTTTCGAGGCGCTGGCTTGCTCTTTTCACCGTTGCGAGTTCACGCCGAAGAGGATGTGCCAGAAGACCAGCGACAGTTCGCCGAGTGCTCCGGCCGGGCCAATCAAACAAGGGAAGTGGAAGGAGAAGCCAATACCGTCATCGGTGACTTCAGCCTGCGGAAGAGCAGCCAGAAGCAGAGCAGCAAGTCAAAAGTCATTGGTGGCAACTCATACCAGTCCGGCGAATGCATCACCCCAAATCTCGGATACAGGAGATAGGCAAAGCCGCAGAACCCCTCATAAACAGCGCTTAAAACTCCCCACAACGCCAGAACTCGCGGAATGTAGCGCGATTGAAAGANNCCATCCGGACCAAACCCGTGCAGCGCGCCCGCTCCCGCCAGATACCGCAGTGCGCCAAACATGTCCAGGATAAAGATGAACCAGAAGACCGCGTAGATTACACGGCTGAAGGCCGCACACAGGGCCAAGCCGCGATTGACAGGCCGCAGCAGCACATAGAGCGCCGTCAGCAGCACAAGCATCAACACCCCATTGACAAAGGCACCGACCATATAGATACGGATGGCCTCTTCGTGGTGCAAAAAGTGACGCGCCGTCTCCTCGCCGTTCGCCCAAACCAGATAAGGCGCATAAAAGCGCGGAAACACCACCATGATGATGGTCATGCCAAGAAGCCAAGTCACCGCGAAGATCTTCGCGGCAGTTCGTTGCGCTCGTTCTATCATCGTTCTCCTTTCATCGATTTTTTTGATCCGGCCCTAAAGTATTTGAACGAAATTAAAAGTTGCAACCGCAGATCCTTCGACTCACCACCCCCAAATTGAAGAACATTTGGGGCCCCGTTCGCTCAGGATGACAGTCTTGAAGTGTTGCAATTCTTTAGGGCCAGATCAACAATGCCGGTGGATGGGTTTTGGTTTGAATGATTTGCAAGATCACTCCCCATGCGAAGGTTTCATCAAGTTCACGCGAATCAGATCGGCTCACGAGAACGGCGCAATCGGACCGCCATTGCGAGGAAGATCGCGGCAACTGCCAGTCCAATCCATAGCTCCGGCCTGCTCAGGAATCTACCCAGAGTCAGTTGTGTCAGAGGATCGGCAGGCGAGACGGCTCCCGGCGCCATTGGGACGAAAGCCTGTGAGTACCAGCCGGTCAAGCGGAATGTCATCATGTCGGCAAAATAATGAGTGTTGAAGGCAATCTTCTCCACCACGCCGATTGCGAACGGTGGCAAAACGGCCGATAGAAAGACACCGCGCCGCACGAAACTGGAAACCAGCAGCAGCCAGCCATAGATGGGCGCATACCATAGCGCGCTTGCCACGATAGCGCACAGCAGCGAGATCCACATCTTCCACAGCGGCAACTGTGCCCAGAGTGCCACGGCGCTGAAGCCGTTCCCCAGCGCAAACGCGGTGCTCAACAAGAAGATAACGAACTGCGTGGCAAGGATGACCACAAAGGCGAAAAGAGGTAGAACCGCCAGCGGAATGCACGCCTTAGCCAGGACTGCGGTGAGATCGGAGACCGGCAGCGACTTCCAAAACAGGACGCTGCGGTCGCGACGTTCGCCATACAGCGCATCGAGACAGTAAAACGCCCCGGTGAAAAACGCGGTCAAGAGAAGCACAAAAGCAGCGACGTCGTACGGCATATGGATTGCGGCACGCTGCTGCGCCGGGTCGACTAACGTGGCGCGCATCTTCGGCATCTGTTGAATTGTGCTGATCAGGAAGCCGACGAGAAAGAGGGATGCGATGGTCAATGGCGCGATATAGAGAGAGCGGTTCTCCCACAATTCTCGGCGTATCGACCAGTACAGCGGCCGAGTCGCAGCGACGGCCGCGTTCGTGACAGCCTGCGCTTCTAGAGGAGCATTCGGCATGGCGTTCAATTGAGTATTCATCTTGCTGCTCCTTGTGTCTCTCCGGAGTGATTGCCCACGACTGCAATGAATAAGTCGGCAATGCTGGGTGTGCGCGCGTCGCCCAGCGCGGCCAGTTGCTGGTGATCGACACCGTCAAAGAGAAAGATATTGCGCCCAAGCGCCTGACGCTCGTACATCGGTTTGAGCGCTCTTGCCGCTCCGATTTGCTCGGGATGCACCATCACTTCCTGATAGCGCGACTCATATTCCTCCATGCTGCAACTAAGGACGATGCGGCCGCGATTGATAAACATTAGGTCGGTGAGGATATGCTGAACGTCTTCTACCTGATGTGTAGTCACGATGATCGTACGGTTGCGATCATAGTAGTCGTTTAAGAGCGAATCGTAGAATTGCTTGCGATAAAGAATGTCAAGGCCAAGCGTTGGCTCGTCCAGCACCAGCAATTTCGCGTCAATCGCCATGACCAGCGCGAGGTGCAGTTGGGCCACCATACCTTTGGATAATTCCCTGACCTTGCTTTCACGCCGAATGGTGGTCTTGGCAAGAAACCCTTCCGCTTTCGCGCGGTCGAATCGCGGATGCACGCCGGCGACGTAGTCGAGCGCCTGCGAAACCCGCATCCAGCGCGGCAACACGGCGACATCCGCAATGAAGCAGACATCGCGCATCAGTTGTTTACGCTCGGTCCACGGATTGCGTCCGAGCACCTTCAGTTCCCCCTGATACTGCGTGAGACCGAGAATCGTGTTAAGCGCGGTGGTCTTGCCTGCGCCGTTGAGCCCGATCAGTCCGAGGATACTTCCCTCATCGACGCGCAAATCGACGCCATCCAGCGCGATCGTCTTGCCATAGGCCTTGCGGAGTCCGTGTGCTTCCAGGACAGTCATAGCTTCGGCTCCTTCTGTACATCTGTGGGCTTTTCATTTTTGGGATTTGCTGGACGCTGAGTTTCGGCAGCGTCCAGCAGTTCCTGAGGTGTCAGTCCGAGCCGCTGAATGTTGGCGTAGACGCGGGGCCATTCTTCGGCCAGAAACTTCTTGCGCTCGCCCTGCAACAGCAGATGGCGTGCGCCGACATTGATGAACATGCCGCGCCCCCGCCTGGTCTCGACAAGTCCCTCATCGACCAGTTCTTGATAGCCCTTCAGAACCGTGAGTGGATTGACCCGGTACTCGGTGGCGACGTTGCGCACCGAAGGGAGCGGATCGCCCTCGCGCAAGACGCAGTCCAGAATCATCGCCACCATCCGGTTGCGAATCTGGCGGTAAATCGGCTGACTGTCGTTCCACTCAAATTCCATTTGTTTCCCCAATGATTCCCGCGAGAGGCATCCTCACGTTACTTTAACAAGCGCAAGTCCATGTGCCCCTTGACGGACTTCCCCCCAGGTGCCATGTAGATCCAGTCCTCGGTGTGATGCTCTGCGTCGATGATGGTGAACACGACATGTTGCAGGTATCCAAACTTGGTGCCACCGGCAACGTCAAGAAAATCGAATTCCAGCGTTTTTCCGTCCGGCGAAAGCTTGCCCACGAAGCGCGGCCTGTTTGCTGCATCACAAAAATGCGTCATCATGAGACGATCCTCATCCTTATCAAAGATGCTGACATCGCCTATCGTCGTTCCTGTTGCCTTCATTTCGTGCACAACCGCGTTTCCGCTGGAAGTGACATGTATCGTCACCTGCATCGTGTTGCCGTCCATTACCGGCTCTACAGGGTCGGTTTTCACCGTGCCCAGCCATGTACCGGCCAGGGATTTCAAGATGTCGTAGGATTTCTGGGCTTCGGTTGGGGCAATAGGCGTCGCCGTGGACTGCGCGAACGCAAGGCTGGAAAGCGAAATCAGTCCAATGGATAGCGCGATTCGAAAAAACTTCATCTCTCATTCTCCTTTTGAGTTCATTCCATCTTTGCTCTCGGACCAGGGCTATTCGCTGGCGGAATCTGCTGTAAGCAGCCGCCATGGAACCTCGTCCAGATCATCACTGTTATAGTTAACTATAACAGTATAGATTATGTCAAGCGTTTTCTGTTTTTTTTATTCTTTGCCATCCGCACAGGACAAAATCGGGCGGCCAGTTGTCGCAATTTGCTGCCTCTGATTTGCCCATTTCTCGACACGATTGGCGATTTCAGCCCTTCGCGCTCACGGAAAGCGAAGTCTGCCAAATCATTACCTGCCGAAGCGTTCTCGAACGGCATCGCAGCGTTCGCGTATCTGCCCGGCCAGTGCTTCGGAGACGGGGTGCTCGATTCCGGTTTTGTCTAGGGCCTGTTCACACTACCCCGGCGGGTGGCGCTGCTAGTGAAAATCCGGCCAGACGAAGCCGAGCCCGAAGGCTGTGGCGGGTCCACCGTCGAGGGCGAGAATGAAGTATGGACGGATTTTCGCCGCAGCCCGAAGGGACGGGGCCAANNCCAGCTCTTCGTCCATCGTCGCTCGGATACACCCGGTATCCGTCACTCCTCATTCCTCGATCTGAGAAAAATTGGCGCCCGTCGCCGCCCACCAGGGTAGTGTGAACAGGCCCTAGTTTCGAGAGGACCACTTCGGCCAGTTCCCGCACACGGCTGCGCGCAAGCGGATTGGGTGTCCGCTTTCACTGCGCGGTGTCCGTTAACGAACAGGAACGGCGTGCGGGCGCGGTGGTTTACACTGCGTTGATATGGCTCCGCACCCTGGATACACGTGGCTGCGTCGCCATGGCGCGCTCCGCTCCCGGAGGAATTCTCTTTGACTCGTACAAATACTCTGTTGCTCTTCGGCCTGGTTGCCGTTCCGTTTGCATCTCTTTCCCTCATCGGCCAGGCGCCGGCGAAGCCTCTGACGGTGGAGGCGATCTATGCGCATGGAGCGCTGATTGGGAATCCGCCGGAGGATCTGGCCTGGTCGCCGGACGGCAAGCATCTGATTTACATGGACAGTGAAGAGCTGATGGAGATGGAGCCCGGCTCGGATAAGGCGCGGGTGGTGGTGGATCACGCCAAGCTGGCTGCCTTCGACGGGGCGAAGGAGACCGAGACGGACCGCGACCATCGCGACCGCTACGGGATGGCGCCCTACGTGTGGGCGCCGGACTCGGCGCGCCTGCTCTTCGACACGAATGGCCGCTTGTGGCTCTACGACCTGCGCAAAGGCGCGAGCGTGGAGGTNNAAATCGATCTCGTTTGTGCGCGAGCATGGACTGGCGGTGGTGCGGCTCGACGAACCGGGCATGCCGATGACGATGGTGGCTCCCGCGCCCAACCCGGCCACGCTCAACGGCGAAGTGGATTGGATTTACCTGGAAGAGCTGGAGGCGCGCAGCAATCAATTTTGGTCGCCGGACTCGATGCGGCTGGCCTATCTGGAGATGAACGAGGCCAGCGTGCCGGAGTATCCCATCACCAACTGGATTCCTACGCACGCAACGGTGGAGCAACAGCGCTATCCGCAGCCGGGCGACGCCAACCCCGCGGTCCGCGTGGGCGTGGTCAGCGCCAGAGACCCGGACGGCGGCAAGACGGTGTGGGTGACTCTTCCGATTCGCGCCGGGCAGGATTATATTCCGCGCTTCGGCTGGGTGGACGCGAAGACGCTGTGGATCGAGACGCTGAGCCGCGACCAGAAGCATCGCGACCTCTACTTTGCCGACGCCGCGACGGGGCAGGCGCACGTGGTGCTGCAACTCGCGGACGACAAGTTTTTCGACGACAAGTACGGCATCACGGTGGGCAACGGGGCGATTGTGCTGACGAATTGGAGCGACGGGCACAATCACCTTTACCTCTACAGCTATGACCAGGCCGACCCGGCCCACGCCACAGCCAAACTGGAGCGGCAACTGACGCAAGGCGCCTTCGAGGTGGGCGAGGTCTTGCGCGTGGACACCGCGGGCAAGATTGTTGACTATGCATCGAACGAGGGCAGTCCGCTCGATCAGCAGTTGTGGCAGGTGAACTTCGCGGGAGAACGGAAGCAGTTGAGTATGGGCGTAGGCTGGCATGAAGGCAAGTTCGCCCCGGCGGGCAGCGCGTTTGTAGACAAGCAATCGGCGCGCATGGAGCCGCCGACGGTGCGGCTGTGCACGGAGGCGGAAAAGTGCGTCGTCTTCTGGAAGGCGCAGACGTTGGAGCTTTACCAGTTGCGCGCGCCGGAACAGATGGAGGTCAAGGCCCACGACGGGACAGCTCTCTACGCCACACTGCTGCTGCCCCAAGGCGCAACCACTCCGGCAAGCGTGCCGCTGATTGTGAATCCCTACGGAGGCCCCGGCTCGCCGACGGTCGTCAACCGCTGGCACGATAGCCTGCTCTTCGACGAGCTGCTGGCTGAGCATGGCTTCGCGGTGCTGCACACCGACAATCGCGGGATGGGCGGACGGGGACGCGCCTTTGCCCAGGCCGCTTATCATAACTTCGGCGCGGTGCAGTTAGAGGATCAACTGACCGTGGTGGACGCGGCGCTGGCGCAGTACCCGCAACTGGACCCCAGGCGGCTGGGCTGGTGGGGCTGGAGCTGGGGCGGGACGTTCACGCTCTATGCAATGTCGCACTCGGAGCGCTTCCGCGCAGGGGTTGCGGTGGCGCCGGTGACCGACTGGCGCAACTACGACTCGATCTATACCGAGCGCTACATGAGCCAGCCGGCGGAGTTTGCCGCCGGTTACAAGGATTTCTCGGTGGTCAACTCGGCGGCTCGCCTGAAGGGGCGGCTGCTGCTGGCGCATGGAACCGGCGACGACAATGTCCACATGGAAAACTCCGTGCAATTTGTGCAGAAGCTGATTGAGGCGGAGATCCCTTACGACCTGCAACTCTATCCGCGCAAGACGCACTCGATTGCCGGCGGGGATGTGCGGACGCATCTGTACAACCGCATTCTGGCGCATTTTGAGGAGTATCTGAAGCCGCCGTTACAATGAGCGCGCAGCCTTCTTGGTCGCACAGCCCAACCGTTTGCATGAACCGTCGCAAATCAAGCTCGCAACCAGCTAGATCGCGTGGCGGCGGAAAATATCGTCCTTGTCACGACTGGGGCAGTCGGAGCACTCCAGACAGCAGACCAGCAGCACGGCTATGCCTATTGTGACCAGAACGGAGATGGCGTTTCCGTCGTTCGCAAACCAGTGAATCAGGCTATCCATCGTCATACCCCAAGAACAAGATATCCCAAATGTTTGACGTTGAATGGACACTCTGGCTCACATGTTTTGGAGCATTTTTTTAGCCGGAATCCTCGCGCGTCAAGGCCCTTATCGGCAATTATTCACAGTTCTCCACTTGATTTTAAGAGAAGATAGGGCGAAGATAGGGACACAATGGTAATTGGTTCCAATTCGGCGTCGGCTCCTGCTGCCGGGAAGCGGCCGGAGGAGTTGCAAAACGTCGAGCCGGAGGCCGCATCCGCTCCGCGACAGCCGGAGGGCCGCACCCAGAGCGGTCCGCTGCTGAACTGGCTCTTCGTCGATATGAACTCTTTTTTTGCCTCGGTGGAGCAGGATGCGCGCCCCGAGCTGCGTGGCCGCCCGGTGGGCATTGTACCCATGATGGCAGACACAACCTGTTGCATTGCCGCCAGTTACGAGGCAAAATCCTTTGGCGTGAAGACTGGAACCATGGTGGCCGACGCCAAGCGGATGTGCCCAGGCCTGGTGCTGGTGGAGGCGCGGCACGAGCTGTATGTCGCGTACCATCACCGCATCGTCGAGGCCGTGGAGAGCTGCCTGCCGGTGACGGCTGTGCTCTCCGTGGACGAGATGGCCTGCCGGCTGATGGGCCGGGAGCGGCCGCTGCTGGCGGCGATGAAGCTGGGGCGCCAGATAAAGGCGCGCATCCTGGAGCGGGTTGGCCCGATGATGCGCAGCTCGGTCGGTCTGGCCACGAATCGCTATCTCGCCAAGGTGGCCAGCGACATGGAGAAGCCGGACGGCCTGGTGGCGCTGACTCCGGATATTTTGCCTGGAGCGTTGCGGCAACTGGCGCTGCGCGACCTGCCGGGCATCGGCGCGCGCATGGAGAAGCGGCTGAACGCCCAGGGCATTCGCACCATGGACGATCTGCTGGCGCTCGATTGCGACAACTCCGGGCAAGTGTGGGGATCGGTGCTGGGCGAGCGGCTGTGGCATTGGCTGCATGGCGAAGACTTCGACATGGACGAGGTTGAGCACCTGAAGTCGATGAGCCACCAGCACGTGCTCGCCCCCGAGATGCGTACCCCGGAGAAGGCCTGGGCAGTGGCGCACAAGCTGCTGCACAAGGCGGCGATGCGGCTGCGCGTGAGCGATTTGTGGGCCAGCAGCATTGGCCTGGCCATCGGCTTTGCCGTTCCGCGTGGCGAAAAAAAGCCGGTGAGCAGTTTCGGCGTTCCCACGCGGGGATGGAAGAGCGAAGTGCGGCTGAGCGAGTGCCAGGACAATCTGACGTTGATCGCCGCGCTGAGCCGCTTGTGGGCTTCGCGGCCCACCGGGCCGAAGTACGACCGGCCCTACTTTGTGGGCGTGCATCTGAACGGCCTGGTGCCCGGAGCTCTACATTCGCTGAACCTCTTTGACGGATCGGAGCAGGAGCAGCACCGCGCGCGCCTGCTGACCGCGATGGACGCGATCAACAACAAGTACGGCCTGAGCACGCTGGCCCCGGCCACCATGCTGACCGCCTTCAAGGCCGCCCCCACGCGCATCGCCTTTCATACCATTCCTGAGATGTTTTGAGATGGGCAAATGGCCGGGGGAGATCGATGAGCGAAATGCCCTTTTGACAACAACTGGGATTCCTGCGCGGCATACCGATGAACGCTAGCCGACTTCGGGGGACTATTCTCTGCCAACTCGTATTAACCAGCTACGACAGGCTGCCAAAGCTCGACACGATTTCCTTCCGGATCGGTTATCCAGCCAAACTTCCCGAAGTCATAGCTTTCGCGTTTTGGATCAATGGTGACACCTTCCTCTATCAAACGGTCCAGCAGACCATCCAGATCGTCCACCTGGAGATTAATCATTGCTTTCTGTGCCGGAGGGAAGTAGGTATTGTCTTGTTTGAAATAAGCGAAGACGACCTGAGCATGTTGTGTCGGGGCAGGAAATGCGAAAGATCCGTCGGACTTCACCAGACCGAGATGCCGCTCATACCATTGATATAGAGCTTTTGGATCATCCGCTCGCAAAAAAATACCGCCAAAGCCAGTAATTGAAGCCATGCAACCTCCTATGGGGAACCTTTGTCCAGTGCTAACGCCTGGAGATTCACAGTCTACCAACAGTTCGAATAGCACGCAATGGATTCGTAACGGAAAACGCCGACATCACTCCGAGCGACTCTCGGTTGGCGCCAAATCGCATCTGCCTTAGCCGAGCCCAACACCAGACTCAAACCGGTAGAGATTCCGTTCCATTTGCCCGCCGGTCCCAGTTTCCAGACGAGTCGAAACCCGCTTTCTCCGCCCGCCGCGAACTTTTTTCGCTCAGTCGCGTACTCTTTGCATCCCCGTGCGCCCCTCCCCGCTTCGCGTTTTTGGATAGCGTTTTCATTGTTGAGGCCGGAAGTTCATACTGAACAGATAGGCTTGTGCGGGGGTGTCTTGACGGGCAGGCCTGACAGCGCCAGGATATTGGAAAGAAGGGGGGATCGGCATGGGGAACCTGGGGCGGAGCGCGGCATTTTCTATCGGAATCGGAGTGAGCCTGTTCATGACGGCTTGCGGCGGCGGAGGAGGCACAAACCATCTTTCCCCAACACCCTACACGCTGACTGTAAACTCGGCCAATCCCGCCAGCGGCGTGATCATCACGGCCTCTCCCGCGGACAACAACAGCGCGGCCAGCGGAAGCACCAGCTTTACACTCACCTATAATTCGGGGACTGCGGTTACACTGACCGCGCCGGCCACTTCGGGTGGCAATACATTTGTCTCCTGGAGCGGAGGATGCACATCCACCACTGTTACCTGTTCTGTGACGCTGAACGCCAATACCACCGTCACCGCCAACTATGCCGCTCCGGTAACTTACATGCTCACCGTAAATTCGACCAATCCGTCCAGCGGCGTGACCATCGAGTACAACAATCCGCTGAACAACGTCATCATTCCGGGCATTACCAGCTTTACGGTCACTGAGCCTCCCGGTACGACGCTCGTTATGACGGCGCCGGCCACCGCGAGCGGCAATTCCTTCGCCTCGTGGACCGGATGCACCACATCTTCCACCGTCACCTGCAACGTGAAGCTGAACGCCAATACCACTGTCACCGCTAACTACACCACGCTGGCAGCTACGNNCAGATTCTGGGCATGAATCTTGCCGCGTGGTACGACTGGCCCACCAACGCGAGCTCAATTGATTCGGCATTGAACGGAGCAGGCATCAAGGCGATCCGCTGGCCGGGTGGCTCCTGGTCCGACGACTACCACTGGGGGTACCAAACCGGCAGCGGCACGCTGGTCCCATCGTATATGTGCCAGACCACGTCCCCGGTTACAGGAGGCTGGGGTGGTTATAGTACCTTTGCAGACTTCGTGACTGCCATCCCGGTGGCAGGCCCCTACGACCTGGCCCTCACGGCCAACTACGGCACGAATGAGGCCTGCACTGGCGGAGGCGATCCCCATGAAGCGGCTGCATGGGTAGCGGCCGCCGTCTCTGACGGCATCACAGTCAGCCACATGACCGTGGGCAATGAGGAGTATGGCAGTTGGGAGACCGACCTGCACGCCTCTCCGCATGACCCCACAACCTACGCCGCTGCGGTGGCCGGAGCCAGCGGCTATTATGAATCGATCAAGAATGAAAGTCCGAAGACGCAGGTCGGCGTGGTTGTGGAGCCCAATTATGCTCCCTGGGATCAGGATGTGCTATCAGGCGCGCCCTATGATTTCGTGGAATATCACTACTATCCAGAGACGCCGGGCAGTGAGAGCGATACCTTCCTGGTGAATCAGGCGGCGCAGCAGCTAACCACGAACATCAACACGATCAAGTCGGAGCTGTCGAAGTGGGGGACTCCGAACACGCCGATTTACGTGGGCGAGATCGGAGGGCCCTATAGCAATCCCGGCAAGCAGAGCTGGTCGATTACCCAGGGCTTGTATGCCGGTCAGGTGCTGGGCGAAATGATGAACGACGGAGTCTCGCGCCTGACCTGGTGGATCGGCTTCGGCAATTGCAACGGCGATAACGGCAACGACAGCTCCTCGGTATACGGCTGGCAGAACTTTGGCGCATACAACGTCTTTGCCGATGGGGCTGGCGATACGGGCGGAACTAACAATTCGCCTTGTAACTACGGCGGTCCCATCGGCACCATGTCTCCCACGGCGATCGCCTTTCAGCTCTTCAGCAACGTGGCTGTCAGCGGTGAAAGGGTGCTGACCGCGACCGTGGCCGGCGATACCACGGATGTGGTTGCGTATGCCGCGACCCATAACGGCGTGACGGCGCTGGTGCTGTTCAACCGCAATGAAACTACCAGCGAGCCGGTTGCGATCACGCTCTCCGAGCAAACTGTCGCTTCAGCCGTTACCGTCATCACCTACGATAAGTCCCTCTATGACCAGACGAATCAAACGATCCCCGTCTGGGCGCCGCCAACAACCAATAACACAGGCCTGCAGAGCCTGCCGCTAACTCTCACTCTCACCCCGTGGAGCATGAACGTGGTCATCATCTACTAATGAAGGCGGCAACTTCGCCTCTCTGTCATTCATTACCAGCAGGCCGCCCCACTTCCGGGCGGCCTGTTTGCGTTGTTGAGCTTCCGCAATGGAATATGCGGAAGCCAATGCGCCGCGAACTTTTTTCGCCCCCGCGCGTACTCTTTGCATCCCCTTGCGGCGTTTTTTGCGGATAAGAGAGTAGAAGCATACGTTATGGCCCACGACTGTCAGCCAACCGCCTTCAAATTCATCCGCGGTATGGTTGTGATTCCGGTTATTCGCAAGGATGCGATACCTACCGAATGTGCTGAATCGAGCGCTCGCTGAAATGATGAAAAAGGGAGCATGGTGCTCCTTGCCTGGCTCACCAGCGATAGATGGTCAGGTTATCCAGGTACACCGTAGATCCGCCCGAAGCTCCCAGTCCATCCAGCTGAAACTGGGTTTGCACCACCCCAACCTGCCACCTCAGCGCGAACGATGACGGCACCGTGGCGTCGATCACTTGCTCGTTGCCATCCAGCCATACGGAGTGATAGGTCACATTGCCGGAGTCGTCGCGCGAATAGCTGATCTGAACGTGATGCCAGGCGTTCGTCTGCCAGTTCGACACAATGCAAGGTTGCGAGGAACTCACCCAATGGCCCCCTGCGCCGCTGTATTCCCACGTTTGGGAATCCCCGCTGCACTGGAAGCCGTAGATAACGGTTTGACCGTTTTCTGTGACCTGGTTTGAATCTAATTCAAGGTTAGCGATATTGCTTCCGGCCTCAATCCACACCCAGCCGTCATAGACAAAGTTCATTGAGGTTGTGTCGTTCGCGTATGGCACGCTGTATATTTCGCCGCCTGCATCTGTGTAGCTGGAGACAAACTGGCGTGCGTTGCCGCTTAGCGATGGCGTGCTCANNCAATGGCGTTTGTGGGAACCACAGGTCCCGATACCGGGGGAGGTGTAATGACGTAGCCCGCCTTTGCCAGACTGCTGTTTGTATAGCCTGAAGCGACAGCAACCGCTTCAATCACCTCGGATCCACTTACCGGGATTGCGCGAGTGTATTGAGTCGAGGATGTCGTGGGCGCGGTACCGTCGGCGGTGTAGTAGATTGTCGTTCCCGTTGTGGCGGCAGACAATGTCACCGTCTGCGCAGTCGTGTATAGCCCGGGAGCAGGTGAGAATATGGGCGTGGCGGCTGCAGCGGGAGTGCTAGTGTCCGCAGCGGGAGTGCTAGTGCCTGTAGCGGGAGTGCTAGTGTCTGCAGCGGGAGTGCTAGTGCCCGTTGTTGGCGCGGCCACGGAAGGATTGGCCCCACAGCCTGTGAAAAGCAAAAAGAGCAGGAGGCAGGGAACTGTCCAGAAGAGATTCCGAGGGGTGGTGAAGATTGAGAGTTTCAGGGGGAAGGATAGGAGAGACTTCATGGACGCGCCTCGGTGAATCCGTCCGAGCGCGCGCGTGCACGTCGCCGATATCTAAGTTGTTAGATTGAAATGGCTTCCATTCAATTGCCGATTCCCTTGGAATCCAGCTTAGAGATCATCACGAGTCGCTTTTCTCAAGACTGATATGAGCAGAATAGCACACATTGTGTGTACTATTCTGCTCACAAACACTCAAATTGCACGCAAAGGTAATGGACCCCAACCGCCTGTCCCAAATTGGGAATCTACCGAGTTCAACGTGTACAGGCCGCGATCGTTGGCAATGTGTCACTGTTGTCCGCTCTAACTCGGTTTTGTAAACTGCAAGATATTGCATAGTAAAGGTTTAAGTGGTGTTTTGTCTTGCCGCGATTTTTAGTGTCTGCGAGCCATTGGATGCATGGGCGCTTGGGCGCTGCGGTCTCCGTGCGCGTCGATGGTCTCTTCTTCCAGGGGCGTCGGGGCCGGGTCCGGCCATATGAGAAGGGTGACAAGGACCACGAGATTCCCACTCACCGCAATCTGGACCGGTACCTCGAGGAACACATCGCCGCGCCGACATCGGCCATGCCCGCAAGGGAGAGCGATGACGGGCGTGGGAGAATTCTATCGTTACGATTCGCCCTGGCCAATCAATCTTCAGCGAAGCGGCCAGGATCTGACCTCAGGCTACACGCCCGCTCATCGCGATAAGACCGCGATGAACGGGGCACAGCATCTCATAGCTCATGGTGATTCTTCGGGGCTGATGAACGGGCCACCTGCCAAGATCGAATCCGCCGCACCGCAGGTACCCGCAGGTGGCTACACTGATAGACAGCATGGCCAGTTTGTCTTCATCGCCACTAAGCTATCGCGGGCGTCTTGCGCCCTCGCCCACCGGCTATTTGCACGTGGGCCATGCGCGAACCTTTTGGACGGCCTATGAGCGGGCGCGCGACGCGGGCGGCGTGCTGGTGATGCGCATGGAAGACCTGGACCCCGACCGCAGCCGCGCCGTCTATGCCGAAGCCGCGCTCGAAGACCTGCGCTGGCTGGGGATTCGCTGGCACGAAGGCCCGGATTTGGGCGGGGCTTATGCTCCCTATGCGCAGAGCGAACGCCGGCCAAACTATCTGGCGGCTTGGCGCAAGCTGCTGCGGGGCGGATTCATTTATCCCTGCCGCTGCTCGCGCCGGGATCTGGAGGCCGCGCTGAGCGCGCCGCATGAGGGCGGCAATCAAGAGCAGGAACCGCTGGACGACGAACCGGTTTATCCGGGAACGTGCCGGAAAGAAGCTGATTGGATGTCGAGGTTTCCCACCCTTTTCGCAAACCGGGGTCCCCAACGAACGGACTTTGTGCGTTGGGGTGGAAAGAACGCGAAAAGGATGGGGCACGGAGATGTTTCCGCCCATCCGGCTCAGGATTCTTTTGCAAACGGGATCGAGGAGCCGGGCAGCTTCAACTGGCGCTTTCGCGTGCCCGACGGCGAAGCGGTCGAATTTGTCGATTTGAATCTCGGGCCGCAGCGCTTTATGGCGAGCCGCGACTTTGGCGACTTTGTTGTCTGGCGGCGCGACGGCATTCCGAGTTACCAGTTGGCCTGCGTGGCCGACGATGCAGCAATGAAGATCACCGAGGTCGTGCGGGGCGAAGACCTGCTCAAGTCCACGGCGCGGCAGATTCTGCTCAACCGCGCGCTGGGCTGCGAGAATCCGGCCTGGTTCCACTGCCGGCTGGTGGTGGACCTGAACGGCAAACGGCTGGCCAAGCGCCACGACGCGCTGAGCCTGCGCATGCTGCGCCAGCAAGGATGGACGCCCGATCAGATTTTGTCGGACGAGTTGCGGAGGGAAACGGGGGTTTTACAGGCTGCGGAAAAAGGCCTGTTTCCAAGCTAATTACACGAAAAGCATGCCGCCGGGGCTAAAGCCCAACATTTGTTTTGTTGCATTTACGGCACGACTAAAGTCGTGCCCTGACACTTCTTGCAACCCCAAATGCATTTTTCCACTGCCTTTTTAACCCCGAAAAATCTGTAAATTCGCAAAACGGACTTGTTAAGCATTCCCCAGCCTTACTTGTGCCGGATGAAGCTGCCATTGTGCAACTCGCTCACGGCCTGCCGCAGTTCCTCCTCGGTATTCATCACAATCGGTCCGTACCAGGCCACCGGCTCCTCCAGCGGCTTGCCGGAGACGAGCAGGAAGCGGATGCCCTCAGGGCCGGCCTGAACGACGATCTCATCGCCGCGATCAAAGAGCACCAGCGAGTGGTTCCGGGCGTCGTAGACCGGG
>PMTP01000085.1 GCA_003167305.1 Acidobacteriaceae bacterium
ATATTCGCATTGAAAGCGCCGGCGAAGCCCTTGTCGCCGCTGATGACAATCAGCAGCACCCGCTTCTCGTCGCGCGTGATGAAGAGCGGATGGCGCAGGTTGCCGGTGGCCTCGTCAAAAAGATCCACGCGCCGGGTCAGCGATTCCAGCACGCTGGTAATCATCCGGGCGTAGGGCCGCGCCGCCAGAGCACGCTCCTGCGCGCGCCGCAACTTTGCCGCCGCCACCATCTTCATGGCCTTGGTGATCTGCCGCGTGTTCTTCACGCTGCGTATGCGACGCCGTAAGTCTAAGACATTTGCCATGTTCTTCCGAGCTTCTAGCCTCTAGCTTCTAGCTTTCGGCTTGCAAATCCAGATTTCATTCTCCAGCCTCCGGCTTTTAGCTAGTAGCTAGAAGCTAGAGGCTAGAAGCTATGCCTTCGCGGCGGCCTCAAGCTCCGCCTTGAAGTTGGCCGCATATTCCTTCAGCGCCGCGTGCAGCTTGCCGCGCAGATCGTCGTCCAGCGCCTTCTTCTTGGTCAGATCGTCGATCAGCGCCGTCTGCGCGCTGTCGAAGTACTTGTACAGGCCAACCTCGAAGGCGCGAATCTCGCTGATCTGGAAATCGTCCAGATAGCCCTGCGTGCCGGCGAAGAGCGCCACCGTCTGCTGCTGCCAGGTGAGCGGCTGGAACTGCGGCTGCTTGAGCAGCTCCGTCAAGCGCGCGCCGCGGTTGAGCTGCTTCTGCGTGAGCGGGTCCAGGTCGGAGCCAAACTGCGCGAAGGCCGCCAGTTCGCGGTACTGCGCCAGATCCAGCTTGAGCGTCGCGCCCACCTGCTTGACCGCCTTGATCGCCGCCGAAAATCCTACGCGCGAAACCGACAGGCCCACGTTGACCGCCGGACGCACGCCGGAGTTGAAGAGATCGGTCTCCAGAAAAATCTGCCCGTCGGTGATGGAGATGACGTTGGTCGGAATGTAGGCCGAGACGTCGCCGGCCTGCGTCTCGATCACCGGCAGCGCGGTCAGCGAGCCGCCGCCCTTTTCCTTGGACATTTTTGAAGACCGCTCCAGCAAGCGCGAGTGGAGATAGAAGACGTCGCCGGGATAGGCTTCGCGGCCCGGCGGACGGCGCAGCAGCAGCGAAATCTCGCGGTAGGCCATGGCGTGCTTGGAGAGATCGTCGTACATCACCAGCGCGTGCTTGCCGTTGTCGCGGAAGAACTCGCCGATAGCCGTCGCCGCGTAGGGTGCGATGTAGAGCATGGGCGCGGGTTCTGAGGCCGAGGCGGCGACGACGACCGTGTGGCCCATCGCTCCGGCTTCAGTCAGCGTCTGCACGACTTGCGCAATCGACGACCGCTTCTGCCCGATCGCGCAGTAGATGCAGATCAGGTCGTTCTTNNGCGTTGTTGATGATGGTATCCAGCAGCACGGCCGTTTTGCCCGTCTGGCGGTCGCCGATAATCAGCTCTCGCTGGCCGCGGCCGATGGGAATCATCGCGTCGATGGCCTTGAGTCCCGTCGCCATCGGCTCGCGCACCGGCTGACGGTCGATGATGCCCGGAGCCAGCCGCTCAATGGGCAGCGATTGCGTCGAGGCAATGGGTCCCTTGTCGTCGATGGGCTGGCCCAGCGCGTTCACCACGCGGCCGATCATGCCCTCGCCCACCGGCACGCTCAAAATCGTTCCGGTGCGCTTGACTTCGTTGCCCTCGCTCAGCTCGGTGTAGTCGCCCAGAATCACCGCGCCCACCGAATCCTCTTCGAGGCTCAGCGCCAGCCCGGCAATGCCGTGCGGAAAGCTGAGCAGCTCGCCGGCCATCACCTTGTCCAGTCCATGCAGCCGGGCAATGCCGTCGCCCAGCGAGGTGATGGTCCCGACTTCGTCCACCTGGACCTTCGAGTCGTAGTTCGCGATCTGCTCGCGAAGAAGTTGCGTAATCTCGTCTGCCTTGATCTGAGCCATTTCTGTTCCTGTTCTTAATTCCTGATTCCTGATTACTAGCCTCTAGCTCCTAGCTTCTAGCTTCTAGCCTGTCTTCACTGCTCCTTGCGCTTCATAACAACCCGAATCGCCAAACCAGGCAAGAATGAGCTAGTGGCTAGAAGCTAATAGCTAGGAGCTAATCAGCGCTTCCTTCAACCGCTCCAGCCGTCCGCGGACCGAACCGTCGTACACCGTGGAGCCAATGCGCACCACTGTTCCGCCGAGGATGGAAGAGTCCAACTTGAACGTTGCCTGAATTTGCGCGCCGGCCAGCTTGCCGACGCCGGCCACCAGTTCAGCGCGGTCCTGTTCGCTGAGTTCGCGGGCGGTCGCAATCTCCACGGAACGAATGCCCTGTCGCTCCTGCATCTCCACGCGCCAGGCCGCAATGACCTCGCGCACCTCGGCGATGCGGTCGTTATTGATGAGCAGTGCCAGCAAATTGCGCTGCACCTTCCAAAGCCCGAGCCGCTCGTTCATCTTGTCCAGAATCGCTACCTTCTGCGGCGCGGCAACGGCTGGGTTTACAAAAAGTTCGCGCAACTCGGCGCTCTCATCCCATGTAGCCAGAAAGTCGTTGAACTGCCGGTCCAGCACCGCTGGGTCCAGCTTCTCCTGGGTGACCACGTCGGCAAAGGCGCGGGCGTAACGCGCAACAAAGGCTGCCATCTACTTCTGCCCTCCCTTGGCCGGGCTCATGTTCGCGTCGCCCAAAAACTCGGCAATCAATGCCCGATCCGTCTCCGGCGTAATCGCCAGTTGATGCACAGCCTGGTCGATGGCCAGATCGGCGGCAAAGTGGCGCAGCGAGCGGCGGGCCTGGGCGGCGGAGGCTTCAATCGCCTGCTCGGCAACGGCCACGATGCGCGCGCTTTCTTCGCCAATCGTGGACTTGATGCGCGCTTCGTCCTGTTTGCTTTCCTCTTCCACCTGGGCGCGAATCTGGGCAATCTCCCCGTCCAGGCCGGAGAGCTTGGCTTCAATGGCGCCGAGCCTCAGGTTGGCCTGCGCGGTCGCCTTGCGGCCTGCATCGATGTCAGTGCGCACCTTCTCGCCGCGCGTGTGCAGCAGCTTGGGCACAAACTTGACCAGAGGAACGCCGATCAGCAGCACAACGATCCCGAAATTCAGGAACTCGAAGAGGTTGGCCGTCGTCTCCACACTCCAATGAAACGTCCGGGCCGTCCACTTCACCACCGGGCCTTCCAGCCGGAAGACGTTGTTCTGCTCCTCCTGCGACTTGACGACTTCGCTGGGCGCCGAGGTCTGCGCTGGCTGGACTGCCGGCGCCGATGCCTGGGCCGCGAGCCGCAAGGGCATTGCCGTCAAGCCAACAACAAGCGCCGTAAAAAACAGGACCGGCAAAGCCCCGTATAAAGGCCCGTGCCCCATCCTTTTCGCGTTCTTGGCGAAAAGGGCGGGAAACCACAGATTTCGATTCGTCCTTGCCATGAACTTTCTTTGCGGCATAAAATCTTTCAACGGGAACCCCCGGCGGCCACGGGCAGAACGGCGCGCACGACCTGGCGAGCCAAATCCCCGGCGGAGGCCTGAAGGTCAGCCCGTGCCAGCGCGGCCTCGGCATCGAGCGCCGCCTTGGCCTGGCTCACCTTGAGCGCGGCAGCCTTGCGGGCCACGTCCAGCGCCGCGTCGCGCTCGGCATTCCATTGCTTGATGCGCGCCTCGCGCAGCTTGAAAACCTCGCCGCGCGCCTGGCGCAGCTTCTCGGCGTACTCGACCGCCCGGGCTTCAGCCTGGACTAAGGCCTGTTGCGCGGCTTCGATGGCGCCCTCGGTGCGGTCGCGGCGGGCTTGAAGGGTTTTGGTCAGCGGCTCCTGCACCAGGAACTGGTAAGCCAGTACCAGCACGATAAAAAGCAGCATCGTAGGCACGGCGCCTAGAAAAAGCGTCCCGAGTTGTTGAAAAATCAATTGCATGTGGTCCGATTCGTCCAGGTTGTACGGATTGTTCTGGCGGTCCGTGTGCTCCGTTTGTCTAAGGTGGAACACTTTTTTGTAACAGGAGCGGACCCTCAAGTCAACGAAAACGGCCCCAATTCTGGGACTCCCGTGACGGTTGTCACTTCTGGGAAGAATTATCCAAAAAAGAACTTGCTTTCATCCAAAACAAGCCTAGACTTAAGGTATCACCTAAGACCCGGTCCAGGGTCCAGCGGGCTGTAGGCTTCAGGAAGTACGTCCACTCCTGGGGCTGGCAGCCCGCCTCTTACTTTTCGGGCATTTTTTCTCTGCTTTCAATCAGCGCGGGCTCCAGCCCCTGAGGGAATGCTGACTCGCTACGGCTTGCCCGCGGCGGCCGCCGGCTCCGCGGTCAGCAGCCCTTGCGCGCGCAGCCAGATCTCCAGCAGGTTGGGCCATTGGTCCAGAGCCGCATCGCCTTTGCCCAGCCCCGTCCCATGGGGGCCGTTCGCGAAGATGTGCGCCTCGGCGGGCACCCCGGCCTTGACTAGCGCCTCATAAAAGCGCAGCCCCTGCTCCACCGGAACCGTCTGGTCGTTGAAGGTGTGGAACCAGAAGGTGGGCGGCGTCTCCTTGGTGACAAAAAGGTCCGGCGAGTACGCGGCCCGCAGCGCCTCGCAAGTGTCCATCACGTTGAAGAGCTTGCAGTAGCTCAGGTGGCTGGTATCGCTGCTGATGGCGCCGATCCAGGGGTAGCCCAGCACCAGATAGTCCGGTCGGCTGGAGACTCTCTCAATGGGATCGTCGGCGTCGTGTTTGCCGGGAATGAACTGCGTGCCTGCCAGCGCCGCCAGGTGGCCGCCGGCCGAGAAGCCGATGATTACAATGCGGTTGGGAGCGATATGGTAGTCCGCGGCCCGCGCCCGCACCAGTTGCACGGCGCGCCGCGCATCAATCAGCGGCACCGGCAGCAGGTAGCCGTTCGAGCTGAGCCGGTAGCTCAGAACGAAGGCGCGAAAGCCGCGCGCGGTGAACCAGTCGGCCACCTGGCGGCCCTCCAGGTTGGCGGCCAGATGAAGATAAGCGCCGCCCGGCAGCACCACCACGGCGGAGCCGTTCTCGTGGCCCCTCTGCGGCTCGAAGATGGTCAGCGTGGGCGTGTCCTCGCAGGCTTTGCCCTTGGCCTCAGGCGCGTCACCCGGCCACAGGCGGATGGTCTGAACGCCCAGAAAAGCATTGTTGTCGCCGACTGTCGCGCAGGGCTGCTTTTGCGCCAGCGCCACCGTGCAAGCCAGCAAACTGAAAACACAAATCCCAAGAAACTGTCTCATGATGAACCTCAATCCGCTGGAGAGGATTATAGAGCGGTTCTCCAATACATATGTCCTTACCGGTTCTATCGAAGGTGGCTTTTTCTTGAGGAAAAGCCACTCTGCGGCGTGGTTACGGAGTACAGCAATTGGAGAACCGCTATAGCCAGATCGCCGCATGGCCTGGGCTGCAGTTTGCTGCTTGCGCGGTCAGCTCTTCCGCCAGCCCAAAACCATAGCGGGCAAAGTAATAGGCCGCGCCGTGCAGCCGCTCCTGCAAGACGCCGCCGGGATAGAGCGCCTGGCTGATGGACTCGGCGTGGCGTGCGAGCGCCGCCTCGCGCTGCAACTGGAAGTTGGCCGCCAGCGTCCGCAAGCGGCTCATCTGGTAGCGGATCTTGCCGGCCGCGGTATCGCCCGACCGGCCCAGGCCCGCATCGAGCGAATGCATCCAGTCGAGCAGCGGAATCAACTCGGCGTCCAGCGCCAGCTCCGCCGTCGCAAGATTTCGTTTTCCCGCTGCTGGAATCGCGCGGGCAGCCAGCAGTTGCGCCAGCGAGGCCGGGCTCTCCGCAATGACCTGCTCCAGCGTGAGGTTGTGCTGGCGCAGTAGGTCGCCAATGGCCGGCTCAATCAGCGTCGCCGAAAAGCGCGGCAGCGCCGGCGTCACCCGGCCCAGAATGCGTTGGTAGAGCACGGAGGACTGGGCAAAGTAGGCGATCTCCGCCGGTCCGCCGATGATTTTCGAAGTCGAGAGCAGGAAATCCTGGAAGACGGGCCGCAGCAGCGCCGAGGGCGAGATGCGCTCCGGCTCGGCGTCGAGAATGCCAAGCAGTTCCGCCGTGGAAAAGCTCTGCCGCCCCGCCTGCCACAATCCCACAGGCTCGGCCGCGCTNNACCTGCGCATGATAGCCGGCCGCTTCGAGCGATCGATTGCGCTCCACGAGCGCGGCGTGCAGCTCGTCGGCGCGTTCCAGAGCCGCGCGCAGGACTGGAGAGCCGATGCGGTGAAAGGCGCGGCTGCTTGCATCCAGCACCAGCAGCCCCTGCGCAGCGAAGACCCGGGAATAAAACTCCGCAAAGGCCTGGGCGAAGGTGCGTCCCGGCTGGTAGGCCGCGGCCAACGCCTCCATCGCGTCGGAAGCTCCGAGCAGTTCGTACGCCTGATCGACCAGCGGCTTAATCGAGTCGTCCAGCACCAGGCCGCCCACCGGCTGCGGGGCCTCGGGAGCCGCCGCATACTCCAGCCTGCGCAATTCGCGGCGCGCCGGAAAGACGACGTGGTTGATCTCGGCAAAGTCATGGTCTTCGGTGGCCAGCCAGAAGACGGCGGCGTGCGGCCGGCCCGCTACCGTCGCCTCGCGCGCGCGGGCCAGCGCGGTAGCCGCCTTGAAGGGCGTGAAGAGCGGGCCGCCGAAGAGGCCCACCTGCTGGCCGGTGACTACGACTCCCGCGCCGCAGCTGAGAGCATCGAGCGCCGCCGCCTGTGTTGATCCAGTATTCTGCGCGGACAGCAGCCCGAGCAGCTCCGGCCAGTGCGCGGGCAGGTCCGGGCGCGCCTGCCAGCTACCCGGCGCGTCCGTTCCCGGCGGCAGCGGGGCGTAAAACGCCCGCGCCGCCGCCGTGCCGGAGCAGTACTCCAGAAAGAGCCGGTGCAGCCCCGATACGACACTGATGGGATGGCGCTCTGCGTTCAATGATTTACTCTCTATACGATCTTAAATCTGAAAGCGAACCTCGGGTGCGCGGGCAAAGATGAGATTCAGCTACTGTTAAGGATGTTACGCCAGTGTAAATCGATGCATGCGTGGCGATTCTGGTGCTGCGCGCGGGCCTTGGTGTGCGTATACTCTATTCTGAATTGCGCAGGAACGCGCTTCAAGGAGAGAGAAGAGATGCCCAAGACGAAGAAAGCCGTGAAAGCCGCCGAGCCCAGGACCGCAGAAGCTGCGGCGCCCGAGATTGCAACGGCAGTGAAACCTAAGAAAGCAAAAGCTGCCAAACCCAAGACCGTGAAACCCAAGAAAACAAAGGCTGCCAAGCCCAAGGCCGCAAAAACTGCCAAACCTAAAATGGCAAAGGCCGCCAAGCCCAAGGCAAAAAAGGCCGCAAAACCCAAAGGAGCAAAGGCCGCAAAAGCCAAGGCGACGAAGGCCCCCAAGGTGGTCGCGGAGCAAAAGGCAGAGGTGCTCAGTTCCGAAGTAGTCTTCGAGGGGCCGCTCTTCCGTGTGCTGCGCGACCGGCTGATTGAGCCGGGCGGCAGTGAGGAAGTACGCGATATCGTCCGCCACAACGGCAGCGTGGTCATCCTGGCCATCGACAACACGAAAAGCAAGAAAAATCCATGGGTCGTGATCGAGCGGCAGTATCGCCATGCCGCCGGCCGATTCCTGTGGGAGCTACCGGCCGGCAAGCTGGAGCCGGGCGAGGACGCCCTGCTGGGCGCGCAACGGGAGTTGGAGGAGGAAACCGGCTACCGGGCAAAGAAGTGGAAGCCGCTGGTCGAGTACTATCCCAGCCCCGGCTTTGTGGGCGAGTCGATGAAGGTCTTCGTGGCCGAGGACCTGGTGGCGGGCGACGCCCATCCGGAGGAAGACGAGCGGATCGAGTTTCGACTGGTCAAACTCTCCCAGGTGGTCAAGCTGATCGAAAAGGGCGCGATTCAAGACGGCAAGACGCTGACCAGCGTGCTCTTGTTCGCGCAAAAGATGGCTGGCAAGCACGGTAAGTAGCGGAGGGATCTGTAGCCCCGCTTCAAACCATTCTCTCCAGACAGGGCCGGCGCTCCTCCGCCGGCTCTGTCTCATTATGCACGGGGGCTGCCTAAAAAATTTGTAACCGATGGCGGATTTTTGAGTCAAAATACATATCGGTGGGCGTTCCCCAGTACGCTGTTCGCCGTAACTCACAGGATGTAAGGAAGGCAGGGACCTGTGGCTCAATACAAAGGGAAGGTCAAGTGGTTCAACAACGCCAAGGGCTACGGATTCATTGGACGTGAAGACGGGCCGGATGTATTCGTCCACTACTCATCGATTCAGTTGGACGGGTACAAAACGCTGAAAGAGGGCGATGACGTTGAGTTCGACATCGTTCAGGGGCAGAAAGGCGCCCAGGCGGATGCGGTTGTCCGGCTACGGGACTCTGTCCCCAGCACAGCATAGAGGCGTTGAAGACCAGGCGTAAGCGCAAGACCGCCGCCCGGTGGTACGCTTGAGTGTGCCCATTTTCGTGGCCCATGTCACAGAAGGCGTCACATTACTTAAATATTTTGTTTTCTATACGTTTCAGAATGGAACGCTGAATTCGGAGGCCCCGTATTCAGGGTTGCTCTATAAGAGATACAAGTTCGCGCCACGCCTCTCTTTGCAGTAGCGTTATCGAAGCATCCGCTGCAAATCCCGGACCGTTCCCGGAAAAAATGCGAAATGCTTGGCCCTTTTTGCGTCAGCCGAGATAAGATAAGGGCGCGATGAGCTTACTCCATCAGGAATCCCAGGAAGAGATTGATGACGCCGCTCTTGGCGAAGAGTTCGCCAAGGGCAGCAGCCACTTAGTCCGGGCGGGTGTCATCGCGGCCGTGCTGGTCACCGTCGTCGTCGCCATCGTAGTGCTGGCCAGCCACAAGCCGCCGGTGGCCAGCGGCGAGATTGTTCAGGTGTGGGCTTATCCCGAGCATGGCGAGACCTCGGGGATCGACGCCAACGGCGATGCCAAGTCCCCGGAGAGCTTCGACCAGGTGCTGCTCTTTGCCCATGTGAAGTTACATAACCAAAGCAATGTTCCGCTCATCTTGCAGAATGTGCTGGCCAATGTCAGGCTGGCGGACGGTGTTCCTCTTTCCGTCTCCGCGGGAAGCGTGGCGCAGTTCGAGGAGGCATTTCTCGCCTATCCCAAGCTGGACGCCTCGCACGGTAAGCCGCTCGCGCCCCATACGGTCCTCGATCCGGGGCAGAGCGTGGATGGGACCGCTTTCTGGGTCTTTCGGCTGACCAAGCAGCGGTGGGACGCGCGCAAGGACTGGCTGCCGGACCCAAATCACAGCGACCCGGGGTCGAAGTCCGGCCTGAACTTCACCTTCTCGATCCAGTACCAGCAAGACCTGGTGCTCGCGCCCCAAACCGCGGTTATGGAACAGTAGCCGGAACCGGCGCATTCTTCGGCGTTGTCAGATATCCGGAGATCTGGCCATTCTTTGCGCCCACAGAGTTGACCACAATCTCGAAGAGAAGCCCATCCTTGCCGCTGTAGAACTGGAGCGGCTCGTTCAGGTTGCGATCCTTCTTCTCGTACTGTTTGTCGTCGGAGTAGACCACCAGCGTGAAACGACTCTTCTTGGCGTCGGCCTTCTTCAACTCCAGGCTCACTGTGCCCACGGGTTTCTTTTGGCCCTTGGTGAGGGTGAACTCGTAGTAGTTCCGGTCGCCCTTGTGCTTGAGCAGTTCCAGCTCTTCCTGATTGCGGGCGATCAAGCTGCTGTGGCCGTTCAAATCCCCCTTCATCGACGTCAACTGGCTGATGGTGGTGGCCAGGTCGCTCTGCGTCTTGCCCAGATCGGTCTTCACCCCGCCCACGTCGGTCTTCACGCTGGACACATCGTTGGAGACGGCGGTCACAGCCTGCGCGGTCTGCTTTTGCGCGCTGGCCAGCCGCGCCGCATCAGCCTCGTTGCGCTCCTCGCGGCGAATGATCTCCTGGGCGCGCTCGTCCATCTGCTTCTGCGTCAGCCCCAGCGAGTTGCCCAGCTCCTCGGTTGCCACTTTGAGGTGGGCGTCAGTCTCGCGCAGGTCGGAGGCCAGCTTCTTGTTCTGTTCGTTGGCCGCGTCGATCTCTTTCTGCTGGTTGGTCAGGGTACCGCTCTGGTTGTAGTTCCAGATCAGGCTGCCAATCCCGATCAGCAGGGCGATGGCGATGGCCGCCAGCAGTGCGCCCGAATAGCTGCGCGGGGTATCGTCAAGTTCACTCATCTTTGCTGCCTCTCTGTGACGGCCCGTCGTGCGGACCGCTTCTCGTGTAGGTCGTCTTCCTTTCCGGATTAGACGCCGCTCTAAAAAAACTCTTCCGGAATTCCCGTCTCTGCCGGATTCCGTCCGGAATGCCCGATGACGAAGCCCTCGCTCCCCGCGCCCCTGGGGAATCTACAGAATATAGAAAATATCCCCCCGTGTGGAAAAAGATGGCCTTCTTTATACATAGCACACCCAAAAAGAGCCTTTAGAGCCGGTTCCACCCCGCTGCCGTACCACGCTTCGTGACAAGCAGCGAATCACTGCGTTATAAACATCTATACGGCACATTCAGTCGCCGGGCTTTTTGGAGGCCAGGACAGCCACCCCAATCGTCTGGAAAATATCGCTAAATTGCTAGGGGGAGATCGAGGGCTATGCCGACCACTGGTGGCGCAGGAAAGGGTCTGGAAGGAATTGTCGCGGCCAACTCCGGGATCTGCTGGATCGACGGAGATGCGGGCGTGTTGTCCTATCGGGGAATCGATATTCACGAGTTGGCCGTGCATTCGACCTTCGAGGAGACCACCTACCTGCTGTGGAACGGCATTCTTCCCAATGAGTTGGCCCTGCGCGAGTTTCAGTCCCGGCTGACGCTGGCGCGCGCCCTCGATGAGCGCATCATCAAGATGCTGCGAGCCTTCCCCACCTCCGCGACGCCCATGGAGGTGCTGCGCACCGCCGTCTCCGCACTCAGCTTCTACGACGCGGACGAGAAGGATTGCTCCCACGACGCCAACGTCCGCAAAAGCTATAACCTGACCGCGCAGATGGCCATGATCGTGGCCATCTACGACCGCATCCGCAAAGGCAAGGAGATAGTGCCCCCGGACCGCACCGTCAGCCACGCCGCCAACTTCCTGTGGATGCTGAACGGCGTCAAACCCTCGGAAACGGCGACCCGGACGCTGGACCTGGCGCTGGTGCTGCATGCCGAGCACGAGTTGAACGCCTCCACCTTTGCCGCCCGCGTTATCGCCGCCACGCTGGCCGACGTTCACTCGGCCGTCACTGGCGCCATCGGCGCGCTCAAGGGGCCACTGCACGGCGGCGCCAACGAGGGCGTGATGCGCATGCTCTACGAGATCGACAAGGCCGGCGCCGATCCGGTTGAATACGTGAAGAATATGCTGGCCGCACGGCAGAAGATCTCCGGCTTCGGCCATCGCGTCTACAAGACCGAGGACCCCCGCGCCACCCACCTGCGCAAGATGAGCGAGCAGCTCGGCAAGGACGCCGGCATTCCCAAGTGGTTCGAGTACTCCCGCGCCATCGAGCTTTATATCAACGCCGATAAAAAACTCAACGCCAATGTGGACTTTTACTCGGCCTCCACCTACGCGACGCTGGGCATCGACATCGACCTATATACGCCCATCTTCGCCATCAGCCGCATCGCCGGCTGGGCCGCCCACATCATCGAGCAGCTCGACGACAACCGCCTCATCCGTCCCCGCGCTGAGTACATCGGCCCGCCGTATCCCGCTCCGTACATCCCGATGGACGAGCGCGGATAAAACTCAGACCGGCACAGAAACTTTTTGTTGTATTCCGGTTTCTAACGGACAGAGGATACCCCATGAAAACGAAATTTGTTCTTGCGCTGTTGAGCGTTTGCCTGATTGCGGTATGCATTCCCTCGTTCGGACAAAAGCTTTACCCTGTATCAGGTCCACTGGCATCGCAGACACCACCGCCGGTATTTTCCGGCCAGAGCAGAAACCCGGTGTTTTCAATCGGGAGTTTAAAGACTTCCTCAGGGTCGATCACTTGGACTCTTGCCCATGGGGAAAAACTCCAGGGAAAACTCATTACTCCCGAAGTGACAGCATCTGCTCCAGTAGCCAAGGCGTTGGGCGACCCAGCCGGATACCCGCCGCAGTCCAATTTGGCCTTCGCCTGGGATGCTGTCTACGGACAGGGATATTACGTTGCCCGTATTATGGGCAAGAAGATTTGGCAGGGGGTCTTTACCGGAGATCAGGGAACCGTTCTGCAAGTTGAAATGTATGAAGAAGTGCTGAACAAGGAGGTTGACAAGAGATTTAGCGTAGCGGTAGACAACAAGGGCAACATCTACAAGGTAGTTTGGTAGGAGGCTCTGTGCGCCGGGCCGAGTCCATCTAACCGGCCTGCCGCCTCACTTTTGCCGCGCCTTCCACAGCAGATACAACCCCCACGCCGATACCGTGCCGTTGTCGCGGATCGCGCCGTTGCGCATCATCTCCTCGAACTCCTCCACGGCGAAGGAACGAACGATCAGGTCGTGCTCCTCGGCGTCGGGGGCCTTCTCACTCTCGGTCAAGCCCGGTGGCGAGAAGACGTGCTGTTTCTGCCGCGCAAAGCCATAGGCAATCCACGGCCATCCCAGGCTATCATCCGCGCGACTGTATTCTTTAATCTGCGCAACTTTTTTCCATCCAGTGTGTTCCAGCCATCAGAGGGACGATCAATGAAAGTCAGGTCTGCTGGATTCCTCCTCAGCGTTTGCCTGCTCCTGGGATACTCTTCCAGCAGCCTGCTCTTGACAGCCTAGGTGCAGACGGCCGCACTCGCGCTTCCTCACTCCTCGCTCACTCCGGCCGATCCCAACTCGCAGGTCTACCACATCGAACTGAGTACACTGCGCGATTGTCTGCATGGGGATTGTCCGTCCCGCTTTACGGACAGGAACTTCGCGGTTTCTCACCAGGGACGCCAGTATCCCGTCCGTGTTTCGCTGCCGTTCAAGGCAAACTCGGCGGATGCATCGGGATTTCCAACCCATCTGCTGGTTGTCTTTCCTTCCGGCACGCGACGGCCGAAAGACGCCGATCTGGTGATGAGTCTCAATCGGGTCTTTTCCGAGGCTGGCTGGTCAGCGTCAACCGGTCCAATGGCAGATTCACCCCATTCTCTACAGGCGCTACGCTCGCCGCCGCGCTGGCCGCCGTTACAGGCGCTCCTTTGACTGCCAGTCAGGCAGATCTGGCCGCACAATCAGAGATCGAGACGCTGGAAAGCTTTCCCGGCCGCAGGCTGCTGCTTCTGGTTGTTGACAAACTGCGGGGTAAGCCTGCTCGTTTATGGAGGAGTCTGGCAATGACGACCCATGCGCAGGCTTACATCGTTGACGGCGGCATGATAAAGATGGTGTTCTACGACGAATCATGGGGCACTGGGGAAGCATACACCCCCGGCGGCGGCGATTATCTACCCAAAAAAGTTCGTTATTATGACAACGGCGTATTTCATGAGGTCAAGTTTTCCGCGGCCATAAAGGACATTCTGGCGAATGCCCGCTACGACTACGATCTCCAATTTGCAATTCCAGATTCCCAGTCCGGACCGGTCAGCCCGATCACGCTCACGCTGCGCAAAGCTCAAGGCCTTCTCCCCTATGAGCAGAAAGCGGAGCTTTACACCGTGGCAGAGCAAGCCGCGAACGGCGGATCGATAGCTGCCCGAACCACTCCCCCGCAGAAGTTGCTGGTAGAAGGATGGTGGAAATAGCGGGTCTCTGACTCACTGCCTGCTATCGCCGCGCCTTCCACAGCAGATACAACCC
>PMTP01000056.1 GCA_003167305.1 Acidobacteriaceae bacterium
CCCGCCAACTTTCGCCAGATTCTCTCCCGCGCGCGCCGCGATCTCTTCGAGTATCTGCGCGACAATTGTAGCCTCGTCAATCCGGAAAACGACTGCAAATGCGCTCGTAAGACCCGCGCCTTCCTCCAGGCAGGCTTTGTGGACCCAGCCAAACTGGAGTTCACCCAGGCTCACGTCCGCAGAGTTCAGGATATCGCCGCACAACGAACCCCCGAAATCTTTGACGCCTACATGGAGGCAGGGGTCAGCGTCTACCGCAACCATCCCTTCTACAAGCCTCCCGAGCAAGCCGAAATCCTGCGCCGGGTTCTTCCGCCGCTGACAATTTAATCTATTTTCAGGCAATGAAAGGAGTGAGATGGAAAACCCGAACGCTTTCATAGGCAAAACTACCCAACCCACGGCCGAAGAAGTGATCGCGGTCCTGGGTCCAACGGCCGCAGTGTGGAAGGAATTGATAGATTGGTTCGCGGAGCAGAAGATCGTCGACCAGGAGTGGAAGTCCTACTCGCCAAAAGCCGACTGGTCGGTCCGCCTCAAAGTCAAAAAGAGAAATATCATCTACTTCGCTCCATGCAAAGGCTGCTTTCGCGTTGCGTTCATCTTCGGCGACAAGGCGGTTGCTGCTGCGCGGCAAGCCAATCTCTCGAAAAGCACACTCAAACTGCTCGATGAAGCGCCTCGCTACCCGGAAGGGACAGGCCTTCGACTCACAGTCAAGTCGTCAAAGGATCTGGCCGCGATTCGCAAGCTGGCCCTCATCAAACTGGCAAACTGATCTTGCGCTCTCCCAGTGCCAGCAGCCGGTCCTCGCCGCCGGGAAGCAGAATCAACGGCGCCCAGGCAAACTCCGCTCCAGCCGCTGCCTTGAGCGCATCAAGCTCCTTGCTTGTGGTCATCAGCGCCAGCCAGCACCCAGGCCGAAGCAGCAGCTCCGCCGCCTGGACGGCTCGTTCCATCTTGTCGACCGCGCGCATAGTGATGCAATCAAAGACGTTACGAAGCACCTCAGCCCGTCCGGAATGTACCGTTGCCGCAACTCCCAGCACCCGCACCGCTTCGCTCAGAAACGCCGCCTTCTTGCCCTGCGACTCGGCCAGTGTCACGGAAATCTCCGGCCGGCAGAGTACGATGGGAATTCCGGGAAAGCCCGCGCCGGAGCCGAAGTCCAGCAGCGTAGCGATTCCGGCAGGCAGCGCACGGGCGCAGGCAATCGATTCAATAAAATGACGGCGCAGTATCCCCTCCTCATCGCGAATCGCCGTCAGATTTACGGGGACATTCCAGCGAAGAAGAAGCGAAAGGTAATCCTCAAAGTGTCCGGCCAACACGCCGTCCAGCGGGGCCAGGCCTGCTTCCGCCAGGAGTGCGTTGAGACGTACACCTGTTGAATGCAATCCCTCGCTCACTCCGGCGCCACCGATTCCTGAATCCTCCGCGGCTGCCAGACCACCGCCGCCTGCACGAACGCCGCGAAGATGGCGCGTGAAAAAGCGCTCTGCGTGTACGTCCTCTCGGGATGCCACTGCACCCCCAGGACAAAATGCTCGCGTGAGTCCAGTTCCACCGCCTCCACTCCGCCATCCTCCCTGGAAACTGCGCTCACAAGCAGACCATCGCCCGGAACCCGAATTGCCTGGTGGTGGCTGGAGTTGACCTCGGGATCAGCCGCATAACTCTGCGGAATCAGCCCCGCCAGCTGCGATCCGGGCGCAATCCGCACCGGATGAGCCTCGACTACATCCCGGCCCGGNNACAGGCTTGTGCAGACTGAAAGCATCCTGTAGCAGCAGTTCGTCCACGGCGGTGCGGGCAGGGTCAGCTTCGCCGCACTCTGGAATTGGATCTTCGCCATACCTTTGTGGGTCAACATCGAATCTGCTGCCCGGCAGCAGGATTCCCTGCACTCCCGCAAGCAACCGTGCTACGCGGTCCTGACGTTCGTGAAGCGGAACAAGAATCGGCGTTGCCCCGGCCGAACGCAGGGCGACAAGATAGGCTGGCAGCGACCGCTGATTGTATCCCGGATCGCTGCCGGTGGGCTCGGGAATTGCGATATGAACGCACATGGCAGCAACAATTTAATCACACCAGTGCCACATGCGATAGGGGGCACGAATCAAGAGTCAAACCTTCGTACCTTCAGCCTCTACCCCAGCCAGTCGCACTCCCTCCGCGCCCCGCGCCGGACAAAGGCTTTGAATCGCCGTCCGCAGTTGCGCCGTCAGTTCATCGGTCTGCCGCAAGGTCATCCCGGCGGTCTTGATCGGCTCGCCAATCGTTAGTCTCAGCTCTCCGGGGTAAAAGTGGCGGGTGTGAATAGGCAGCAGCTCGTAGACTCCGCTCAGGGCCATCGGCACCAGAGGTACTTGCGCACGAATGGCTAGGTAGGCCGCGCCTGAAAGAAACGGACGCAGTCCACCGTCCGCCGTCCGCCCGCCCTCCGGAAAGACGAACAGCGCCATCCCAGAACGCAACTCCTTGGCTCCAGCGCCCAGGCTAGAGAGCGTGGCCCGCGGATTATTGGTGTCGATAGGAATCTGCTTTGATCTATTTAAGTACCATCCTATGAATGGGATAGGCCATAATACCTTCCTCGCGAGAATGCGAAACTGAAAGGGCAGTGCAGCAAAGATGACGGGCGTATCCATGTACGATGTGTGGTTCGAGGCATAGACGGCCACTGGGTGCTTGCGCAGGTTTTTCTCCCCCACCACCCTCAGTTTTGACCCGGAGGCCCAAATGCAGCCCTGCGCCCAGAACCGCGCGATCCGGTGTTGCGCGTTGCCCTTCTTGTCCACCAGCGAAACCAGCAGTGAGAGGCTTCCGCACGCCACCGTGATCACCGTCATCAGCGGCACATGGATCAAATTCGTCCGCCAGCGATAGATCCACGGCAGCGGGTTGGGACGCACTCTCATCCGATGCCTCCATCACCCAGCAGTAGCGACCGCGCCTCGCCCACCAGATAAACCGATCCGGAGACGACCACAACCCCGCCCTGGCCACGCTCCCCGGCCCATTGCAACGCCTCTCGAACCGATCCAGCACTAACCGCCGGCGTCCCCGTTGCCCTTCCCGCAGCCTCCAGATCCTCCATTGCAGCCGCCCGGGTAGAGTGGATGGGCGCGAAGATGACTTGCTCAAAAAGCGGAAAGAAAATCTGAGCCATCTCGCCCACTGGCTTGTCGCGCAGGCAACTGAAAATCAGACGCCGCGGACGATCTTCACTCAGCAGTCCGGATAGCCCGGCGCGCAGCGCCCAGGCGCCCGCCGGGTTATGCGCCACATCCAGAATCCATACCACGCCCCTCGCCTCAATGCGTTCCAGCCGCCCCGGCCAGCGCGTGTTCCGTATTCCATCGGCAATGGCCGCTGGTGTAATGGGAAATCCCTGCGCCAATGCCAGTTCCACAGCCGCTGCAATGGCCAGCGCCACGTTGCGCTGCTGATGTGCTCCGCTCAGTGGAGAATCCACCTCAATCGCCGCGCCGAGCGCCTCCACAGAATAGGAACCGGCCATGCTCGCGCCGATCGGCGGCATATACTCCGCTGCGTTCACCACGCGTACATCCAGCGCCGCCGCCGTCTCTCCCAGCGCCTGGTTCGCCTCCGGATGCTGCGGCAACGTGATCAGTGTCCCGCCACGCCGCAGAATCCCCGCCTTCTCCCGCGTGATGGCGGCAATCGTCGAGCCCAGCCATTCCGTGTGGTCCAGCGAAATGTCGGTGATCACCGACAGCAGCGGATCGACGGCGTTGGTAGCGTCCAGCCGTCCGCCCATCCCCACCTCCAGCACCACCAGCTCCACCTTTTGCTCGGCAAAGTAGAGCAGCGCCTGCGCCGTCAGAATCTCAAAAAAGCTGGGAAGTTGCGGCAGCCTGCCCTCCCGCACCAGCATATGCGCCGCATCCATCACACGAAAAAAAAGGCTGGCAAAGGCCTCGTCGTCAATCTCTTCCCTGCCGATGCGGATGCGCTCGTTCGCCCGCGCCAGATGCGGTGAAGTATAAAGCCCGGTGCGCACCCCTGAAGCGGTCAAAATCGACGCCAGCGTGGACGCCGTCGATCCCTTGCCGTTGGTCCCGGCAATCAGCACCGAACGAACGCGCCGTTGCGGATCGCCCACCGCCGCCAGTAGCGTGCGAACTTCGTCCAGCGAAAACTTCCGCCTCAACCCGCCGGGCTGCGTATACAGCTCCGGCGTCATGGCATTCAGTTGCTCGATGGCTGCTCGATAAGACATGGAAAGTTAAGTATAAGAGCCTCATCCCATGCGGTGTGTAATTGACTCAACGGCGCAGCAGCAGTTGCAGCGCCTCACGCGCGCTTTGCAGGCAGCCGCGCGCCTCATCCTCCGACAAAAGCCCCTGATGCACCGCCTTCTTGCCGGTATCGTTCACCAGATTGACAACACGCGAAAAATCCGCGTCGAAACCCGTCATTTGTAAATTATTTTTCATCTCATGCGGCAGAATCCCCAGCGTTGCGGTATTGTGAAAGCGCGTACACACTTGTCGCGCCAGCCCCGCCGGCAGCTTCTGCTTGATCGCCTCCTCAAGCACCGACCGGCACATCACCGCGCAAGCTGTGTACAAACCAAGAAAATAGCAGCGCGTCGCTTCATCCAGGTATCGGTCGGCCTCCTCTGAACTCGGCTCGGCCACCACGCACTCCCGCAGATGCGTCGCTCTCAGCACGGCCGGCTCCACCAACTCCAGCAACTCCAGCGCAAAGGCCGTGTGCAGCAGGTCATTCTGCTGGCCGTCCAGCACGCGCTGGATCTCCTGCCATGCTGCCGTTGCGCCGCTGTTGCCCACTGGTTGCAGCCGAGTGAGCGTGGTCAGCCGCTGCCGTGCATGCCGGATAAACCCTTGTCTCATATCCTGCGCCAGCCGCCGCCACCCACCGGCAAATGTCTTCTCCTTCTGCTGGTAGCGTGCCCACAACTCGTCGTACACAATTCCAGGCAGGACCTTTCGCAGTTGCTCAAAGTGCCCGATTCGCGCCAATTCTGAGATTGCTTCGCAGAATTCTTGCCCTGGCGTGCCCTCGGCGGACATTTGCATCAGTTGATCTTCCAGTCGCCCGATGTCGATGCCCATAACCCTGGCCCTCTCCGGTCAAGTTTAGAATTCCCTCGCCTCGAGAATAGTTACAAAAGCAATTCATCTTACGCACAAGGTACAAGAATGGGAAGTCTTCTTCGCCGGTCACGAAGCCGGGAATCTACCTGTTCCCTCACAGAGCCTGCCAGCGGTAGGCACAACACGGCATCAGCGTTCACTCCCGTCTCTGTGCATACCCCGTCCACTGCAACTCCTTGCCCAACGCATCTCCGGACCTGCTTTTCACATAAACCATTCGCTTTGCACAGCCCTTTTTAGGCCTCCTGTGGAAGTCGTGGGAAACAGGGGCCGCTCAACACGTCCACACACCCTGTTTTCCAATTCCCCTCAATTCCACAGCCCCGATTTAGAAAACTCACCCGCA
>PMTP01000086.1 GCA_003167305.1 Acidobacteriaceae bacterium
ATGGGCGTGATTGCCGACCGTACCCACACCCGCTGGGGCCGGTTCCGTCCCTGGCTGCTGTGGACCTCGGTGCCCTTTGGCGTCATCGGCATTCTGACCTTTACGACGCCTAACCTCAATCCCGCCGCCAAACTCATTTATGCCTGGGTCACTTACCTGCTGCTGCGCCTGATCTATGCCGCCAACAACGTTCCTTATGCCTCGCTGACCGGCGTGATGACCGACGACCCCAACGAGCGCAACAGCATCACTTCGTATCGTCAATTCTTCGCCAACAGCGCGGGATTCATTGTAGGAAGCCTGGCTGTTCCCATGGTCGCCTTTCTGGGCCACGGAAACAATGCCTTGGGCTATCAGTTGACGATGGGCAGCTTCCTTGTGCTCTCGGTGATTTTTTTCCTGATTGCCTTCGCCGTTTCGAAGGAGAGGATTCAGCCCGATGCGCGCCAGGAAAGCTCCGTACTCCGCGATCTCGGCGATCTGATCCACAACGGCCCCTGGATCGCGCTCTTCATGGCGACGGTTTTTTATTTCACCGCGCTGCTCATTCGCGGCAATGTAATGCTGCCCTACTTTGAGAACTGCGCCGGCAACAGGATGTTCTTCAGTTGGTTCAACGGCTTCGGATTGATCGCTCTGCTGGTGGGCGTCACCTGCTCCACGGCCCTGACCAAACGCATGGGCAAGCGCTCGGTCTTCCGCTGGAGCATGCTGCTGACGGGCATCCTCGCCGCGGCGTTGTTCTTCCTGCCGCCCACCGCCATTGTGCCGATCATCGGCCTGGAAGTTGTGCGCCAATTCTTCTTCGGCTGCTCCGGCCCGGTGCTGTGGGCGATGATGGCTGACGTGGCCGACTACGGCGAATGGAAGACGGGACGCCGCGCCACCGGGACGGTCATCTCGGCGGTGGTCTTTGCGCTGTGGGTCGGCGTAGCCATCGGTGGAGCAATCGCGAGCTGGCTGCTTGATTTATACGGCTACTCATCAACGGTCGCGCTCCAATCAGCCCGCGCTCTCGATGGGATTCGCCTCACCGCATCGGTCTACTCCGGCGCGGCCTTCCTGGCCGCCGCGGTTTGCCTGCTCTTCTACCGCATCGACAAGAAGCTGAATCTGNNAAAGAAGCCACACGGGTTCCCCGGTCTCCACCAACCCTGAAATTGCCGTAATCTCCACAACTCCCGCAGTCGTCCCCCAATCTGCACCGTTTCTGCGTCTTGCCCCCGGCTCCGGCGAGGACTAGGCTTATCTTTGTGGCCGGCTTCGGCCGGCAAACCCGCGCCTGCACCGGATTTGATGCAGATCGGGCAGCCGGAATCCGCGCCCCGCATGGGCGTTTGCGGCTTTCCACAGGCAATCGCCTTTGTTTGGCATCTAGATGCTCGGATTGGTAACAAAACACAAGATATTGTGGTTTTTTGTTGACAAGCACAACAGAGAGCGGTATTTTTTCATCTGCGGCTCTAAACGGTTTGGTTCGAACTCCTGTGTGATCGTTCCACAGGAAGGCTGCTGAAAGAAGAGAACGCGCGGTACTTTTCAATCCCCGATTCCCGTTCTTCGCAAAAGATAGTACCCAGACCGCTCCCGGTTGCCTTGCGCCGGAGCGGGCCAGAGATTTACCAATTTTGTCGACTGAGAGGATTTCATGAACGAGCTTCAGTATCAGAGTTCCACCGCCGCCCCCCAGGCTTCCCACACCCAGCAGGGACTGATCTTTACCCGCCGCTTCACCACCGAGGGCGTCTCCCCCTATGACGAACTCCAGTGGGAGCAGCGCACCGCGTCGATCACCGACCAGAAGGGCAACATCATCTTCGAGCAGAAGAACGTCGAGGTTCCGCTGGACTGGTCGATGACCGCGACCAATATTGTGGCCTCGAAGTACCTGCACGGCAAGCTGGACTCGCCCGAGCGGGAGACCGGCGTTCGCCAGTTGGTGAGCCGCGTAGCCGAGACAATCCGCGACTGGGGCCTGACCGACGGCTACTTTGCCACCCGCGAGGATGCGGCCATCTTCCACGACGAGCTGGCGCACATGCTGCTCACTCAGAAAGTGGCCTTCAACTCGCCGGTCTGGTTCAACGTGGGCTGCGACCGCCTGGAGCCGGATGCGGAGGGGCAGAACTGGCACTGGGATCCGGCGACCGGCGGCGTGCGCTACTCCGCCACCGGCTACCACAATCCGCAGTGCTCGGCCTGCTTCATCAACTCCGTNNGATTCGATGAGCGGCATCATGGACCTGGCCCGGACCGAGGCGATGCTCTTCAAATTCGGCTCCGGCACGGGCACCAACTTCAGTTCCCTGCGTTCGAGCCACGAATCCGTCTCGGGCGGTGGCACCGCCAGCGGCCCCTTGAGCTTCATGCGCGGGCTGGACGCCTTTGCCGGGGTCATCAAGTCCGGCGGCAAGACGCGCCGCGCCGCCAAGATGGCGATTCTGAACGTGGATCACCCNNGCCAACAACTCCGTGCGAGTGAGCGACGAGTTCATGAGCGCCTACGAGAGCGACGGCGACTTCACCACTTATACGGTCAGAGGCCATGAGCCGGTGGAGAGCTACAAGGCGCGCGAGATCATGCGCAAGATCGCCGAAGCTACCTGGCTCTGCGGCGATCCCGGCATGCAGTTCGACACTACCGTCAACCGCTGGCATACGTGCAAGAACACCGACCGCATTTTTGCGTCGAACCCCTGCTCCGAGTACATGTTTCTGGACAACTCGGCCTGCAATCTGGCCAGCTTCAACCTGATGAAGTACGTTACCCCGGCCGGCAACTTCGACATTCCCGCTTACCGGCACTCCATCTCGGTGGTCATCACCGCGATGGAGATTCTGGTGGACAACTCCGGCTACCCCACCGAGAAGATCGCCCGCAACTCCCACGACTATCGCCCGCTGGGCCTGGGCTACGCCAACCTGGGTGCGCTGCTGATGGCCTTTGGCCTGCCTTACGACTCGGCCGCCGGCCGCGATCTGGCCGCCGCCTTCACCGCCATCCTCAGCGGCCAGGCCTACCTGCAATCCTCCATCGTGGCCGCCAACTGCCCGTCCATCACCTCGGCCACGCCGCTGACCGCCAATGTCGATCGACAGGGCGGCGCGTGCCCCGGCTTCTACGTCAACCGCGAGCCCTTCCTCGACGTGATCCGCATGCACCGCGCCGAGGTCAACAACATCGGTGCATCGCGCCAGAGCGGCGAGCCCTTTAACGTGCCCCAGCTCGACGCCCTCATCGACGCCAGCCGCGAGTGCTGGGATATGGCCCTGGTTTACGGCGAGCGCTACGGCTTCCGCAACTCCCAGACCACGGTCCTCGCGCCCACCGGCACCATCGGCTTCATGATGGACTGCGACACCACCGGCATCGAGCCTGACCTGGCCCTGGTCAAGTACAAGAAGCTGGTCGGCGGCGGCATGATCAAAATCGTCAACAACACCGTCCCCGCAGCCCTCTTCAAGCTCGGCTACTCCAGCGACGACGTGAACGCCATCGTCAGCTACATCGACGCCACCGGCACCATCGAGGGCGCGCCCGGAATCAAGCCCGAGCATCTGGCCGTCTTCGATTGCAGCTTCAAGCCCTCCAAGGGCACCCGCTCCATCCATTACATGGGCCACATCAAGATGATGGCCGCCGCGCAGCCCTTCCTCTCCGGCGCCATTTCGAAGACCGTCAACCTGCCCCAGGAGGCCACCGTCGAAGACGTCGCCGAGGCCTACGCCGAGAGCTGGCGTCAGGGCATCAAGGCCGTGGCCATCTATCGCGACGGCTCCAAAGGCACTCAGCCCCTCAACGTCAGCATGGACGACGCCAAGCGCGAACCCTCGCCGCTGGATGCCGCCGGAAGCCGCGTGCTTGTCCAACTGGCCGCCGGAGAGCCTGCTGCCGCCGTCGACCTGAAGGCTTTGGAAGCCAAGGCCGGTGAAAAGCTGGAAGTCACCGCCAAGTCAATCCTTCTCGCCGAGGCCGCCTTCCAGCGCGCGTTGCAGGAGATCGCCAAAGCCGCCGCGGTGCCTTTCCTTCAGCCCTCGACCGCCCTCGACTCCGCCAGCGAGGCCACCGGCGCGCAGGACCTCAACGGCCCGCCCCGCGCCGTCCGCCACCGCTTGCAGGACGAGCGCGCCTCCATCACCCACAAGTTCGCCATCGCCGGCCATGAGGGCTACGTCACCGTCGGCCTCTATCCCAACGGCCAGGTGGGCGAAATCTTCATCAAGATGGCCAAGGAAGGTTCGACCGTCTCTGGCCTGATGGACGCCTTCGCCACGGCAATCTCGATTTCACTCCAGCACGGCGTGCCGCTCAAGGTGCTCTGCGAGAAGTTCGCCCACACTCGCTTCGAGCCCTCCGGCTGGACCGGAAACGAGCAGATCGGCTACGCCAAGAGCCTGATGGACTACATCTTCCGCTGGCTCAATCTGCGCTTTCTCTCCGGCACGCAGCTCTCGCTCTTTGCCAGCCTGACTCCCCATGCCGAGCAACTGCCCGCCCCGCCCACCATGATTCCGGAGAACGAAGCGGAGGAGGATGAGGCCATCTCGCAGGGTCAAATGGCCCGGCTGGCCGAGGAGGTCGCCCGGCGGCTGAGCCAGATCAGCGCTCCGGCCACTCATTTTGGCAGTGACAAGGTTGGGGGCGGCGGCATTGCGGCATCCAATGCNNCCTGCGGCCAGCCTCGCCGACCGCGGCATCTACCACCCCGCCGACGCGATGAAAGAGATGTACGAGATGGGCGACGCACCCAGTTGCTCGGTTTGCGGCGCCATCATGGTTCGCAACGGCAGTTGCTACCGCTGCATGAGCTGCGGCTCGACCAGCGGCTGCAGCTAGAGCGATTCCGCAACAGCCGGGATTCTGCTACACTAGCAGGAGCGTAATCAAGGGGAAATCGCGCCAGGCCGCGCCCCAGCGATACGCTCCTGCAACCCACGTTCGGGGAGTGGCTCAGCCTGGTAGAGCACCTGGTTCGGGACCAGGGGGTCGGAGGTTCAAATCCTCTCTCCCCGACCAATCTTTTCAAATACTTACAGACTCATGAAGTACTCGACAGTTGACCCACTGGTATTAGCCCAGAGGGCCTATTGCCGGAAGGTGCGTCAATACTGGGTCTCTCGCCGAATATTGGAAGCAAGACCATATGCTAGAAAATCTACAGTCGGAAGAAATGGTCCAGCTTTGCACCCAGACAACTAAACAGTATCCGCACCCATCTGTTTGATTTAATAGCAGATCGATATTCTTGCGAGGGGTGGGTCATGTATCTACCCCTTCAAGATTATTATGTGATACAAATCACCGTAGAGAACAGATTTCGTGGTAGGCTGAGAGTATGTTGAGAGGAGTTTACCAACGGGCGGCGGTGGCCATCGTTTTGATGGGCTCATTGCTTGCGCCGTTTGGAACCTGCCTGAAACCGACGCTTAAAGCCGCACACAGTTGCTGCTCGCACGCATCCAGGTCCAACCAATCCGTTCGGACAAACTGCTGCACCGCCAGCGCCCCACTGCCAGCCGTCGTCGTTGCGGCCAACCTTCCCGG
>PMTP01000173.1 GCA_003167305.1 Acidobacteriaceae bacterium
GGTGAGCCGTTCGGAGCCGAAGACTTCGGTCCATTCTTCGAAGGGCAAGTTGCTTGTCGCTCGTGTGGAGGCGCGTTCATAGCGCTGGCTGAAGGTCTCGAAGAGTAACTCGGCGCCGGTCTTAGACAGGGGAACGAAACCCAGCTCATCGACGATGAGAAGCTCATAGCTGGCCAGAAGCTTTTGGAAGCGCAGCAGATGCTTTTCGTCGCGGGCTTCGATCAGTTCGCTGACCAGGGCGGAGGCGGTGGCAAAGCGTACGCAGTGGCCTTTCTGATAGGCGGCCAGGCCCAGGGCCAGCGCCAGATGGGTCTTCCCCCGATTCCACTATTACCTGCGCTATCGTCAATCTCTCAGACGACGCAACCTACGGCTATGCGCACAAGGCAGCGGTCGGTGCTTACTCCGCTAGCGGGCCATAGTGCTCTCGCGCTATGTCATCTTCGACGCGCTACGCGGTCTCTGGCCGATTCTCTTTTCTCCATCTCCCTCACGGTTCGTTTTGTTGTGGTTAATTCGGTTTGAATCCAGCGCCTTTCATGCAATGAATCCACTATTCCTACGGCGCTCCACTCGCGAGAACGCCTGTGATTACTAGAGGTTAGAGCATGGTCTTCCAAATGCATATACGTATGCTGTAAGATATATCACTACAAGGAGACCATATGCCCACGACGAAGAAGGCAACAGCCCGACCGAAGCGCAGGGTCGTTTCTCCCGCAGAGAAGCGCACTCAACTCCGGCTGACCGTCGATTCCAAATTCACCAAGAGCCATTTCAACCAACTTTTTGCTGTCCTCAAGATCCGGCGAAAGAACGCCCTCGCGGAACACATCATCATGAGTTTCAAAACCAAGGCCGCTCAGACACAGCTTCTTGCCTTCTACAACAACCAGTGGCTGAACATCCCATTTCAAAGTATCGACACCGCTTTCGTGTTTCCTTTGACGTTTGAGATCGCCGATGAACTGGAAAGAGTTGGCGGAGAGATTCTCGGCGGAGTGAATCGGTCCAAGACATTCCGCGTGATGGTGGCCTATTTTGCAACCGTCCACAAACTAAAGACTCCGGTTCAATCCACATTCGGATAGTCTTGTCAGGACATCTTGCTGACGGCGGCCGCATGTTCGCGATCATGAGCTACCTGCCTCCTCTTTCCTGCTGGCGTTGGCGCGGATTCGCCAGACGTTTAAGAAGGTGCAGAGCGTGTTGCATTTCCGGGTCTGTGAATTGAACAGAGATGCCGTTTTGCGCCGCAGTCTTTGTGACCATCCGCTTCCACTCCACGCTGCCGTCACACGCGATTCGCGGTCCGAATTTCTGGATGGCCATCTCCAATCCGAAGAGGACGGCGGCTTTATCCTGGTTGAGAACGGTGACGATGCGCCCGCGATCGATGACGGAAACTTGCCCGTTGAGTGCGTAGGACACGTCGCCGGTCTTGCGGTTGATTGTCCAGATGCGGGTCGCGGCAATCTGATTGGCGAGGGCCTGCTCCTTTTGTTGGCTTGCAAGCCGCTGTTGTGCGAGGTCGGCCCAGTCGGTGCTGCTGTCAATGTTGGGCGGTGGCCCGATATGCAGCGCGTTCGCTTCCAGTCGCGCGTCGAGCCGCCGCTGATTTCGTTGGTCCGCATATCGCCATCCGCGAAGTTGTGCGGCGGCGCGTGTGTCCCCTTCGTCGGCCCTGTCCGCAACCCATGAGCGGAGATTCTTCGGAAATGCCTCTTGCCGCCTCTGTTGTACAGACAGCTTCAGGGCGCGTACTTCGAGAACGGATTGAGCCGCTGCCTGGGAAAGCAGGGCTTTCTTGTCCGGCCATGACAGCGCGGATGCGCGAATCTCTTTCTTTCTCTGTCTGAGCGACACCATGAGATGTTTGCGCGCCACTCTGCCCTCTGTTGTAAGCCCCCTGCATACTGCCCGTTGCTGGTTCCGGTATTGGTTATAATCGGCCATCAGAGAGCAACGTTCGGCGTGTCGCTGCGCTTTCCGTTCATCCCTCAGTGCGCTATTACGAGCATCCTGTTGACCGCTATGTTGTGCGACCTGTTGATCGGACTCATAGCCGGATGTTGAAGCGGGAGACCAGGCCCCAAGAGCGGCCTCTGTGGTCTGACGGTTGATCTTTCCTGCAAAATTATTGCGGAACACATCGGATGCCTTTACCCAGATGTCACGGTCAACTGCGAGGACTGTATATCCGCCCGACTCACCTTTCTCAAGCCGGAGATGAGCCTTCGAGAGAAGGCGATGCAGGTCATCCCACGTGACATTCTGTCGGGCAAGTAGGGTGCTTACGCGCGGAGCAATCTCTCGCCGCACATAGGTTTGGAATGATTCCTGATCCTGGTAATGTTCAAATTGTGCGGCGGCACCTGTTGGATGTTGTTGGGCAGATCGAGACGCATTGCGCTCGGACCTCGATTGCAATACAGCCTGTTGAGTATCCTCATCCCATCGCATCGGACCCGGCGTGTGTGTCCAGCCATGTTTCGCTTCAAGGAAGCGTACTGCGGCATCCAGAGTGAACCAATCGCGATATGGCGTATGTGCTCTGAGAGTCTCCATATGAACCTTGTTGAGCATGATGTGTATATGAAAATGCTTTTTGTCGTCATGTGCAACGATCATGAATTGATGGCCTTCATATCCGAGCGCCTTCATCGTGTGCAGCGCGCAATCTACCCATTGCGGTCGAGTCGGACGCTCACCAGGAGGCCATGCCAGTTCATAATGGCAAACAGCATCCTTGCAACGATTATTGAGAGATGCAACCCCTTGCATTTCCATCGCTGCCGTGTCGAAGCCGAGAAGATTCTTCGACATGACCACATCTCCTCGCAACAGAAGCTCTCCGGTGTCGGCATCACGCTCTCGCGTAAGGTATTCCTGAAGCCGCTTGAAGCTGCTGGCGTGTTTTCGAGCTGGCTGCACTTTGGCAATCATCTTCACTTCACCGTGCCCGTCTTGAGCGCTCTCATTGCGTTCTGAACGGCTAGCAATGTGGAATTCAGTCCCCTCCGCAGACCTTCCTCATCCGGGAGACCTTTGATCTGCGTGAGCAGATGCTTCTGAAGTCCACCGAGTCTTGCAAGTTCTCCTGCGGCCTTCTGGTCCATCGTGGAAAGTATTCGCTTGCCCAGTGCAGTCCGCCTGACATACTCGCTCATCGTCAGGCTCGCACTGTTGGCTTGGTCTCTGAGGATGGCTTTCTCCTCCTCCGTGATGCGGATTTCGATCCGTAAATCAGCACCTACAGTTCGTTTGGGTCTTCGCATAGTCTTCTCCTCTTCTGTGGGGTCTCGGGGCGTAGCCCTGAGCAAGATGCGCAACTATTTCTCCGAGTAGCCGCAGGCGGATTGGAGAAATGGTGGTGGCTGTACGAAACCCCGCAGGGGTTTTGTACGGACAGCGCCTACCTTGCCATTCACCGTTTAGCTTTCCGGCATTTCACCCTTTAACCACCCGTCTTTTCGTTCCAAACCAGATTTCCGCCTCCTTATCTGTCCAATACAAATATACAATAGACTGGCTCTGTATGCTCCGACTGCTGTATGATCTATTGTATTATGGTAAAGTGCGGTTGTGAGGAGGCAAAGCGATGGGAACAGAGGTGCATCGTAAAGTGCAGGTGTTTTCTTCGGAGATTGTTGAGGATGCTCGTTTGTTGTTGACTCAGAAAACGTCAGAACCCGTGCCGCAACCCCATTCGTTCATGATAGGGGCGGTGATACGGACGCTGTTGCCTCTTCTCGTGGAGTTGCGGAGAAAAGGCTATTCATTGACCATGCTGACTCATCTTCTGGCGGAGAAGGGGATAAAGATCAGTCCAACGGCTCTCTCGGGGTACATGGCGAAATTCAACGGGCCGATTGAGGAGGCTTCGGTAAGGGCACGGAGAGAGAGGCCACAAACATCAACAAGCGCCTCGCAGACACGTAGAACTTTTGTGATGAAACCGGACGTTACGCTGTGAGAAGGGTGCGATGTATGGAGCGAATACTCTTTGTGACGGGCGGTGCTGGTGGAGTAGGGCTTGAGACTCTGCAACACCAGGGTGCCCTGCGGAAATCGAGTTGTGATTCCCGGATTGTGCTCAACTCATCGCTCATGAGGTCTGCAACGATGACCCCGCCGAGTGACGACTTGCACAACATCCTTTTTGCGAACAGGCCGGACGCTATTCCAGACGAGAACAACATAACCGTGCAGGGCATCCTGGGGAAAAGTCAGACCATGGCTGCGTTTGAACTCTGGCGACTCCAGACGAGGTCTGCCAGATCACGCCGACATAGTTCGCAGACGCAGCAATATGAAGGGCTGGCAAGAGCGCCGCAATCACAGGGCATTTTTCGAGCGGGCATCTTGACCTCGTCAAAGCGCGGACCAAGCATCCCACGGCACCCAGCGGCCAAATTTAGTCCGACATGCTGCGGGTGGATTTGACCGAAGGCAACCACTCCATGATGCCGGTGCTTGTCCACCGGGACGTGGGCAGAACAACAAACTGTCGGAGCGAAGGATTATGGCGTCGGTGCAACCAACTTTTCAGGCTCAACAGGCGGACCAACTCCTGACCGCAGAAGATGTTGCCGAACGACTAAAGGTCAGCAAGGACTGGGTTTGGGATCACTCATCCCGAAGACTGCCTAATCTGCCGGTCATCCGGATGAGCGGCGGAGTGCTGCGCTACCGCGCTAGCCAGATCGAAGAATTTCTGCATGAACGGGAGAGGGCCTCCGATTTGCGCCGGAAACGCCGTTAGAATGGGGATGGCCCGCTTATTCCCCCCACACAGAAATTGAGGAATAAATGGGAAGTTCATTTCAGAAAGGGTGGGTCCGGTTGCGCGGAAAGAAGTGGTACGGATATTTCCGCAGAACGGTGCTGGACCCCGAGACCAATCAACCAAAAACCGTCGCTGCCCAGGTCATCCTCGGACTGAAGGCTGAGATGTCAAAGTTTCAGGCCAGGGAAAAGCTTGAGCACGAAATTGCCAGGCTGGGCGGACAGTCCACCGGAGACCAATCCATGAACAATGGAGCGGTCACTTTTGGATGGTTCGTTCATCACCGCTACCTGCCACTGAAGGAGGCGGACTGGAGGGAGGAGACTGCCAAGGTGAAGAAGTACCTGATCCAGGCAGATCTCGTCGATGCATTCGGGGATGCACGCCTTGAAAACATCGAGAAGTTTACCCTGCAGACCCACCTCAACATGCTGGCAAAGACCCGTTCGAGGGACAGGGTATTGCAGATTCGAGCCTACATGCAGGCCATCTTTGCCGAGGCGGTCGATCAGGACTTCCTCTCCAAGGATCCTGCACGTACGGTAAGGGTCCCAGCGCACTTGAAGGAGACCGACAAGACAACCTTAACCTGGGATCAGTTGAGGAGCGCGCTCGCGAAGTTGGGCATTCGAGATCGGATTCTGCTTGAACTCGATATGGCAAATGCTCTGCGTCCGAGTGAGCTTTTTGGGTTGAAGTGGAAGTGCTTCGATCCCTCGGCTCCAACGATCACCATCGAGGAGACGACCTACAAAGGCAAGATCCGCTCCTGGGGAAAGACACGGGGAAGCCTCACGACGGTTCCAATTGCTACCGCGTTGGCCGAGGAACTAGTGTTGTGGCGCGAACAGTGTCTGGACCCATCTCCGGAGGCCTTCATCTTTCCGGGCCGAACGGGACGGTTCATGGATTCGAGCAACTATCGCAAGCGGGTGTTGCACAAGCTGGCCGAGGAACTGGAACTGCCGAAGCTGACATTCCAGGTCATCCGGCGCACGATCGCCACGCTGGCCCGGAAGAAGGGCGACGTGAAAGATGTGCAAGGGGTGATGCGGCACTCGCGAACAGCGACGACGACCGATGTCTACATGCAGCAATTGCCTGAAGGCGTGCGGGAGACCGTCAACTCGATTCACCAGGAACTGAAGTCGGACAAGGGAACGCGCAAGGCGGCATCGGCTGGGACGGTATCCGTAGGAACCAGACCAGCTTCGTCGAAGCCGGCGAACCGGGGTTTCGGTCAGGGCGATGTCTTGAAAATGTGGGCAACGAAACCGGAGTTGAGCAGCGCTCCAGAAGAGGAGGGAGACAAGGATTCAAGACCTTCTGGGACGAAGGTTTTGAAATTTGCTGCCAATTTGCTGCCAAGAGGGAAGAGCGAGGTACTGCTAAATGCTTGATTTGATTGGTGGACCTGATCGGGATCGAACCGATGACCTCTTCCATGCCATGGAAGCGCGCTCCCAAACTGCGCCACAGGCCCACACGTTGTGACAATGCAACTTCCCTATTGTCTCCGCTGCGGCTGGATTTCGTCAAACCTGGCTGCCAAGGCTGCCACCAGCTGGGAAACCAACCCCCGGTTGAGTCCTCCAACTCCGCCACCCGCGCCCGCGACCTGTAGGAAGCAAAAAAATACTTGCGTGACCGGGAACACTGGAGGGGAGTCCGGTGTCTAAGACAATAGAGCGCGTGGGACGCATGGCCAGAAAGCCAGTGTCCGTCTCCCGCGCACTCAAAGGCAGGGTTGGTTTTCAGCGGCGCTCTTTTAGCCGCTGGTGCGAGTGGCCGCAACCGGAAACCGGGTTTTTTACTTGGTGCAGAATGCGCCGCCCGATTTGCTTCTCTTGCGGTAAGGTGGGAGGATTCTGATATGCAGGCGGACCTCACCATGGGCAATTATGCCAGCACGCTGACGTTTCCCTCCCAAGAGGCGGCATTGATCGCGGAACTTCAGGCCGGCTCCGAGGAGGCATTTGCGGGGCTGATCGCGCGCTACCACCAGCCGATCTACTCGCTGCTGGCGCGCGCCGTGCAGAACCGCGCCGACGCCGCCGACCTGACGCAGGAAGTCTTCGTGAAGGTCTTTCGCGGGGTAGGCAGCTTTCACGGCGAGTCGTCGCTGAGGACGTGGATTTATCGCATCGCCTTGCGCGAGGCCTCGAACCAGCGGCGCTGGTGGACCCGGCACCGGCAGCCGGAGATCCCCATCGAGCAGGAGATGGTCGAGAGCGAATCCGGGCAGCCGGTGCTGCTGAAAGAGATGCTGGTGGACCCGGCTGAATCGCCGTATCAGTCAGCCGAGCGCGAGGAGAACCGGGCGCGGGTTGAGGCGGCCTTAAAACAGGTGCCGGAGCCCTACCGTACCACCCTCATTCTGCGCGACATCGAGGGTTTCATTTACGAGGATGTGGCGGAGATGCAGGGCGTGAATCTGGGAACGGTCAAGTCGCGGCTGGTGCGCGGACGCGCCGCATTGAAGGCGATTTTGACGGCTCCGGCGCGGTTCGCCGATTCGCCGGTGCGCGCGGGGTTAGAGTTGCCCATTGGAGAGGAGGCGCGATGAACTGCTGTAATGCAATGAGGACAAAGTTTTCCGAGTATCTGGACGGTCGTCTGAGCGGACGCGAGATGCAGAGCGTCGCCGCCCACCTGGAGGGTTGCCGTGAGTGCGCCGGCGAGTGGAAGTCGCTTGCGCAGGTGCAGTCTTCGCTGGCCGCGCTGGGCCCGGCGCCGGTGCCTGAAGACCTGCTGTTGAGGATAAACGTGGCCGTCAGCCATGAGCGCGCTCGCCGCCGCCAGAGTCCTTTCCACGCCTTCGATATGGCCTGGAGAAACACCATTGGGCCCTTCCTGCTGCAAGCCTCGGCCGGTTTTGCCTCCGCCGTGTTGCTGCTGGGAACCGTGATCGTGCTAGTCAGTATGTTTGCCCGGCCGGAGAGTGTGCAGGCTACAGCCGACGAGCCGCTGGGTAATCTCACCGCGCCGCGCTTCCTATATCTCTCTAGCGTTGTGGGAGACAGCCAGATCGGCGTCATCTCCGGCCCGGTTGTCATCGAGGCCTATGTCAACGGCGCGGGCCAAGTCTACGACTACCGCATCATCTCCGGCCCCACCGACGAGGCCACCCGCGGCCAGGTTGAGGATCTGCTCTTATGGAGCCGCTTCGAGCCGGCCCGCCGCTTCGGCCAGCCAATCCCCGGCTTGGCGGTACTCTCTTTCTCCGGCGTATCCGTGCGCGGGTAGCGCGGTCTGGACTGAGAAGAAGACTGCATACTGCTACCTTACGCCAGCGCGCGATGCCGCTGCGGCGCGGGCTCATCAATGGTGGCCAGATAGCGGTCCACGGCGGCGGCGGCCTTGCGGCCTTCGCTGATCGCCCAAACCACCAGCGACTGTCCTCGCCGCATATCGCCGGCGGCGAAGATATTCTCCACCGAGGTCTGATAGTCGCCGTTGGCGGCCACATTGCCGCGGCCATCCAGAGCCACGCCGAACTGCTCGAGCATCCCCGAGCGCACCGGCCCCAGGAAGCCCATCGCCAACAAAACCAGGTCCACATCGAGCGTAAACTCCGAGCCGGCGATGGCTTCAAACTTCGGCGGTGGCCCGACGCGCACCGCGTGCAACTGTTTGACGTTGCCCTCGGCGTCGCCGGTGAATCGCACGCTGTTGATGCTCCAGTCGCGGATGCCTCCCTCTTCGTGCGCGCTTTCCGTGCGCAGTTGCAGGGGCCACATCGGCCATGGCGTCGATGCGGCGCGCATCTCCGGCGGCTTGGGCATGATCTCGAACTGATGAACGCTCAAGGGGCGCTGGCGAAGGCTGGTGCCCAGGCAATCCGCGCCGGTGTCGCCGCCGCCGATGATGACCACGCGCTTGCCCTCGGCCAGGATGTCCAAAGCAGGATCGAGTTGATCGCCCTCGCAGCGGCGATTCTGCTGCGGCAGGAACTCCATCGCGAAATGAATGCCCTTGAGTTCGCGGCCGGGAATCTTTAGGTCGCGCGGCTGCTCGGCGCCGCCCGCCAATAAAATCGCGTCGTAGTGCTCGGTGAGCGCTTCGGCCGGCACGTTCACGCCTACATGAGCGTTGGTCACAAAGGTCACACCCTCGGCGCGCATCTGCTCAGTGCGGCGGTCGATCACGTGCTTTTCCAGCTTGAAGTTGGGAATGCCATAGCGCAACAGGCCGCCGATGCGGTCAGCCTTCTCGTAGACGGTGACCGTGTGGCCGGCGCGGCGCAACTGCTGCGCCGCCGCTAATCCAGCAGGCCCGCTGCCGACGACGGCGACCCTCTTGCCGGTGTTCTGCTCGGGCGGCTCGGGATGAATCCAGCCCTCCTCCCAGCCGCGCTCGACGATGCTGCGCTCCATCAGCTTGATGGAGACCGCCGGCTGGCTGATGCCCAGCACGCAGGCAGCCTCGCAGGGCGCCGGGCAGATGCGGCCGGTGAACTCGGGAAAGTTGTTGGTGGCATGCAGGCGGCGAATCGCCGGTTCCCAGCGGTTGTTGTAGGCCAGATCGTTCCAGTCGGGAATCAAGTTGTTGACCGGACAGCCGGTGTGGCAGAAGGGAACGCCGCAATCCATGCAGCGCGCGGCCTGCTCGCGCTGCTTCTCTTCGGGGAAGGGCTGGTAGATTTCCAGCCAGTCGTGAAGCCGCTCTTCGACGATGCGGCGGGCGGGTTGCTCGCGCTCAATTTCCAAAAATCCTGTCAACTTACCCATGATGCACCTCGGCTGCCGCCGCTACGGGCGACGGAGTTCTTGGAAAAACGGGGTGGATCGCGGCGGAGTCTGCACCCGGCGTTCCTTCGTCGCGCGCAATTCCCAGGACGCGCTTGTACTCGTGTGGAAAGATCTTGATGAAGCGCGGCTGCGACTCGGCCCAGTGCTCCAGAATCCATGCGGCNNCTGCCGGTCAGGTCGCGATGGCGTTCGAGCAGGCCGCGCACCCGGACTACATCCTCCGCGAGAACCAGTGGTTCCAGATCGACGCTGGTCTGATTGCAGCGACGCGCAGTGAAGTCGCCCCGCTCGTCATAGACGTATGCGTAGCCTCCGCTCATGCCGGCGGCAAAGTTGCGTCCGGTCTTTCCGATTACCACCACCGTGCCGTTGGTCATGTACTCGCAGCCGTGGTCGCCCACGCCCTCGACCACCGCAATCGCGCCGGAGTTGCGCACGGCGAAGCGCTCGCCGGCAATGCCGTTGATGAAGATTTCGCCGCTGGTAGCGCCGTAGAGCACCACGTTGCCCACCAGGATGCTCTCCTCGGGCAGGAAGCTGGACTCTTTGGGCGGGTATACGATGATGCGCCCGCCGGAGAGCCCCTTGCCCAGATAGTCGTTGGAGTCGCCTTCCAGTTCGAGCGTCACGCCGTTGGGAACGAAGGCGCCGAAGCTCTGCCCGGCCGAACCGTTGAATTTGAAGTGAATTGTCTCGTCCGGCAATCCCGCCGAACCGTAGCGCATGGCAATCTGGCCGCCCAGCATCGCCCCCACCGTGCGATGTATGTTGCGGATCGCGAAGCTGGCGCTGACCGGCGTCTGCGATTCCAGCGCCGGCGCGGCGGCCGCGATCAGCTGGTGATCAAGCGCCGCGTCCAGGCCGTGATCCTGAGCCTGAACCTTGCGCCGAGCCACGCGCGATGGCATTGTGGGCGCATACAAAATTGAGGAGAGATCGATGCCCTTGGCCTTCCAGTGGTCGTGGGCGATGGCGGCGTCGATCTTGTCCACGCGGCCCACCATCTCATCCACCGTGCGAAAGCCCAGCTTGGCCATCAACTGGCGCACCTGCTCAGCGATGAAGAAGAAGAAGTTGACCACGTGCTCGGGCTGGCCCGTGAAGCGCGCGCGCAGCACCGGGTCCTGCGTCGCAATGCCCACCGAACAGGTGTTCAGGTGGCACTTGCGCATCATGATGCAGCCCATGGTGATCAGCGGAGCGGTGGCGAAGCCGAACTCCTCGGCACCCAGCAGAGCTGCAATAACCACGTCGCGCCCGGTCGCCAGCTTGCCATCGGTCTGCACCCGGATGCGTCCGCGCAGGTCGTTGAGCAGCAGCACCTGCTGCGTCTCGGCCAGCCCCAGCTCCCACGGCAGCCCCGCGTGCTTGATTGAGCTGAGTGGCGAAGCGCCGGTGCCGCCGCTGTCTCCGGAGATCAGCACCACATCGGCGTGCGCCTTGCTGACGCCCGCGGCTACCGTGCCCACCCCCACTTCGGAGACCAGCTTGACGGCGATGCGCGCCTTGGGGTTGACGTTCTTCAGGTCGTAGATCAGTTGCGCCAAATCTTCAATCGAATAAATGTCATGGTGCGGCGGCGGCGAGATCAATCCCACGCCGGGAATCGAGTGGCGCGTCCGAGCGATGATCGCATCCACCTTGTGGCCGGGCAATTGTCCGCCCTCGCCGGGCTTCGCGCCCTGCGCCATCTTGATCTGCAACTCGTCCGCGTTAACCAGATAATTCGTCGTCACGCCGAAGCGGCCGCTGGCCACCTGCTTCACGGCCGAGCGCCGCAAGTCGCCATTAGGGTCGCGCGTGAAGCGCTCTTCGTCTTCGCCGCCCTCGCCGGTGTTGGACATTCCGCCCAGCCGGTTCATCGCTATCGCCAGCGTCTCGTGCGCCTCTTTTGAAATTGACCCGTAGCTCATCGCGCCGGTCGTAAACCGCTTGACGATTTCCTTCGCCGGCTCGACTTCCTCCAGCGGAACGGGATGGTCGGAGTACTTCAGTTGCATCAGCCCGCGCAGCGTGCACAGATGGCGGCTCTGATCGTCTAGCAGATCGGTGTACTCCTGGAAGGTCGCCGGATTGTTCTGCCTCACCGCCTGCTGCAGCTTGCTGATCGTCTCCGGATTCTGCAAGTGATACTCGCCGCCGATGCGGAACTGGTATTGTCCGCCGACAACCAACTCGGTTTCAGACTCGGTGAGCGGCTCAAAGGCGAATTTGTGCTTGAGCAGCGCCTCGCGCGCCAGCACTTCCAGCCCCACGCCCTCGATGCGCGACGCGGTGCCGGAGAAATAATCGTCAATCACCGATTGATTCAGCCCCACGGCCTCGAAGACCTGCGCGCCGCGATAGCTTTGCAGCGTGCTGATGCCCATCTTCGAGAAGGTCTTCAACAGGCCCTTGTTGATGGCTTTGATGAAGTTCTTCTCCGCATGGGGACCGCTGACGTTGTGCGGCAAGTGGCCAAGCCGCTTCAGGTCGTGCAGCGTCTCGATAGCGAGATATGGATTAATGGCGCTGGCGCCGTACCCAATCAGCAAGGCAAAGTGCATCACCTCTCTCGGCTCGCCGCTTTCGATAATCAGCGCCACCTGCGTGCGCGTCTTCTCTTTCACCAGTCGGTTGTGCACGGCGGCCATCGCCAGCAGGCTGGGAATCGGCGCATAAGTCGCGTCAACGCCGCGGTCGGAGAGAATCAGCAGCGTGTAGCCGGAATCAACCGCGTGCGAGGCGCGCGCGCCCAGATCGTCCAGCGCGTGCTTGAGGGCCTTTTCGCCATCGGCGGCGCGGAAGAGCGTCGGCAGTGTGGTGGCCAGCAAGTCTCCCGAAGAGACGCGGCGCAGCTTTTCCAGGTCGCGATTGGTCAGGATCGGATGCGGCAGCTTCAGCGTATGGCAGTTGTCCGGAGCCTCGTCCAGAATGTTGCGCTCCATGCCGATGTAGCTGATCAGCGACATCACCAGTTCCTCGCGGATCGGATCGATGGGCGGATTGGTGACCTGCGCAAAGAGCTGCTTGAAGTAGTTGAACAGCGGCTGCGGACGGTCGCTGAGGCAGGCTAGCGGCACATCGGTGCCCATCGAGCCAAGCGGCTCCATGCCGGTTGCGCCCATCGGCCCCATCAGGATTCTCAGATCTTCTTCGCTGTAGCCGTAAGCTCTCTGGCGGCGCAGCAGCGTTTCAGGGTTCGATGCGATGATCCGCGAAGGCTCCGGCAACTGATCGAGCGTGACCTGTTGCTCCTTGAGCCACTCGGCGTAAGGCTGCCGGCCGGCCAACTGCTTCTTGATCTCATTGTCGCTGATGATGCGCTGCTGGATCGTATCGACCAGGAACATACGGCCGGGTTGCAGGCGCCCCTTCTTGCGTATGTCCGCGGCCGGCACGTCAAGCACGCCGGCTTCCGAGGCCAGCACCACCAGATCGTCCTTGGTCACAATGTAGCGTCCAGGGCGCAAGCCGTTGCGGTCCAGCGTCGCGCCAATCACTCGGCCATCCGTGAAGCACAGCGCCGCGGGGCCGTCCCACGGTTCCATCAGTGAGGCGTGGTACTCGTAAAAGGCGCGCTTGTCTTCGTCCATGTCGGGATTGCCCGACCAGGCTTCAGGAACCATCATCGCCATCACATGAGGAATGGAACGGCCCGACTGCACCAGGAATTCCACCGCGTTGTCCAGCGAAGCCGAGTCGCTGCCGCCGGGCATGATCACCGGGTAGAGCTTGTCGATCTCACTGCCGTGCAGCGGGCTCTCCAGCACCGACTGGCGCGCGTTCATCCAGCTGATGTTGCCGCGAATGGTGTTGATTTCGCCGTTGTGCGCCAGGTAGCGGTAAGGGTGCGCCAGCTTCCAGCTGGGAAAGGTATTCGTGGAAAAACGCTGGTGAATCAGGCACAGCGCGCTCTTCACCAGCGGATTGGCCAGCTCGTAATAGAACTTCTCAATCTGCGGCGCCAGCATCAGCCCCTTGTAGACGATGGTCCGGCAGGAGAGCGAGGGGATATAAAAATCCTCCTTGCCCTCGATCTCCGAATCCACTACCTCGTTTTCCGTCCGGCGGCGAACCTTGTAGAGCAGGCGCTCGAAGCTGTCTTCGTCCAATCCCTCCGGCTTGCCCAGAAACAACTGCTCAATATAGGGCTGCGAAGCGCGCGCCTCGCGGCCAATCACAATGCCGTTCACCGGCGTGTCGCGCCAGCCCAGTACCGTCAGCCCCTCTTCCTGCGCAATGCGCTCCAGAACGCCCTCGCATTGCAGGCGGTTGTGCTTGTCTACCGGCAAAAAGCACATCGCCACGCCATAAGAGCCCGCCGCGGGCAGCGGCGGCATCCCCAGCACGCCGCATTCATGCGCAAAAAACTCATGCGGAATCTGAATCAGAATGCCCGCGCCNNCCGCGAATGTTGGCGACCAGCCCCATTCCGCAGGCGTCGTGCTCATTCCGCGGGTGATAGAGCCCTTGCGGTTGTGGTGTGCGGGTACAATGATCCGATCTCTGCATGGCAACCTTCTTGATGAAAATTTTCCCTGCGAAGTGCAATTTCCGCCTGAAAGACACATATGCCCCGCGATTCCTTTCAACGGAAATCGCCTCGTCCTTCATTGTTAGGCCTATCGGAGCAGGCCCGGCCGCGTCTGGGGCTTAGCTGGAGTCTCTAGTATAACCAATTTTTTTCGTCTTCGCTAAACTCCCTGCCCTTCCCTCCGGCCAGCGTCCCATATTTTGCCGCAGTGGGTGAAAAATACGGAGGGAGACGGGGGTTTCAACCCCCGCATATAGTCAACAAAAGGAACGCGGGCTTAAGCCCTGGAGGGAACCAACGCTTTTGTAAGACGACTCGCAATGGTAGGGCGCTTGTTGTTCTTCAAACTCGATTTGCCTGCCGCCAAACCAGAGGATCTGTCGTGGTCTTCCCGGAGGGAAGAGACGAGAATAGCCCAGGGTGGGGCGTAGCGCAACCCTGAGAACGTCGGCCATTAATGAGTCGCGCCCCGTAGGGTCGCACCGAAGCCTGTCCTAGGCTCTGACCACCTTCTTGCGATTGCCATGACCGCCTATGGCTTGGCAGGAGAACCGCCATATTCAAGATGGATGGAAGCCCGCATCGGCACAGCCTTTCCGCAGCCCCAACTCCGCAGCAAGAAGGCGTAATCCAGCGCAATCTCCTTCAGGTAGTCGTAGCGGCCACTCGAACCGCCGTGCCCGGCCTGCATATTCGTCACCAGAAGCAGCTCATGGCCGTCCGTCTTGAGCGTGCGCAGCTTGGCCACATACTTCGCCGGTTCCCAATACATCACCTGGGAGTCATGAAGAGAAGTTTTGACCAGCATCGCCGGATAACTCGCCGCCTTCAGATTGTCATAGGGAGAGTAACTCAGCATATAAGAAAAATAGGCAGGTTCATTGGGGTTTCCCCACTCCTCATACTCCGGAACGGTCAGCGGCAACGTCGCGTCGAGCATGGTGTTCATCACATCCACAAACGGCACATGCGAGAGCACGGCGCGAAACAAATCCGGCCGCAGATTCACCACCGCTCCCATCAGCAGCCCGCCCGCGCTTCCGCCCTCAATCGCCACCCGCGCCGGGTTGCCATAACTCGCCGCCGTCAAATGTTCGACGCATGTGATGAAATCCGTAAAAGTATTCCGCTTGACCAGCATCTTGCCCGCGTCGTGCCAGGGCTCGCCTAGGTCGCCGCCGCCGCGAATATGCGCGTAGGCCATCACCACGCCGCGGTCCAGCAAACTCAGCCGATTGGAGCTGAAGCCCAGCGGCAAAGAATAACCATAAGAGCCGTAGCCATAAACGTACAGGGGATTCCGCCCCTCTACGCGCTTGTCTTTGCGATAAACCAGCGAGACCGGCACCATCACGCCATCAGGCGCAGTAGCATGAACGCGCTCGCTCACGTAGAGCGTCCGGTCGAAGCCGCCGGGAATCTCCAACTGCTTGAGCAGCGTCGAAGCGCCCGTGGCCACGTCATACTCGTAGACCGAACTGGGCGTCACCAGCGACTGGTAAGCGTAGCGGAAGGTGGGCGTATCAAAAATTCGGTTCACGTGCGGCTGGGCGCTGTAGGCCGGCTCGGGAAAACTGATCTCGCTCGTCTTCGCAGCTTCAGGCCCGTCGCCGTCGAAGCGCCAGACGCGCAGCCGAGGCAGCCCCTCCTCGCGCTCGCAGGCGGTGAAGAAGCCGGCGAAGAGGTCAATCTCCTCGATCATCACGCCGTCGCAGTGAGGAATGAGTTCCGTCCAGAACTCGCGCCCCGGCGTGCCCACAGGCGCGGTGACCAGGCGGAAATTCCGCCCGCGATCATTGGTGCGGATGAACCACAGCCCATTACGATGGTCGATGGAGTATTCGTGTTCGTCCTCGCGCGGGCTGATGAGTGTGAATTGTCCCTCGGGCTCAGTAGCTAGCAGCACCCAAGACTCGGTGGTGATGTGGCTGGCCGGCTCCATCACCACGAACTTGCCATCACGAGTGCGCCCCGCGCCCAGATTAAAGCGCTCGTCGTCCTCTTGATAGACCAATACAGCTTCAGAAGGCTGCCCAACGCAGTTGCGCCAGAGTTGGTACTGGCGCTTCTGCTCCTCATCTTCCACTGTGTAAAAGAGCGTGCGATTGTCCGCCGCCCAGACGACGGAGCCGACGCGCTCGACCTCGCCCGCCAGCGTCTCGCCGGTCTCCAGATCCTTGATGTGCAGCGTGTACTGGCGGAAGCCGGTGGTGTCGGTGGTGTAGGCCAGCCAGCGGCCATCGCTGGTAATGTCTGTCGCGCCAATCGAAAAGAATGTGTGCCCTTCGGCCAGTTGGTTGCCGTCTAGGATCACTTGCTCCGGCGTGTCTTCGGTTGCGTTGGGAGAGCCGTGGGTCCGGCAGTGGATGGCGTATTGGAGGCCTTCTTCGGTGCGCGTGTAATACCACCAGTCGCCATCGCGAAAGGGAACCGAGACGTCGGTCTGCTTCACGTGCGAGAGCATCTCCTGGTAAAGCTCCTCGCGCAGGCCGTCGAGCGGAGCCATCACCGCCGCCGCGTAGGCGTTTTCTGCCTCCAGGTAGGCGGTGACTTCGGGGTTCTCTTTGTCGCGCAGCCAGGCGTAGTCGTCCACGAGGACGACGCCATGCAGGGTAGTCTCTTTGTGTTCTGTGCGGGCGATGGGGGGAGGAAGAAGCGGATTATGGGTCATCTCTACTTCATTTTATTCTTGCTGGGTGCCCCATCCTTTCCGCTTCTTTCCGCGGAAAAGGTGGGAAACCGCGAACCCCAATCCGCAGCGTTTTCCCCGCCAAAAGGAACCTTCCGCTCGCCAAACTCGTACAATAAGAAGCGATGACAGGCATTCGCCGCATACATTCCGCTCTTTTCTCGCTGCTCGTGGCAGCCGGCATTTCCGTATTTGCCATCGCCGCCCAGACCGCTTTGGCCGAGCGGGTCGAGGATCTGCCCCAGCCCACCGATTACGTCAGCGACTTCGCCCATGTGCTCTCGCCCCAGGCGATTGCCCGGCTGGACTCGCTCTGCTCCCAACTCGATCACTCGCAGACCAACGCAAAGGTTGCTGTGGTCACCGTCCGCACCCTCGATGGCGCGGACCCGGCGGAGTATGCCAACGCCCTTGAAGACAAGTGGAAGATGGGCAAGAAGGGCGTGGATCGCAACGTACTGGTTCTGCTGGCCGTGGACGACCACCAGCGCCGGATTGAAATAGGCTACGGCCTTGAGGGCATTCTACCCGACGGCAAGGTGGGCGACATTGGCCGGGAGATGGTGCCCGATCTGCGCGCCAACGACTTTGACGGCGCGGTGATTTTGGCTGTGGACGAGATGGCCCAGGTCATTGCCGCCGACGCCAAGGTCACGCTGCAGGATGAGCCGGACCTGGTCGGCCAGCAGCCGGCTCGGCCGCAGTTCAACACCGGCAAACTGATTTTACTGATCGTCATTCTGATCTTCTTTGGCGGCTTTCACCTGCTGCGCTTTCTGCTGGGTTTTGGCCTCTTTGGCGGCTTTCGCGGCGGGCCCTGGATGGGCGGCGGAGGCGGCTTCGGAGGTGGCGGAGGATCGGGCTTCGGTGGTTTTGGCGGCGACGGCGGCGGCTTTGGCGGCGGCGGAGCCGGTGGAAGCTGGTAGATTTCAATTTCGATGAAGGGGCTTGCGTGAACGCGAGCCGGAGGAGAAAAGACAACATGAGTCGTGGACTGTGGATTGCACTGGGAGTGGTCGGAGTTTTTGTTTTGGCCCTGCTGATGGTCTTCGGCAGCTATGTGAGCGCCAAAAACCAGATGGTCAGCAAGGATGAGGTCGTGAAGGCTGCGTGGTCGGACGTGGACGTGCAGTTGCAGCGGCGGCTGGACCTGATTCCCAACCTGGTGGAGACCGTGAAGGGCTTTACCAAGGAGGAGAGCACGGTCTTTGGCGACATCGCCAACGCACGCGCGGGTATGTTGAATGCACAGGGACCGGCGGGCAAGATCGAGGCCAATGGGAAGCTGGATTCGGCGTTGGGCCGCTTGCTGCTGCTCACCGAAAACTACCCGCAACTGCGCTCCAGCGACCAGTTCATGCGCCTGCAGGACGAGCTGGCGGGAACCGAGAACCGCATCAGCGTGGCGCGCAAGCGCTATAACGACGCCCTGCGTGACTACAACACCTTCGTGCGCCAATTCCCCAACAGCATTTGGGCCGGCATCGCCGGATTCCAGGTAAACAACGCCTTCTTCGAGGCCAGCCCCGGCGCGAAAACCGCCCCGGCAGTCAAGTTCTGACGAAACGCCGGTTGAGGTTCGTGGTATCCCACCCTTGCGCCAGAAAAAAGGCGCAAGGATGGGGCACCCAGCATTCTCCCTATTCCCTGTTCCCTATTCCCTACCGGAACCGTCGCGTGGCTTTAATCACCACGGAGAAGACGCCTGATTCGTCGCGGGCCAACTGCAGCGAGACGTGGCGGTTGATGGCGATTTCGGCCTGAACGAGCTGCTGGGCGGTGGTGTTGACGTTGGTGGCGTAGGTGAGGGTGACGTTGGAGCCCAACTGCTCCTCGACGATGATGCGGGAGGTGGAGTTGCCCAGGGCGCCGAGGTAGTTGGGGTCCACCTTGACGCTGCCGGCGCCGAAGAGCTTTTGCACGCGAGAGCTGACCGTGGCGTTGAGAGCGCCGCCAAGCAAGGCGTCGGTGGTGGGGTTGGCGAGGGCCTGCTGTTGCTGCTGGGTGTAAAGGCGCTGTTGGTTTCCCGTGCGGCCCAGAGCCAGTAGAGCCACTACGTCGGCCTCCGGCAGAGGGGGATCGGAGCGATAGGTGACTGTCATTTGCTGCGGAGTGCCGTGTAGTCCAAGGGTAATGTCGTAGTCCTCGACGCGTGCCGTGGCGTTCAGGTCGATGGAGGGTTGAATGCGGACCGGGTTGGTGAAATAAATGTCGCCGCGCTGCAACTCATAGCGGGTTCCGGCGAGGATGGCGCTGCCTTCGGTGATGGAAACGCGGCCCAGCAGCGAGGGCGAGGCTACAGTGCCACGCAGGCGTAAATCAACGTTGCCGGCCAGCTTGGCGTAAGCGTTCTGGAAGTTCAACTGCGGCGAAGAGGCGATGTGCACGTCCAGCCGGATGTGGTTGGACGGAGCGTCAAGTGGCGCAATGGTTTCGACGGCGGCCGTCTGCGCGGCCAGCGCCGCAATGTCCAGGTCGGGGCTGACCGTGAAGCGCGTGATCAGCACGTCGCCTGAGAGCAGCAGGTTGTTCTGTTGCCCTTGAAGGTGAAGCTGGGCGTCAGCCAGGGAGCTCACCCCTTGCGGGTAGCGGATGCGAATACCCGTCCCGGTGGCCGTCAGGTCGGCGAAAAGGCCGTGCTGATAGGCCAGGTAGCCGCCGACGCTGAGCAGTCCGCCGCCGCTCATAGCCGTCAGCGACTTGACCTCCAGCCTATTCTGGTTGAACTCCAGCGTTCCATGCAACTGGCTTAGGCCGTTGGGCACGTCCTCAAGGGAAAGCGCCGCGTCCTGGAAGTCGATCCGCCCGCTCAGGCTGGGATCCATCAGCGGTCCGTGCGCCTCCACCTGGAAGGTGGTGTTTCCACTGGCGGTGAGGTCGCGGTCCAGCGTCTCGGCCAGCTTCAAATTAATAGCGCCGCTGGCGGTAACGTCCAGCTCATTCTTGTCCTTGAGCGAGAGACTGCCCTGAATGTGCAGGTCAGTCTCCTCGCCGGTCACGTGCAAAGGGTCGAGATGGATGAGGGTATGGTCGAGCGTGGCGTGCATGCTTCCCTCGCTTTGCAGAGGAACGCCGGCCACAGTGACCGCCAACTGCTGGATGCGCGCCTCGCCTCGCAACTCCTCGGGCCGCGCCAGAGGCCCCTCGATAGTGGCCGTACCAGCCAGCGCGGACTCCCCGCTGAGGCCCTCCACATGAGCCAGCTTGAAAAGCGCGCCAATGTTCAAGCGCGAAAACTCAACTTTGGCTTGGGTGGCATAGTCACCGGTGAGCGCCGTCTGGCCGCGCGCGCTGAAGTCGGCCGCCTCCAGCAGGGTTGTCAGGTCGTAAGTGACGGCGCGGTTAGCGGTGTGGGCCGCCAGCTCCAGATTGCCCAGCGATTCTCCGCTCAGCGTCAGGCCGGGCAAAGTGGCGTGGGCTTCAAGGCGCGGGTCTTCCGGCGTTCCCTCGCCTTTCACGGTGAATCCCAGCTTGCCGGTGACAGCCACGCCCATGCGGCGCAGAGCTTCGATGCGTGCCACTTCGATCCCCGAGCCGGAAGCGTCCAACTGGAAGAAGTGAGATGAGAGGTTATAGCTGCCGGCGGCCGTGATCTTGCCGGCCTCTTTGCTCACCGAAACCGAGGTCAGGTTGATGGTCTGGTTGGCCAGTGTGCCTTGCGCCCGGATGCGATCCACGGGTTCGCTGAAGACGCTGCCCTTATCCATCTCGACCCATCCGGAGCCACCCAGCGCGTGAAGGGGTCCATCGAGTTGAAGCTGCGCATCCAGAGAGCCCGCCACAGGTAGGTTCGGACCAGTGAAGGGCCGCAGATCGTCCAGGCCGACCTTGCCGGCGCTCAGGCGGAGATGAAGCACTGAATTGGCGTCGAAGGATGGAACGGGCGCGATACCGCCATGCGTGGCCGGAACCGAAGCCGCGATCAGGCTTCCGCTGAAGTCGATCGCGGCGTTCCCGCTGCGCAGCACACCGTGGGCTAGGTCGATGCGGGCGGCCGAGTATCTGCCGAAGGCCTCGACCGAATCCAGGCGAAGAACCTGTGGCTGGCTGGAATTGGCTGTGGAAATCGCCCCCAATTCGACGGCCAGTTGCGTGGCCTTCATGTCGCCTGAAAGGTGTGGATCGACGAGCGAGCCGGCCCAGAATCCATTGAGATAATCCATCCGCCCTGTGAGAGCCACCGGCAGCGCAGCGGTTCCGGTCTTCCCGTTGCGGCTCAATCCCAGGTCGCGCAGCACGGTATCGTACTCGCCGAGGTTGCTGGAATGGAACTCGACGGCGAAGGCCGAGGGGCTGGTGCGCGGATAGGCGCCCAGATGGCCGTGCGCCTTCAATTGACTGGCGGGGGTGTTCAGCTCCAGCTTGCGCATATCGACCGCCCCGTCGCGCTGGGTGTAGGTGGCGTCGATCAGGCCACTGGCGGGAACCATCCCCAACCCCAGCGACGAAGACCTGTCGCTGGGGACCCCGGATTTCCCTTGCGCCGTTTGTGCTGGCGGACTGAGGACGAACAAGGCTTTCACGGAGAGGGTGCGGTTGTCGCCATTGATCCACAGTGCATCGGCAGGACCGTTGACGCGCGTGTCGAAGCCGAGATTCTGGAAGGGCGGGTCGCAAAGCATCTCCAGCAGAGTGTCCAGAGCGACGTCCTTGAACTCTGCCGTCACCTTGCCGTTGACCGGGAGGGTGATCTCATCGGACGGCACAAGCGGCTTGGCGGGGAGAGCGGGCTGGTTTCGAGCGCCCCGGGATTTGCCGTTGGCCATACCGGCTGATCGCAGGGAGGCTGCTCCCGGAAGCGTGGGCAGCCAATGGGCCAGTGCCAGGTCGCCCGCGATCTGGCCGCCCTGGCGCATGCGAAGAACGATCGAGGTAACCAGCAACTCCTCAGGATCAGCATGGATACGCGCATCGAGTCCAAAGCCCGTGGCGACGACGCCTGTCCCGATGTAAGAGCCGTCCTCGACGTTGAGGCTGCCATCGGCGCGAAAGCTCCCTGCCTCTCCGGCCCCGATGAGGTCGAGATGAGCAAGGCCCCGCGGCGCAAAAGGATAGCCGATAATAGGGTCGACCTGCCGCAGGTCCAGCTCGCCGGCCGCCTTGGCCTGCCAGCGGGGATGGGCAAAGTCTTCAAGGACGCCGGAAATTTCCAGAGTCCGGTCCTTGATGCCGTGGCCGCTTGCGGTCACGCGCAACGAGCGCAGGGTTGCCGTAGTGCGCGACAGCTCCAGCGTGGCTTGGAAAAATCCCTGTACCTCCGGCGGAGGCGCTTTGCCCGGATTGGAGCGACTGCCGCGCGCGAGGTTTAGATCGCGGACTCCGGCCTCGATCCGATAGAACTCCGGATTCAAGGTCGTGCCCGGCACGTAGGCCATGCGCACTGAGAGGTCGCTGGCGGCGAAGTCAAGCGGGATGTGCCGGTCCTGGAAGTCGAAGGACGCGGCGCGGTTCTCGTAATCCAGAACGCCCTGCTCGACCGCAACGAAGTTGGCCTTCAGATCGAAGAAGCTGTCCAGCGCTGGCTTGTCCGGTTTTCTTGGCTTGCGGGGTTGCGGCTGGTTGGTTGAGCCGTCGTGGTAGACGATCAGGTGCACATGGGGCCGGAAAATGACCAGTTCGCGCAAGGGAAAGCGCGGAATCCAGAATCCCACCTTGCTCCACGACACGCGCACCTTCTCAACCTGGGCGTAGGGCGCTTCGTCGGGAGCTTCAAGGCCGTGGATGACCACGCCGTCCACCTCGGCCTCCAGGCTGAGAAGATGCCAGTGGAAGGAGCCGATCTCGACGCGCCCGCCGGTGGCAGCCTCCAATTTGGCCACGATTTGGCGGCGGACAAAATTCTCAAAACCGAGCGAACTGGCCCAATAATAAAGGCCTGTGAGAGTAATCGCCAGCAAAACCGTTGCCGCGGCCACCGTCAAGGGAAGATGGCGCAGGAAGAAGCGGCGCAGACGGCTTGGGCGGGGAGCTTCTGGCTCTGCAGTCGGCTCCGGCGCGTCGGGCATAACGGTCTCGGCAGGAATCGGAGGCGTGGATTCAAAATCGCTCATGAGCCTCCCTTCCCTGCTCCATCCGGGGCTTCAGGAGCTTCGAGCGATGGGTCGAGCACTTCCACGTCCCCCTGCTTGCGCAGGTTCTTGAGCCAGTCGCCGAAGAGCGCGTTCACCTGCCGCTGCAGCAGAATCTCCTGAATGCGCGGGGCCACTTCGGCCAGCGGCGGAATCGCTTCGCCCGGAGCATACTGCGGCAGCAGCGTTTCGCGGTAGTAGGTTTCGATCTCCTCGGGGGCAATGCGAATTCCCTGCCGGAAGCGCTCTTCGATGAAGCGCAGAATCTGGATCCGGCGGCGCAGATAGGTTTGGACCCTCTCCGATGTCAGCCCGCGCGCGGCCAAAAAGGCCTTCCATCCCTCCTCCGAGGCGCAGTTGAGGTGAACGCAGGCGGGCACTTGCTTGCGAATCTCTGCCAGACGGGCATCGACCTCAGCCTGCGAGGGCTCCATGGCCAGCGCATCCTCCTGGCGGACCTGTTGCTGAATGAGCGCACGGCTAATCAACTGCTCCAGCGCGCGCTGCCGGGTGAGCACGCCGAGTCCAGTCCTTCCGGGGTCCAGCACCGACAGCCGCACCTCCTCGTCCACGTCGCTGGCCAGGATGGCCTGGTTGTTGACTACTGCCACCACGCGGTCGAGCACCACGGTGTTGGCGGGAGGCGGCGGCTGAGATGGGCTTTGCGCCAGACCCGATATGGCTCCCAGGGCAGCCAGGCATACCACCATCGCGCCCACGCAGGTGGGTCCGGGCTTGCTCTTGAGCCGGATTGTAGGCCGCTTGCTCATCAGAAGCTCTCTCCCAGGCTGAAAAAGAAGTTGAAGTGCGTGCCCTCGCCCACATGTGGATCTGATCCGGGTTGCGTAAGCGAGTAGTTGTAATTCACCGGAAAAATGGGCGGATTCAGGTTGTAGCTGAAATCGAACCGGATGGGTCCGACCGGCGTATGGTAGCGCAAACCCAGCCCCGGCGCATGGGAGAAGTAGTTGAAGCTGCACGTACCTTGCTGGCCTGTAGAGGTTGTTGGGCCGGCAGGAAGATAACTCTTGGCGTTTCCGACTGTGGCTAAATCCTTGCAAGTATCGCGCTCCGGCTGGCGCACTCGCAAAGCGCTGGCCCAGGCATCTCCGGCGTTGGTGAAGACGTTTCCCATATCGTGGAAAAGCACGAAGCTGACCGTGTTGCCGATCCAGGGCAGCGTGGCCGGTGGCAGGCGCAACTCGGTGCTGTTGATCAGCGCGCCCGCCCCGCCGATGGGATAACCCGTCTCCGGATCGCGCGGCCCGGCCGAGTTCGAGCCGAAGCCCCGCAGCGAGGTGGCCCCGCCGGCATAAAGCCGCTCGGGCAGCGGAATCAGCTCGTCTTCGAGCTTGCCAAAGGACCGCTCCTGGCCGTAGCGTGTGTTGCGGGCCAGCACGATCCGTCTCTTGTCGAACTGGTAATAACTCGAATTCGACAGGTCGAGGCGNNGTCGCGGGTATCGCGAATCCAGGTCAGCGCCGGACCCGCCACGCGCACCGCCGTGGCCAACAGCGCGATCTCGCCGGGATAGACCTGCAGGCTGTTGGCCTGCACCTTGATCCGGCGAAAGTTGAATTCATAGATCAAGATGTTGGCTTTGGAGATGCGCGACCCCGGCGAATTGAAGTGCTCGGTCCAGCGCACTCCGGTTTCCAGTTTGGAGGCCACGTAGGTGCTCACGTCCAGGCTGTTGGCATAGCCGCCAGACCAGGTCAGGCCGAAGTTCCGGTTTCCCTCGAAGTGCGGGTTCTGGAAGAGCAGATCAAGCTTCTGCTCCAGCAGGCCGTAGGTGCCGCGCAGCGAGACGGATTGCTCCCGGCCGAAGAGATTGTTGCGGGTAATGTCCACGAGGACTCGAGGACTCACGCCGGTCCTTCCGTTCGGGTTGCAAATGGCGCCGCTGGCGATGATGCCGCCGCAGTTGTATTGCGGCGTTCCGGTTTGAGCCTCGAGGCCGCCGCCATAGGTGAGAGCCCAGCGCCGCGCCTCCACAACCTGAAGCAACACGGTCTTGTACTCTTCGCCGCCAGTGGGGTTCTCGATGGCTGGATCAACCTCGTTGAAGAGGGCAAACTCGTAGAGATTGCGCTGCGTTTCCATCAGCGCTGTCTCGTTGAGCGGGTCGCCGGGATGCAGAGTGATGGCCTTGGCCACCGTATCCGGTCGCGTGTAATGCAGTCCGGTCAGCTGCACCTTGCGCACAAAAACCTGCTTGCCCTCGGTGATGTGGAAGACCACGTCCACCTTGCTGGCTTCAGACTGTTCAATCTGCTGGGAAACCTCAACCTTCACCTGGTCGAAGCCCCGGCTCATGTAGTCGGTCAACAGCGCGTCCCGGTCTCCGGCCAGGTTCTCCGGGGAAAGCAGTTGCCCTGCAGCCGTGTTCAGTTGCGCAGAGAGCCGGGTCGCGTCCACGTGATCATTTCCCTCCAGGCGCACCGTGCCCACGCGCAGTTGCTCTCCCTCCTCGATGCGATAAACCACCGCCAGCGGAGCCGTTGTTCCCGCTTTCGTTGCTCCGGCGCTGGTCTCTGGGGTAATCCTGACATGGGAGAAGCCGTTGTTGTGGTAGACGGATTGCAAAGCGTTGATGTCGGCGGTCACCAGCGCCTGCGAGTAGGCGCCATGGCGGTCGATCACATCGGCGGCATGCACGCTGAGCAGCTCCTGGAGCGTGGCGGAGTCGAAGTAGCGGTTGCCCTCGATCGATACCTTTTCCACGCGCCGCCGCGGCCCCAGCCGAACTTTGTAGAGGATCGTCACCTGCTCGGCGGTCGTGGATTGCCGTTCGTGTTCGACCTTCACGTCGAAGTAGCCCAGCCGCTGATAATAGTCGCGCAGCCGGCGATTGCCCTCGTTGAGCAAATCGTCGTCCACGCTCCCTTCCTCGAAGATGGGAATCACCCGCTTCACGCGCCCGGCGTCCAGGCTGGCGCCCTCGACCAGTACCTTGACGACCGGTCCACGGTTGGCGGAAAAGCGGAACTCCGCCTTTTGGCTCTGCGCGGCATACTGCTGGGATTCGAGCTTGATCTCCGCTTCCAGCCGCTGCTCTTTCTGGTAGACCTTCAGCACTCCGGCCAGGGCGCGATTGCCGGTATCGTGGTCCATATGCTCACCGGCTCTCAGATGCGCATGATGGCGAAAACTCTCCACGCTCATCCCCGAATCGCCCGTCACCTGCACCGCGCCCACCCGCGCCTGCGGTCCTTGAACCACATGAAACGCAAGGTCAACCAGTTGCTCCTCCGGGTGGGCAGTCAGGGCCTGTGTAATGACCGGCTCGTGGAAGCCGTCTCGAGCAAGCGTGGCGCGCATCTCTTCCAGAGCCTGACTCAGCTTGGCCGGGGTATAGCGGGCGCCGGGCGCCAGTTGGCTGGCGCGCTCCAATTGTGTATTGACCGTGACGGACTTGGCGCCATCCACGTTGACCGCGCCGATGAACGTGCGCGGCGTTCCGCGAAAGACCAGAACCACGCCGTCCCCTGTGCGCTCGCCCTCCACCGCAATAGTTTCAAAGAGGCCGGTGGCAAAGAGCTGGCGCAGGCTCTTCTTCAGCTCTTCCCGGTTCAGGGGCGCTCCCACGGCCTGGGTCAAATGGCCGGGCAGCGGGACGAGCCGATCCAGCGAAACCCCCTCGAACGAGATGCGCCGCACCGGCAATCCCTCCCACTGCGCGAGGGAGTCGGAAGGCGTCTCAGCCGCCGGATCGGCGGCCGCGCCAGAGGCGTCAACGGCGCTGGCAGCTTCGCCGCTCGGGCCACTCTGGCTCCAGCCGAGTCTCCCGCCCCAAATCCCGAAGACAAGGAGGCCGGCCAGAAGAATGCCGTACCCCGGCCGACTGCCGCATTGCCTTGCTGGCCCTGCCTTCAAAACCATATCTCCCCAAAAAAACACGAGGATAAGCGCCCCGTTGTACAACCGTTACCGGTGATCCGTCGTCGTCGATCACCGTCCCTATCCCTCTATTCTAACGAGGAAAAGTGCCGAACGCAGTCGCTCTCATCAGCAGGAACTATAATCGCCAGTGACTGAGAGACTAGAGCAGATTGTCGTTGAACAATGTATCGCATTGACCGTTCGCGAAGATGAGGAGCAGCCTGACTTGCCGTTGCAAGTTACGCCGACAATGAATCCGCTAACTCGCTAACTTGCGATCACCGCGAAAGCCTGCCCTGAGCATAGTCGAAGGGCGGTGGCTAACCTGCTAAATGGTAAACCAGTCCTCGCGAGTTTTGGCGAAAGTATGGAGAAGACCCAAGTCTCAAACAGTTTTGTACATGAGAAGGGCGCCAAGATGGACGCCAAGGACAAACTCGGCAACACGGCGCTGATTCTGGCCCTCGGCCAGGGCAACACTGAGATTGTGAAACTGCTGCGCGAAAAAGGCGCCCACTGAAGCTTGAATGGTACTCATGGCTCCTGACCCTCCAATCACGGACTCTGCCTCTCAAGCCGCTCCCCCCGCGTCTCTGCTCAATCCCAGCGAAGCCGATCTCCTTGCCCAGGCCCAGGCCGGAGACCACCGCGCCTTCGCCCAACTCTACTCTTTGCACAAAAAGCGCATCTACTCTTTATGTATGCGCATGGTGGGCAATACGGCCGAAGCCGAGGATATGACCCAGGAGACCTTTCTGCAACTGCACCGCAAGATTGACACTTTCCGCGGCGACTCGGCCTTTTCCACCTGGCTGCACCGGCTGGCCATTAACGTTGTGCTGATGCACCTGAGGAAGAAAGGATTGTCCCTCATCTCGATGGATGAAGCCATGGAACCTGATCCTAAAGGAAGCCCCGGTCGGGGATTCGGCGCTCGCGACCTGTCGCTAGCCGGCTCCATTGACCGGATGGCATTGGAGCGAGCTGTCGGCAATCTGCCAGCCGGCTATCGCCTTGTCTTTGTCCTCCACGACATCGAGGGCTATGAGCACCATGAGATCGCCTCCATGCTCGATTGCTCCGTCGGCAACAGCAAGTCCCAGTTGCACAAGGCGCGGCTCAGCCTGCGCGAGGCTCTGCACAGCCTTCCCCGGCAGGAGGCGCGGCCATGACCGAAGAAGCCAACCCCATGACATGCCAAGAATTCCTGGCCCAGCTGCCGGAGATGATCGGCTCCGGCGAGAGCCTGGCCGCCCATGCGCACCTCCAGCATTGCGCACTCTGCCGCGCACTGCTCGCCGATCTGGAAACCATAGCCGAGGCCGCCCGCCTGATTTTTCCCATCGTGGAGCCGCCCGACAACCTGTGGAAGCAGATCGAATCCGCCATCAAAAATGAAAATCCCGCGCCCAGGCAGGATTAAAAACCGGAGTGATCGAAACCGGCTCTTAGCTCCAATGCTGGGTGCCCCATCCTTGGCGCTATCATTCTGAGCGTAGCGCAGCGGAACCGGGGTCCCCAGCGACAGGTCTTCGTNNACGAATGCTTCCTTCCTTCCTCAGTTCGTCCTGCTCACCTTCCTCCTGCTTGGCCGATACATTCTTCGAGCATCTGTGCGGCTTCTGGCAAGGGAACTGCATCCTACGACTGACCGTACATCAGAGGTCTCCCTGGTTCCCGGAAGGAGATTTGATCACAAAAACGAACTTTTCCTGAGACTTTTTGAAGTCTGCGTGGTCTAATG